>NZ_JBICMK010000095.1:0-187268 GCF_043106315.1 Pseudomonas sp. FYR_5 | reverse complement strand
CTTCAAACACTTGGCTCGCTGCGATCTCTCGTAGCGGGAGGCGAATCATACAGCACTTAGAAGTACTGTCAACCACCTTTTCAACCGCTTTCGATCATTTGATCGTAGCCCTTGCAGCACCTTCAGAATTGTCTAACTCATTGAATTTCAAGGAGTTTGTCGTTCCGTTGTCGCTGGAAGTGGGGCGCATTATAAGGGGATTCGAGAGGGCGTCAACCTTTAATTTCAATAAACCTTGATAGCGCAGAAAAGCAAAGCGGGGAGGCCTGTCGGCCTCCCCGCTTTTCATCTAAAGCACACCCGCAACACGCAGACGCTGTACCTCGCCGGCATCCAGCCCCAATACTTCCCCCAGCACCACTTCGGTATGCTCGCCCAGCAGTGGTGGCGCCCGGCGATACTCCACTGGCGTCTCCGACAACCGTATCGGGCTCGCAACCTGCGGCACATTACCCGCCAATGGATGCGGAATACTCACCGCCAACCCACGCGCCAATACCTGAGGGTCCTGGAACATCTGCGCCAGGTTATTGATAGGCCCACATGGCACTCCAGCAGCCTCCAGCTGGGCCACCCACTCAGCCGTGGTCTTGAATACCGTAGCCTGACGGATCAATGGTATCAGCTCGGCCCGGTTGGCCACCCGCAGCTTATTGGTAACGAAGCGCGGGTCTTCCGCCCATTGCGGCTGCCCAGCCACCTCGGCGAACTTACGGAACTGACTGTCATTACCCACAGTAAGAATGAAATCGCCATCTGCCGTCGGAAAGTCCTGGTAGGGGACTATATTGGGGTGTGCATTGCCCAGCCGACGAGGAGGGGTGCCCGTGGTCAGGTAGTTCATTGCCTGGTTCGCCAGACAGGCCACCTGCACATCGAGCAATGCCATGTCGACATGTTGGCCGATCCCTGTCTGATCCCGGTGGGCGAGAGCAGCCAGCATGGCGACCGTGGAATACAACCCGGTCAGAATATCGGTAAGCGCCACACCCACCTTGACCGGCCCCGCGCCTTCTTCACCCTCCGGACGACCGGTCAGGCTCATCAGCCCACCCAATCCCTGGATCATGAAGTCATAGCCAGCGCGCTTGGAATAGGGCCCGGTCTGACCGAAGCCGGTAATGGAGCAATAGATGAGCTGCGGGTTTACCGCCTTGAGGCTCTGGTAGTCCAGGCCATAGGCAGCCAGCCCACCCACCTTGAAGTTCTCTATGACGATATCGCACTTCGCCGCCAGCTCCCGCACCAACCGCTGCCCCTCTGGCTGGGTAAAGTCGATGGTCACCGAGCGCTTGTTGCGGTTGGCCGACAGGTAGTAAGCCGCCTCACTGGTGTCCTCACCTTCGACATCCTTTAGGAAAGGCGGCCCCCATGAGCGGGTATCGTCGCCACTGCCAGGGCGCTCGACCTTGATCACGTCGGCGCCAAGGTCAGCCAGAATCTGACCAGACCACGGGCCGGCCAACACGCGCGAAAGGTCTAGCACCCGCAGATGTGATAGCGCGCCCATGGCTTGCTCCTTATTAATAGAACGCCTGGATACCAGTCTGCGCACGCCCCAGGATAAGTGCATGCACGTCGTGGGTACCTTCATAGGTGTTGACCACCTCCAGGTTAACCAGATGACGGGCCACACCAAACTCGTCGGAGATGCCGTTGCCGCCCAGCATGTCACGCGCCATACGGGCGATATCCAGCGCCTTGCCGCAGGAATTGCGCTTCATGATGGAGGTGATCTCCACCGCAGCCGTCCCTTCATCCTTCATGCGCCCCAGACGCAGGCAGCCCTGCAGCGCCAGGGTGATTTCGGTCTGCATGTCGGCCAGCTTCTTCTGTATCAACTGGTTGGCGGCCAGTGGACGACCAAACTGCTGACGATCCAAGGTGTATTGGCGGGCGGTGTGCCAGCAGGCTTCAGCGGCACCCAGCGCCCCCCACGAAATACCATAGCGAGCCGAATTCAGACAGGTGAACGGGCCCTTGAGGCCACGCACGTCCGGGAAGATGTTCTCTTCCGGCACGAACACATTGTCCATGACGATTTCACCAGTGATCGAGGCGCGCAGGCCAACCTTGCCATGAATGGCCGGGGCACTGAGACCTTGCCAGCCTTTTTCCAGTACAAAGCCACGGATATCGCCTGCATCATCCTTGGCCCACACCACGAACACATCGGCGATGGGACTGTTGGTGATCCACATCTTGCTGCCGGTCAGCCGGTAGCCACCATCGACCTTCCTCGCCCGGGTAATCATCGAGCCAGGATCGGAGCCATGGTTAGGCTCGGTCAGACCGAAGCAACCAATCCACTCGCCACTGGCCAGTTTGGGGAGGTACTTCTGCTTTTGCGCTTCGGTGCCAAATTCGTTGATCGGCACCATCACCAGCGACGACTGCACGCTCATCATCGAGCGGTAACCCGAGTCGATACGTTCCACTTCGCGAGCAATAAGGCCGTAGCACACATAGTTCAGGCCGCTGCCACCGTATTGCTCGGGGATGGTTGCACCCAACAGGCCGACTTCACCCATCTCGCGGAAGATCGCGGGGTCGGTCTGCTCGTGGCGGAAGGCCTCGAGCACACGCGGCGCCAGCTTGTCCTGGGCGAACTGATAAGCGCTGTCACGCACCATGCGCTCTTCTTCAGTGAGCTGCTGATCCAGCAGCAGCGGGTCGATCCAGTTGAAGCTTGCTTTACCGGCCATGAGCGAATCCTCGAAATAGGGGGCAGTTTCTTGTGCCTTTGAGCCTAGGCCTGATCGGCGGCGGGGACAAACGAGGATTGCGCACCGATTAGTGATATTTTGTCACTCCGTAAATCGGCAAAACGCCTTATTGACAGCCTTACAAGTGAGGTTGACGTACATGCGCCGTAAGATCCCCAGTACCGCCGCCCTGATTTGCTTCGAGGCGGCAGCCCGTAACGAGAGCTTTACCAAGGCTGCCCAGGAACTCGCACTGACCCAGGGTGCCGTCTGTCGGCAGATCGGCGGTCTTGAAGCCTTCCTCAATGTGGAACTGTTCCGCCGTTCGCGCCGCGGCGTGACGCTGACTGAAGCCGGCCTGTCCTACAGTCGCCAGGTGGCGGCCCAACTGGATGCCGTGGAGCGCGATACCTTGTCGGTGATGCGCCAGCAAGGCGCCAATGTGATCGAACTGGCGGTAGTACCGACGTTTGGCACTCAATGGCTGCTACCACGGCTCAAGGACTTCCAGCAGCGCCATCCGGAGGTCACGGTCAACCTTACCAACCGCACCCGGCCCTTCCTGTTTGCCGACACTGCCTTCGATGCAGCCATATATTTTGGTGATGCAGACTGGTCAGGCACCCAGTCGCACCAACTGATGGGCGAAAACCCGGTACCGGTTTGCAGCCCGACACTGCTGAACGGCCAAGGCGTGCTCGAAGCACGCCACATCGCGCAACTACCATTGCTGCAGCAGAGCACACGCCCGTATGCCTGGCGGCAATGGTTCGGCAGTGTGGGCATGCACGTTGAGCGCGACATGACAGGCCCGCGCTATGAACTATTCTCGATGCTCGCCCAGGCGGCCATGCACGACATGGGCATTGCCCTGATACCACCGTTCCTGATCCAGCGGGAGTTGGAGGAGGGTAGGCTGGTGGTCGCTAACAGGCATGCCCTGAGTAGCGACAAGGCCTACTATCTGATGATTCCAGAGCGCAAGGTGGAGTCGGCCTCGCTACGAGCTTTTCGCGACTGGCTTGTGAGCCAGGCTCAGGCCTACATCAATAAGACAGGGACAAGCGCGACAAATTGACTCTGTAGTCAATTATTTTAAACACCTACAGATATATGTATATGTCGCATATACGCAAACTGTAACGCAAGCACAAAAATACCCTTTAACCCTGCTAAGTACGCGGCTTAGCGAGTTATTTTGCGACATCCAACTAGTCGTAAGCGAATTGGCCGATTTTTTTTTGATTTTTTCTCCTAATCTGCCAATGGCCCATGCTTGACGGGCTGCAGCCCTATCACTGCGACAAGCGGTCACAGGGTGACTTGTAGTTTTGACTTCGTTTCGCTCCAGAACCGGTTGAAGGCCTCTGGGTTCGTCTGCAAAATGCTTCGCCCCGCCCGGGATCCGGCGGGTTGGCGCTCCACAGCCGCCCCAGCGCACCATCCGAAGTGTGCTGGCTTCTACAAAGACAAAAGGTCACCGCAGGAGAAATAGTCGTGCACATTGGTGTTCCTCTCGAGACGCAGACCGGTGAGACAAGGGTCGCTGCGACCCCCGAAACCATCAAGAAACTGATTGGCCAGGGCCATCAGGTCACCGTTCAACGGGGGGCAGGGCTCAACGCCGCCATTCCGGACAGTGCCTATGAAGCCGTGGGTGCTTCCATTGGGAGCGCTGCCGATGCCTACGGCGCCCAATTGGTACTCAAAGTGGTCGCCCCCAACGACCAGGAACTGGCCCTGATCAACAGCGGCAGCCTTCTGGTGGGCATGCTCAACCCCTTCAACGGGGAACTGATCGGCAAGATGGCCGAACGCGGTATTACCGCCTTCGCCCTGGAAGCCGCGCCGCGAACATCGCGGGCGCAGAGCCTGGATGTGCTGTCGTCGCAGGCCAACATCGCCGGTTACAAGGCCGTGTTGCTGGCAGCCCATCACTACCCACGCTTCATGCCGATGCTGATGACCGCTGCCGGTACCGTCAAGGCGGCACGCGTGCTGGTCCTGGGTGCCGGCGTTGCCGGCTTGCAGGCCATCGCCACAGCCAAGCGCCTGGGTGCGGTGATCGAAGCATCCGACGTTCGCCCTGCTGTGAAAGAGCAGATCGAATCACTGGGCGCAAAATTCATCGACGTGCCATACGAGACCGACGAGGAGCGAGAGTGCGCCGAAGGCGTTGGCGGCTATGCCCGACCAATGCCGGCCAGTTGGATGCAGCGCCAGGCCCAGGCCGTGCACGAGCGCGCCAAGCAGTCCGATATCGTCATCACCACCGCGCTGATCCCTGGCCGCAAGGCGCCGACCCTGCTAAGCGCCGAAACCGTGGCGCAGATGAAGCCTGGCTCGGTAGTCATCGACCTGGCTGCCGCCCAAGGCGGCAACTGCCCGCTGACCGTCGCAGACCAGGTGGTGCAGGAGAATGGCGTGACCATCGTCGGCCCGACCAACCTGCCGGCCCAGGTGGGTGCCGATGCTTCGGCACTGTATGCACGCAACCTGCTGGACTTCATGAAGCTGCTGTTCGACAAGGACGGCGCGCTGACCATCAACCTCGAAGACGACATCGTCGCGGCCTGCCTGATGTGCCGTGATGGTCAAGTCGTCCGCAAAAACGGCTAAGGAGCACGACAATGGAAGACATGCTGATTTCCCACGGCATCTATAACCTGATCATTTTCGTGCTGGCCATCTATGTGGGCTACCACGTGGTGTGGAACGTCACCCCGGCGCTGCACACCCCATTGATGGCGGTCACCAATGCCATCTCGGCAATCGTGATCGTCGGCGCCATGCTGGCCGCAGCCCTGACCGTGACCCCGGCCGGCAAGTTGATGGGCACGCTGGCCGTAGCCCTTGCCGCAGTCAACGTGTTCGGTGGCTTCCTGGTCACCCGCCGCATGCTTGAGATGTTCAAGAAGAAAACCAAGAACGAGGCGAAGAAGTAAGCATGAGCATGAATCTGGTAACGCTCCTCTACCTCGTCGCCTCGGTGTGCTTCATCCAGGCGCTCAAGGGCCTGTCGCACCCGACCACCTCGCGGCGCGGCAATTTGTTCGGCATGATCGGCATGGGGCTCGCCATCCTCACTACGGTTGGCCTCATTTATAAGCTGGGGGCAGAACTTGCCACTGCCGGTATCGGCTATGTCATCGTCGGCCTGCTGGTCGGCGGCACCGCCGGCTCGATCATGGCCAAGCGCGTCGAGATGACCAAGATGCCCGAACTGGTCGCCTTCATGCACAGCATGATCGGCCTGGCCGCGGTATTCATCGCCATCGCCGCCGTACTGGAGCCGCAGTCGATGGGCATTGTGGCTGCCATCAGCGACCCGATCCCTACCGGTAACCGCCTGGAACTGTTCCTCGGCGCTGCCATCGGTGCCATTACCTTCTCCGGCTCGGTGATCGCCTTTGGCAAGCTGTCGGGCAAGTACAAGTTCCGCCTGTTCCAGGGCGCACCGGTACAGTTCGCTGGCCAGCACAAACTGAACCTGATCCTCGGCCTGACAACCATCGCCCTAGGCTTGCTGTTCACTTTCACTGGCCACTACAGTGCCTTCACTCTGATGCTGGTCCTGGCCTTCATCATGGGTGTGCTGATCATTATTCCGATCGGCGGCGCCGACATGCCAGTGGTGGTGTCGATGCTCAACAGCTACTCGGGCTGGGCAGCGGCCGGCATCGGCTTCTCGCTGAACAACTCGATGCTGATCATCGCCGGCTCCCTGGTAGGTTCGTCCGGTGCCATCCTCTCGTACATCATGTGCAAGGCGATGAACCGTTCGTTCTTCAACGTCATCCTCGGCGGCTTCGGTGGCGATACCGACGCTGGCGCGGCGCAGGGTTCGCAAGAACAGCGGCCGGTGAAGTCCGGCTCGGCTGACGACGCCACCTTCCTGCTCAGCAATGCCGACAGCGTGATCATCGTCCCGGGCTACGGCCTGGCGGTGGCCCGTGCCCAGCACGCGCTGAAAGAGCTGACCGAGAAGCTGACCCACAACGGGGTGACCGTGAAGTATGCGATTCACCCGGTGGCGGGCCGTATGCCCGGGCACATGAACGTACTGCTGGCCGAGGCTGAAGTGCCGTACGATCAGGTATTCGAGATGGAAGACATCAACGCCGAGTTCGGCCAGGCCGACGTGGTGCTGGTGCTGGGCGCCAACGACGTGGTCAACCCGGCGGCGAAGAACGATCCCAAGTCGCCAATCGCCGGCATGCCGATCCTCGAAGCGTTCAAGGCCAAGACCATCATCGTCAACAAACGCTCCATGGCCAGTGGCTATGCCGGCCTGGACAACGAACTGTTCTATCTGGACAAGACCATGATGGTGTTCGGTGACGCCAAGAAGGTCATCGAGGACATGGTCAAGGCGGTGGAGTGACAACAGTCGCTACAAACCCGCTGATATAAAGGAAGCCCCGGTCAGAATCTGCCGGGGCTTTTCTTTTATTGATCCGGATCAACGGCTCAAATACAAGGCTTCTCATACGACCATGGTCGCGGGACGGCAATGGGCGAAATCTCTAGACTGCGCTGCAGTAGTTTCAGTAGCCCGAGATAACAATCCATGTACCGTGATCGTATCCGCTTGTCCTCCCTGCACAGCAAGGTAATGAGTGCGGCTGATGCCGCTGGTCTGATCGAGGACGGCATGACTGTCGGCATGAGCGGCTTCACCCGCGCCGGCGAAGCCAAGGCCGTACCGCATGCACTGGCCGAACGTGCCAAGCAATCGCCACTGAAAATCAGCCTGATGACCGGCGCCAGCCTGGGCAATGACCTGGACAAACAACTGACCGAGGCCGGTGTACTGGCCCGCCGCATGCCGTTCCAGGTCGACAGCACCCTGCGCAAAGCCATCAATGACGGCCAGGTGATGTTCATCGACCAGCACCTGTCGGAAACCGTCGAGCAACTGCGCAACCAGCAGCTGAAGCTGCCGGACATCGCGGTCATCGAAGCCGTGGCCATTACCGAGCAAGGCCACATCGTGCCAACCACTTCGGTGGGCAACTCGGCCAGCTTCGCGATCTTCGCCAAGCAAGTGATTGTGGAGATCAACCTCTCGCACAACACCAACCTCGAAGGCCTGCACGACATCTATATCCCAACCTACCGCCCGACCCGCACGCCAATCCCGCTGGTCAAGGTCGACGACCGCATCGGCAGCACCGCGATCCCGATCGACCCGGCCAAGATCGTCGGTATCGTCATCAGCGATCAGCCGGACTCGCCGTCCACTGTGCTGCCGCCAGATGACGAAACCCAGGGCATCGCCGACCACCTGATCAACTTCCTCAAGAAGGAAGTGGACGCAGGCCGCATGACCAACAAGCTTGGCCCGCTGCAGGCCGGCATTGGCAGCATTGCCAACGCGGTGATGTGCGGCCTGATCGCGTCACCGTTCGAAGACCTGACCATGTACTCCGAAGTACTGCAGGACTCCACCTTCGACCTGATCGACGCCGGCAAGCTGAGCTTCGCCTCGGGCAGCTCGATCACCCTGTCGACGCGCCGCAATGCCGATGTATTCGGTAACCTGGAGCGCTACAAGGACAAGCTGGTACTACGCCCGCAAGAGATCTCCAACCACCCGGAAGTGGTACGTCGCCTGGGCATCATCGGTATCAACACCGCACTGGAGTTCGATATCTACGGCAACGTCAACTCCACCCACGTCTGCGGCACCAGGATGATGAACGGCATCGGTGGCTCCGGCGACTTCGCCCGTAATGCTCACCTGGCGGTCTTCGTCACCAAGTCGATTGCCAAAGGTGGCGCGATTTCCAGCGTGGTACCAATGGTCAGCCATGTCGACCACACCGAGCACGACGTGGACATACTGGTCACCGAGCAGGGGCTGGCGGACCTGCGTGGCCTGGCGCCGCGCGAGCGGGCGCGGGCGATCATCGACAACTGCGTGCACCCAGACTACCGCGCTGCACTGAACGATTACTTCGACCGCGCCTGCCAGCGTGGCGGCCATACCCCGCACATCCTGCGTGAAGCCCTGAGCTGGCACGAAAACCTGGAAGAAACCGGGCGCATGCTGGCTAGCTGATCCAGTCGTAGCAAGAACAGCGGCTTTCCCCCCGCTGTTCCGCTAACGCGACCTGTAGGAGCGGCCGCGTGTCGCGATGGGCTGCACAGCAGCCCCCTGCAATCTCCGCTGTATTTCTGACATTCTCGGTTCCACTTCCGACCTTGTCACAACACGCGACCGGGTCAGCAAATCTGTGCCACGCAGTTAACGTTTAAAACTGTTCTACTGTACTGGTATTTTCACCATTCCCCGCCTTTCTAAAACCTCAACCGCAGTAAAACGCACCATATGTGTGCAGACCGGTACAGTTGCGCCTATTTCGAGTGCAACAGTAGGGTTACACAGTTAACTGAGCCATCGTCTTTCACCTGAACTGTATCTACTGTTATGGACGACAGAGGAGGATCATTGGCATCAGTTAAATCACTACCTAATCCCGCCATAAGCGGAAGGATGAAGCATCATGGAACGTACCCTCAGTTCCGGTCTGGTTTTTGAAAGCAACGCCCAGCAATCCAACGCCTCGATGCCACTGCGCGCATTGTCGACCCTGCTGCTGTGGCAGCGTCGTATGACCAGCCGTCGTCAACTGGCTCGCCTGGACTCCCGCCTGCTTGCAGATGCCGGTATCAGCGAGTCGCAGCGTTACGAAGAGCTGAGCAAGCCTTTCTGGCGCTAAGCTCCCGGCTTGCCGGCTTCGCCGGCACCGTGAATTCCTCAAACCCGTTGCAGGTGACTGCAGCGGGTTTTTTATTGCCCGACAGACGCGCAGTAGCGTGCTTCAGATTGCGACAGGTACAGTTTTACAGAAACTTAAATAAGCCATAACAGTTACCTGGCATTGCGGTCGTTGTCATCTCTAGGCAGCACTGCGTGGTACGCTTGGCCTAACCGTCTGCTAGAACCAGTTGATGAAAACGTACCGTGACGCGCCCTGCAAACGTCCGATACAGCAGAACCAACCTGACATACCCAGGAGTCCACAATCATGAACCGTAAACACCTGCTTGGCGCCGTCCTGCTGCTAGGCTTGGCCGGCACTGCCAACGCCACCAGTTTCGTTGTCACCACCGACGCGGTAGTGGGCGCCGTTGCTGCCTCCACCGACGCCACTTCCGACGTGAGCTCTTCGTTCCGCGACGACAAGATTGTCCAGGCAGCCCGCGATGACGCTGCCAGCTTCGTCGGCACTCAGGGCGCTATCCGCGGCGCCCGACTGGAAAGCGCCTTTGTACACATCCGTTCGAACATGCCGGCCCTGCAAGCCAGCGATGCACAACTGGCCCAGGCCATCCTGGCCCTCTGATACGCGCCATGCACAACAGGTGCGTTGGCTTCGGCCCTCGCACCTGAGGTAGGCTTCGCCGTTCATTTTTCCAGCCTTCAAGAAAGCTCATGCGTTATCTGTTGCCGTTGCTGTTCGCCACCGCAGGCATGGCCAGCGCCCATGCCATGGATACCACCACACAAAGCCTGGTCATCACCGGCTATGTCACCAGCCAGGTCACAACCGCACCGTTCGATCGCAAACTGGTCACCCAGGCCCGCGACGATGCCGCCGCATTCGTTGCCAGCGACGGGCAGATCCGTGGTGCACGCCTGGAAGCCGCCTTGGAATCATTACGCCACAATTGCGCACGACACGCCGTCGGCGATCTGGAACTGGCGCAGGCAATTCTCGTCCAATAGCTACACCTGACTCCCTGTATTTTTCGGAGATGCTCCATGCGCAAACCGCTGATTGCCGCTTCCCTCGGCATGCTGCTGCTGGCCGACCTGGCCCAGGCACAGACCCTGGTGGCCACCAGCAACATCATCGTGCGTGCCTTTGGCCGTTCGATCGACTTCACCTCGGACACCACCACATCGATCCGCGACTCCAAAGTGGTGCGCGAAGCCCACGACGACGCTGCAAGCTTCGTCGCCAGCAACGGTGACATCCGCGGCGTCCAACTCGAGGCCGCCTTCAATACCCTGCGCGAGCGCGTACCGGAAGCGCGCAGCGCCAGCGACCAGGTACTGGCTGAAGCCATACTCGCACTGTGAAGCGCGTGCGTGCCTGGCTGCTCGGCTGCGCCCTGACGCTGCTCGGCACGCCCGCCTTGGCCGACCTGCAGCTTGAGCTGCAGGCCTCCGGCCTCGACCCGCAACAAGCACAAGCCTCCCAAGCCCTGCTCGACGAGGCAATGGGCAAGCTGCCACCGCGTTTCAAGCAGCAGCTGGACCGCCGCGTGCGGGTCAGCTGGAGCGACAGCATGCCGCCCGACACTTACGGGCAGGCATCACTGATATCCACCCTCGAGCTCAACCGCCGCTTGCTGCCCAGCCTCACCGATGGCAGCGCCGCCAGCGAGCGCACCAATCGCCCACATGGCACGGTGCGTGAAGAGCTGCTGGCCACCGTGCTGCACGAGCTCACCCATCTCTACGACCGTGCCCGCCTGTGGCCCAGCGCCGAAAAATCAGTAATTGCACGCTGCAAGCGCCAGCAAGGTACGCTAGGCAAGGTTGGCCTGCCGGAAGAATGCCGCGGCCAGGCCGACCGCCGCTTCACCCTGAGCGACGACCCACGCCTGCTCGACCTGGCCGGGTGGCAGCAGTACGTGGGCCGACGTGGCGAGCGCGAACAGCACAATGGCCAATTCGTGCGCAGCCCCGACAGCTATGAGTTGAGCAGCCCCAAGGAATACATCGCGGTCAACATGGAGTATTTCCTCCTCGACCCGAGCTACAGCTGCCGTCGCCCGGCGCTGTACCAATACCTTCACGAACACTTCGGCTGGGCACCGCAACAGAGCACCTGTGCCAAAGGCTTACCCTTCATCAATGCCGGCAGCGACTTCGCCCGCCAGCCGCTAGGTGAAATCGACCCGGAGCGGGTCTACGAAGTGGACTACCTGCTGGCTGAAGCCAATCAGAACCTGGCCAGCCGTTGGGGGCACAGCATGCTGCGCCTGGTGATCTGCAAGCCGGGCCGCCCACGCGGACCAGATTGCCGCCTGGACCTCGACCAAAGCCTGGTGCTGTCGTACCGCGCCTTCGTTAACGACGTGCAACTGTCCAGCTGGGACGGCCTGGTCGGCAACTACCCGTCGCGGCTATTCGTGCTGCCGCTGGGCCAGGTGATCGACGAATACACCAAGACCGAGCTGCGCAGCCTGGCCTCGGTGCCCTTGAAGCTCAACCGCGACGAAATCGAGAACCTGGTGCGCCAGGCCGCCGAGATGCACTGGAGCTATGACGGCAACTACTGGTTCCTGTCCAACAACTGTGCAGTGGAGTCATTGAAGCTGCTGCGCAGCGGCACCGCCAATCCGCGCCTCAACGACCTGGACAGCATCATGCCCAACGGTTTGCTGGCCGTGCTCAAGGGCAGGGGGCTGGCAGACACCAGCGTGCTTGATAACCCACGCGAAGCGCTACGCCTGGGCTACCGCTTCGATTCTTATCGCGACCGCTACCAGGCGATGTTCGAGGTGCTGAGAAAGCAGTTGCCAATCAAGCAAGCGCTGGTCGAGGACTGGCTGGCCCTCGATGCCGAGCAGCGCCGTAGCTGGTTCACCAAGGCTGACCTGCGCACCAGCGCGGCGCTGCTTCTGCTTGAGCAGGCCAGCTTGCGCCGGCAGCTTCTGCTGGCCCAGGACGAGGTCAAGCAGCGCTACCTGAATGCCGCAGCATTGAAAGATGGCAGCATCAACAAAGCCGATGCCACGCTCAAGCAAATGCTTGCCAACAGCGGTTTTCTAAGCCGCCCGGCAGAGTTGCTCGACTCCAAAGGCTACGGGCTGCCGCAGCCAGAAGAGCGCAAGCACCTCGAGCAGGTGAGCAGAGAGCGGCAGGCACAGCTGTTGCGCTTGAGCACCAGCCTGGACAAAGAGGTGAGGGCGCTGCTGGAGCCGTCGCGAGCCAAGGAAATTGCAGCGGTCGAGGCCAACGTGAAGCAGATCGGCGAGCACTTGCGGGCGTTGCACAAGGCTGCTGGCGGTCTGCAGTTGTGATGCATGCAGGGGCTGGCCCTTTCGCGGGCAAGCCCGTTCCTACAGGCTCTCCTCGTCTTCCGAGGGCAAATCCTCATCCAGATGCAACCAGGGCAACCGGCTGCCCACCCAGATATGCCGGTTGGCTCGCACCCATTCAGGGTGATCCAGCGTCGCCACCGTCACATCGATCGTCTGCGGGCTATGCGTGGTCACCAGCGCCACATGCGCCCCACACTGCCCACAGAAGTAGCGGCTGCAACTGGCTGGCGCCACATAGCAGTTCGGCTCGCCCGTTAACCACTGGAACCCGGAACGGGGCAGGGTAAGCCAGGTGACCACCAGTCCACCGCTGACCCGCCTGCAGATCGAACAATGACAGTGGGCAATGTCCGTCAGGTTGCCCTCCAGCCGATAGCGCACGGCACCACAATGACAGCCACCTTCGGTTACATCCTGCATCACCTACCTCTCGTCACCTTTGCTTCAGCGAAAGCTGGCTGAAAGCTTGCCCTTTTAGGATAGCGCCCACTACCGGCACAAGACCGGTCAGCCAGGGCACCCGGTCAATACCGCGCCCGGCCCAATCAACAACAACAATGGTGATTCTGATGTATTCCTGTGCCCGCCTTTTCGTAGTCCCCCTCCGCATGCTCCCCGCACAGCGCGCTACGCGCTGATACGCCCGAATCGACTGTCCTTTCGCCGCGCCACGCCTGGAGTATTGCCATGCTGACCTTCCTCGGCTTTGCCATGGTCATCACGTTCATGTACCTGATCATGAGCAAGCGCCTGTCGGCCTTGATCGCGCTGATTCTGGTACCGATCCTGTTCGCCCTGTTCGGTGGTTTTTCCGCCAAGATCGGCCCCATGATGCTAGAGGGCATCAGCAAGCTCGCACCTACCGGCGTGATGCTGATGTTCGCCATCCTCTATTTCGCCCTGATGATCGATTCCGGCCTGTTCGACCCGGCCGTGCGCAAGATCCTCAAGCTGGTCAAGGGCGACCCGCTGAAAGTCTCGGTCGGCACCGCTGTACTGGCCCTGGTGGTCTCGCTGGACGGTGACGGCGCCACCACCTACATGATCTGCTGCGCCGCCATGCTGCCGATGTACAGCCGCCTGGGCATGAGCCCGCGGATCATGGCCGGCCTGATCATCCTAGCCGGCGGTGTGATGAACATGACCCCGTGGGGGGGCCCGACCGCGCGTGCTGCCAGCGCCCTGCACGTAGACCCGTCAGACATCTTCGTGCCGATGATCCCGGCCATGCTGTTCGGTGTGCTGGCGATCCTGGCCATTGCCTACATGTATGGCAAGCGCGAACGTGCCCGCCTGGGCGAACTGCATCTGCCTACCGACGACATCGACCACAGCGAAATCACCGTCTCGCAGTACCCGGACGCACGTCGGCCGAAGCTGCTGTACTTCAACGGTGCCCTGACCGCCGCCCTGATGGCCGCGCTGATCGCCGGTGTACTGCCGCTGCCAGTGCTGTTCATGATTGCCTTCAGCATCGCCATGATCGTCAACTACCCCTGCCTGCAACAGCAGAAGGACCGCATCGCCGCCCACGCCGGCAGCGTGCTGGCCGTGACCGGGCTGATCTTCGCCGCCGGCATCTTCACCGGTATCCTGTCCGGCACCGGCATGGTCGACGCCATGTCCAAGAGCCTGCTGGCGGTCATCCCTGAAGCGCTAGGCCCATACCTGGCTGTAATCACCGCGATCGTGAGCATGCCGTTCACCTTCTTCATGTCCAACGACGCGTTCTACTACGGCGTGCTGCCGGTGCTGGCCGAAGCCGCCAGCCACTACGGCATCACCCCCGTGGAAATGGCCCGTGCGTCGATCGTCGGGCAGCCGGTACACCTGCTCAGCCCGCTGGTACCCTCCACCTACCTGCTGGTGGCCCTGGCCGGTATCGAATTCGGCGATCATCAGCGCTTCACGCTCAAGTGGGCAGTGCTGGTATGCCTGTGCATAATGCTCGGCGCACTGCTGATGGGGATTTTCCCGCTGTTCAGTAGTCTTTAATACATCCGTATCACGTACGCGACGCGCCCTGACCGGGGCGCGTTGCCATTACCGCTCGAAGGAAAATACATGGAATGGCTGACCAGCCCGGAAATCTGGGTTGCCTTTTTCACCCTTACCGCGCTTGAGATCGTCCTCGGTATCGACAACATCATCATGATCTCGATTCTGGTCAGCCGCATGCCCAAGCACATGCAGCCACGCACCCGGATCTTCGGCCTGGCCCTGGCCATGGTCACCCGTATCCTGCTGCTGCTGTCGATTACCTGGGTCATGCGCCTTACCGCCGACCTGTTCGTGGTATTCGGCCAAGGCATCTCGGGCCGTGACCTGATTTTGTTCTTCGGTGGCCTGTTCCTGCTGTGGAAGAGCTCGCAGGAGATCTACCACGGCCTGGAAGGCGAGGACGAGAACGCAGAGGAGCCCAAAGGCGCAGGTGGCAAGTTCTTCTACACCATCATCCAGATCGCCATCATCGACATCGTGTTCTCGCTGGACTCGGTGATCACCGCAGTGGGCATGGTGTCCCACGTGCCGGTGATGATCGCCGCCATCGTCGTGGCCGTGCTGGTGATGATGCTGTGCGCCGGCGCCATCAGCAATTTCATCGACAAGCACCCGTCGTTGAAGATGCTCGCGCTGTCGTTCCTGATCGTGGTCGGTACCGTACTGATCGCCGAAGCGTTCGATGTGCATGTGCCGAAGGGCTATGTCTACTTCGCCATGGCCTTCTCGCTGGGGGTGGAAGCCATCAATATACGCATGCGCACCGCCATGGCCCGCAAGGAAGGCAAAGATCATGAACCGGTGAAACTGCGCAAGGACATTCCGGGTCAATAAGGCCAAGGAAGCGCAGTACAGCAAGGGCCCTTCGCGGGGCCCTTTTTCATGCCCGTTTTTTTTCTGTGCGTGATCACTGTGGGGGCTTGCTCGCGAAGCGACCCGCACAGGCAATCATTCATTTCAGATCTGTTTCAAATAAATGACTGCCATGCGAAGCTGGCGACAGCTGGGCAAAACAACTAAAGCTTTGAGTGAGCACTGAAAATTCTTCAAACGCTCACGTTTCATTTCTTGGCCCGATGGGCCTTTGCAACAGGGGGCCTTCGCCATGCTGACCCTGCTCAACCTGCTCTCGGCCGTGACGCTTCTGGTCTGGGGTACCCACATTGTGCGTACCGGCATCCTCCGGGTATTCGGCTCAAACTTGCGGCGCATCATCAGCCAGAACATGGACAAGCGCCCGCTGGCATTCATCGCCGGAATTCTGGTCACGGCCATGGTTCAAAGCAGCAACGCCACGGCCATGTTGGTCACCTCGTTCGTCGGCCAGAGTCTGATGGCCATGACCCCGGCCTTGGCGATCATGCTGGGTGCCGACGTGGGTACCGCACTGATGGCCCGGGTACTGACCTTCGACCTGTCCTGGCTGTCGCCGCTGCTGATCTTCCTTGGCGTGATCTTCTTCCTTTCGCGCAAGCAGACACGGGCCGGCCAACTGGGTCGGGTGGGCATCGGGCTTGGCCTGATCATCCTGGCACTTGAACTTATCGTGCAGGCAGCTGCGCCAATCACCCATGCCCAGGGCGTGAAAGTGCTGTTTGCCTCACTGACCGGCGACATCATGCTCGACGCTCTGGTCGGGGCAATGTTCGCCATGATTTCCTATTCCAGCCTGGCTGCGGTTCTGCTCACCGCAACCCTGGCCGGCGCCGAACTGATCAGCTTGCCGGTAGCCATTGGGCTGGTGGTCGGCGCCAACATCGGCAGCGGGCTGCTGGCTTTCATCAGTACCAGCATGCAGAACGGCGCCGGGCGTCGGGTGGCCTTGGGCAGCTTGCTGTACAAGCTGATCGGCCTGGTGCTGATCATCCCTGTGCTGCACCCGCTGGTGGAATGGATGGACTCGCTGAGTTTCAGCCCTCAGGAACTGGTCATCGGTTTTCACCTGCTCTACAACACGCTGCGCTGTCTGATCATGCTGCCCACCGTCAAACCGATGGGGCGACTGTGCAACGTCCTGCTGCCTGAACGGGAAACCGGCAATGGCCAGATGCGTCCGCGCCACCTCGACGTCTCGGCCTTGGAAACGCCCAGCCTGGCCCTGGCCAACGCCGCCCGCGAGACTTTGCGCCTGGGGGACATCGTCGACAGCCTGCTCGAAGCCATGCTTGGAGCCCTGCGTGGTACCCAGACCGCCTTGCCACAGCAAGTTCGCGCCTTGGGCGAAGACGCCGAAGCCCTGTACAGCGCAATCAAGCTGTACCTGGCGCAGATGTCACGGGAAGACCTCAGCGAGCAGGACAACCGCCGCTGGGCCGAAATCATAGAGCTGGCAATTAACCTCAAACTCGCCTGTGACCTGATCGAACGCATGCTGCGCAAGGTCCAGCAGCAGAAAACCAGCCAGCGCCGGGAATTCTCCCGGGTAGGCCTGGAAGAGCTGTCCGGCCTTCAGGAGCAATTGCTGGCCAACCTGCGCCTGGGCCTGTCAGTGTTCCTCAGTGCAGACCCGGAAAGCGCCCGCTTGCTGCTGCGGGAAAAGCGCCGGTTCCGTGCCCAGGAACGGCGCCTCGCCCACGCCCATGTCAGCCGCCTGCAGCGCAAGGTCGTGCAAAGTATCGAAACCAGTTCGCTACACTTGGAGCTGATCGCCGACATGAAGCGGTTGAACTCTTTGTTCTGTAGCAGTGCCTATGTGGTACTGGGCGGCTCGGACACCGGAGGGCTGATGCTCGACAGTGTGCCCGATGAAGCCCGCCAGCCGTGATTTCTCCTAGCTGAGGACCCTCGCTCGCCCATGCGTTGCCTGATGTTCGTTTGCCTGCTGATCTGCAGCCTGCCCTCGTTCGCCCTCGACCGCTCGCGGGTTGAAGGCTACCTGTTGCCTAATGGTCTGCAGGTCATCCTGAAAAACGGTTACGAACGTGACCATGTGGCGATTCGTCTGGTGGTCGGCGTGGGCCTGGATGATTTCGACTGCGAGCAGAAAGAGCTGCCACACCTGCTTGAGCACCTGTTGTTCAGTGGTATCGACGAAACAGGCGAAGGCGGGCTGGAAGAGCGCTTGCAAGCGCTTGGCGGCGAGTGGAACGCCTATACCAGCAGTGCCGACACCACCTTTGTCATCGAGGCCCCGGCGCGCAACCAGCGTAAGGTCCTCGACCTGCTGTTGGCAGTCATCCGCGATACCCGCATCGACGCCAAGACCTTGGCCACCGCCAAGCGCATCATAGAGCGCGAAGATGGCGGCCACTATGGCCACCTGCAGCGCTGGCTCGATCGCCAGGATATCGGCCACCCCGCCAGCGACCAGTTGGCCACCGAGCTGGGCCTGAAATGCCCGGAGCGCTCCAACCTCGACGACATGACCTTGGCGCAAGTACAGGCTTTGCGTGACCGCTGGTACGCGGCCAACAACATGACCCTGATCATGGTCGGTGGCCTCGACCGCCTGCTTCCGGCCTATCTGGAGCGGTCGTTTGGCGAACTGCCCGCCACTGAACCAGAAGAGCGTCGCAACCTTGAAAGCATCACCCGACAGGCCGAGCAGCGTCGCAACCTGACCCGCGGCTGGCTGGGCGATGGCGTCAAACTGCACTGGCTGTTCATCGAGCCGGTGCTGGACAACGACCACCAAGCCACACTCGACCTGCTGTCGCGCTACCTGGACTGGGCGCTGTACGACCAGCTGCGCCTGCGCAACGAGCTATCCTACGGCCCCTCCGTGCAGCGTGAGAGCTTTGGCGACACCGGCCTGCTCAGCCTCAATGCGGACCTTGAGCGCGATGACATCGACAAGGCCATCAAGGTGATGCAGGGCATGTTCGACCACCTGCGCAAGGAAGGGCTGGACCCGGACACCTTCGCCCGCATCAAGGAAGCCAGCATCGGCAAGGAAAGCTGGAGCACCCAAGGCAACAGTGCCTTGGCCGACTACTACTGGGGGGCGCTGAACGACTATACCGAAGGGCGCTTTGCCAACCCGGTGCGCAAGCTGCGCCAGGTCAGCCTGGAACAGGCCAACGAGGCGCTGAAGGCTCTGCTCAAGGAAGATGGCTATGTGCGCATCGAAAAGCCGTTGCTAGGCTATGACGAGCTTTACGGACTGATGGCCTTGCTTGTAGGGCTGGTCCTGGCGGCGGGGCTGTTGCGCTGGCGGCGGCAAGGGCCTGAACGGCCCAGTGGTGCTACACGGCGGCAGTGAATCGGCGGTATCCTTTTGCCAGTACTTGCCCTTTCGCGGGGTTGCCCGCGCAGAAGCTGGCACAGCCACCTCACTTTTCTGTTGTAGCCCCCAATGCCCCAAATCCCCCATATCGTCCAGCGCATCATCGAACTACTCAAGCGCTACCCCGGCATCATCGCGCTCGGCGGTTTCCTCTCTGGTATCGGCAGCTTCATCCTGGTCGACCGCCAAGCCGGCCTGGCCAGCTGGGTCGCTGTGCTCATGCTGGTCAGCTGGGTCTGGCTGATGCTGGAGAACACCCTCACCGGGCTGTTCGCGCGCACTTTCAACCGCGAGATCCCTCAGCCGCTGTTGCGCTACGCAACGCAGATGATCCACCAGGAAACGCTGTTCTTCGTGCTGCCGTTCTTTTTCATCACAACCACCTGGAACAGCGGTCAGCTGGTCTTCACCGGCTTGCTCGGCGCAGCCGGCCTGGTTTCGATCATCGACCCGCTGTACTACAAGTGGCTGGCACCGCGGCGCTGGCTGTTCCTGGCGCTGCATACCCTGACGTTGTTCGCTGCTCTGCTGACCGCACTCCCGATCATCCTGCACCTGACCACCGCACAAAGCTTCAAGCTGGCCCTGATCGCGGCCATGGTCCTGTCGTTCCCCAGCCTGGCCAGCAGCTTCCCGATCAACAATTGGCGCCGCGCGGTGGCACTGGTGCTGGTTACCCTGTCGGTCGGTGCCGGGGGCTGGCTGCTGCGCTCTTGGGTACCGCCGGCAACCCTGTGGATGACCGAGGTGGCGGTGAGTACCGAAGTGCTGAACCGCCAACCCGGCGACTCACTGGACGAAATTGCTGCCAGCCGCATCCACGGCAGTGGCCTGTATGCCTATACCGCCATCAACGCACCACGCGGCCTGAACGAACGGATCTACCATGTGTGGCAAAAGGACGGCAAGGAGGTCGACCGCATTGCCCTGGACATCCACGGCGGACGCAAGGAAGGCTATCGGGCCTGGACCCACAAGCAGAACTTCCCACCCAACCCGGTAGGCAAGTGGCAGGTGAGGGTGCTGACCGAGGATGGGCAAGTGATCGGCGTGCTGCGCTTCAAGGTGGTCAATGATGCACCAGCGGGTAATTGACACCCTGCCTAGCGCCGGAGCAGCCTTGTGCTGCGAAAGGGTCGGTACAGCACGCCACTTCCGTGGGCGCTCACGACCGCTTCGCAACTCGAGGCTGCTCCAGGTCACTGTTGCCAAGCGTGCACACAGCACATAATCACCAAACAGCCCCTGCCCCCTGCGCTATGATCAGCCCCTAAGCCTTAGCGCCGAGTCAATTGCATGGAGCCTATGACCACCCCCAGCGCCACCCTGGACACCAGCAGCCAACCGGCCTGCCTGCGTATTACCGGTGACTGGACCTTGGCACACTACGCCAACCTCAAGCGCGAGAGCGAGCGCCTGCGCACGCAGTGCGCTGCCGACACCGTCGCCGACCTCAGCCAGCTGGGCCGCCTGGACACCGCCGGCGCTTCGCTGCTGGCCGAACTGCTAGGCTCCGAGCGCCTGTCGCGCTGCACCCACGAACTGCCTGAGGCCAGCCGGGCGCTGCTGAAGAATGTCTACTGCTCGGTCCAGGATTACTGCATCCCGGTCAAGGAGGCCGAGCGCAATGTGCTGTTGCAGCTGCTGGAGCGTATCGGCCGCGCCGTCGGCACGCTCTGGCAGGACAGCATGCAACTGCTTGGTTTCGTCGGTGTGATTCTCGAAACCTTGCTGCGCCGCGCTTTCCAGCCACATCGCTGGCGCTTCACTCCTGTAGTGGCACACATTGAACAGACTGGGCTGGATGCCGCGCCCATCGTTGCGTTGCTGACATTCCTGGTGGGCGCCGTAGTCGCTTTCCTTGGCGCCACGGTGCTGGCCGACTTCGGCGCGACCATTTTTACCGTCGACCTGGTTGCGTTCTCGTTCCTGCGCGAGTTCGCCGTGCTGCTGACAGCCATTCTCATGGCCGGCCGCACTGCCAGCGCGTTCACCGCGCAAATCGGCTCGATGAAGGCCAACGAAGAAATTGACGCCATCCGCACGCTGGGCCTCAACCCCATGGAGCTGCTGGTGGTGCCGCGGGTACTGGCCCTGCTGATTTCGCTACCGTTGCTCACCTTTGTCGCGATGATCTGCGGCATCGTTGGGGGTGCGGTGGTATGCGCCCTGACACTGGATATTTCACCGGCCATGTTCCTGTCGCTGCTGCAAAGCGACATTGGCGTGCAGCACTTCCTGGTAGGCCTGGCCAAGGCACCGTTCTTCGCCTTCCTGATCGCCGCCATCGGCTGCCTGGAAGGCTTCAAGGTCAGCGGCAGCGCCGAGTCGGTGGGGGCACACACGACCTCGGCAGTGGTGCAGTCGATTTTTGTGGTCATCGTGCTGGATGCGGTGGCAGCACTGTTCTTCATGGAGATGGGCTGGTGAGTGGCCAGGATTGCGTAATCGAAGCCCGCGGCATCTGCAACCGCTTCGGCCGCCAGGTGGTACATGAAAACCTTGACCTTGACCTGTACCGTGGCGAAATCCTCGCCGTGGTAGGGGGCTCAGGCAGCGGCAAGTCGGTGCTTCTGCGCAGCATCATTGGCCTGCGCCGCCCCAATCAAGGGCAGATCAAGGTGCTCGGCCAGGACCTGGCCGGCTTGCGCGAAGAACAGCGTTCACTGGTCGAACGGCGCTTTGGCGTGTTGTTCCAGAAGGGCGCGCTGTTCTCTTCGCTGACGGTGACCGAGAACGTGGCCTTGCCGCTGATCGAGCACGCCGGGCTGTCTCGTAGTGATGCCGAGCACCTGGCCGGGGTGAAACTGGCCCTTGCCGGGTTGCCGATCTCGGCTGCCGACAAGTACCCGGCCTCGCTGTCGGGGGGCATGATCAAGCGCGCAGCGCTGGCCCGTGCCTTGGCCCTGGATCCGGACATCCTGTTCCTAGACGAACCCACAGCTGGCCTGGACCCGATCGGTGCGGCAGCATTTGACCAGTTGATCCTTACCCTGCGCGATGCGCTGGGCCTATCGGTGTTCCTGATCACCCACGACCTCGACACCCTGTACACCATCACCGACCGCATCGCGGTGCTGTCGCAAAAGAAGGTCCTGGTGGCCGGCCCGCTGGCCGAGGTCGAGAAGACCAACGACACCTGGATCCAAGAATACTTTCACGGCCCACGCGGGCGCGCAGCCGAACAGGCTGCCACCCGTGCCGGGCAGGAGCGCTGAGCAATGGAAACCCGAGCCCATCACGTCCTCATCGGCCTGATCACCGTTCTGGTGGTGACCGGGGCCATGCTGTTCGGCCTGTGGCTGGCCAAATCCAGTGTCGACGACGCCTTCAAGGATTACGAAGTGGTGTTCAACGAAGCCGTGTCCGGCCTTTCCCCCGGCAGCACGGTGCAGTACAACGGCATCAAGGTGGGCGACGTGTCCACCCTGCGACTGGACCCGAAAGACCCGCGTCGGGTATTGGCACGGGTGCGCCTGAGCGCCGATACCCCCGTGAAGGAAGACACCCAGGCCAAACTGACCCTGGCCGGAGTCACCGGCAACTCGTTCATCCAGCTCAGCGGTGGCACCCCGCAAAGCCCCGAGCTTAAAGGCAAGGACGGCAAGCTGCCGGTGATCATCGCGTCGCCATCGCCAATTTCGCGCCTGCTCAACGACAGCAGCGACCTGGTGACCAACATCAACCTGTTGCTACACAACGCCAACCAGATGTTCTCCGAGGACAACATAGGCCACCTCAGTAACACCCTGGCCAACCTCGACAAGACCACCGGCGCCTTTGCCGGGCAGCACGGCAGCATCGCCGAGGCCATCGCACAGCTGGTGCAGGTGGGCAAGCAGGCCAGCGCCACTCTGGCCGAAACCCAGGCGCTGATGCGCAATGCCAACGGCCTGCTGGCTAGCGAAGGCAAACAGGCGATCGGCAGTGCCGAACAGGCCATGCAGTCACTGGCCCAAAGCACGGCAACCATCAATAACCTGCTCCAGAACAACAGCGAGGCTATTGGTGACGGCGCCCAGAGCCTGAACCAGCTTGCCCCGGCCATTCGTGAACTGCGCGAAACCCTTAACGCACTCAAAGGCATTTCCCGGCAACTGGAGGCCGACCCAAGCGGCTACCTGCTTGGCCGCGACAACAACAAGGAGTTCCAGCCATGAATCCGTCGCTGCGCCTGCTGACCCTGGCGGCCTCGCTGAGCCTGGCCAGTGCCTGCTCGATCCTGCCGAAGAGCGAACCTGTGGACCTTTATCGCCTGCCGGTAAATCAACCTAGCCGCACGGCACCGGCGCTGGACTGGTCATTGCGCCTGAACAAGCCACTGGCCAGTGAAGTGTTGGCGGGGCCAAGGATTGCCGTGATTCCCCAAGGCAATGTGGTGAGCAGCTACAAGGGCGCGCGCTGGAGCGATGCGGCCCCGGTACTGCTGCGCAACCGCTTGCTCGATGGGTTCCAGCGAGAGGGCCAGGTACAGCGCCTGAGCGCCGACGACAGCAACCTGCAGGCTGACTACGAGTTGGCCGGCGAGCTGCAGGCATTTCAGAGTGAATACCGCACAGATGGGGGAGTGGAGGTGGTGATCCGCTATGACGCTCGCTTGGTCCAGGGCCGCAACCAACGCATCCTGGCCAGCAAGCGCTTCGAAATCCGCCAACCGCTGGACGATACACGGGTATCAGCAGTGGTCGCCGGCTTCGGCCAGGCCAGCGACCAACTGGTGGGGCAAGTCGTGAACTGGACCATCACCCAGGCCAATCAGGCACAACTGAAGGTTCAGGCAAAGAACCAATAGCAGACAAAGATCGCCGCGATCACGCCGGACAACTCGGCCAGCAGTGCGCAGCCCACTGCATGGCGCACGCGCTGGATGCCCACGGCACCAAAGTACACCGCCAGCACATAGAAGGTTGTTTCGGTACTGCCCTGGATAGTCGCCGCCAGCAGCGCCGGGAAACTGTCCACGCCGTGGGTCTGCATGGTCTCGATCAGCATCGCCCGTGCAGCGCTGCCAGAGAGCGGTTTGACCAGCGCCGTCGGCAAGCCTTCGACGAAGCGTGTGTCCATGCCCATCCAGTTCACCGCATGGCGAATGCCTTCCAAGGCCAGCTCAAGGGCACCTGACGCGCGTAGCACACCTACCGCCACCAACATCGCCACCAGGTAGGGCAACAGGTTCCTGGCCACGTCAAAGCCTTCCTTGGCGCCTTCGACAAAAGCTTCATATACCTGCACGCGTCTCAGGGCACCGATTACCAGGAACAGCGTGATCACGCCAAACAACGTGAGGTTGCCCAGCACTGACGACAGACTTGCCAGCGCTGCCGCCGACAATGTGCCAAGAAAAGCCATGAAGCCACCCAGCAGCAAGGCGCCGGGAATGAAGTAGGCGAGCACGACCGGGTCCCACAGGCGCAAGCGCTGCATCACTGCCACCGACAGCAGGCCAACCAATGTCGAGACGCTGGTAGCCAACAAGATTGGCAGGAACACCATGGCCGGATCTGCCGCACCTTGCTGGGCCCGATACATGAAGATGGTCACCGGCAGCAGGGTCAACGACGAGGCGTTGAGCACCAGAAACAGAATCTGCGCATTGCTTGCCGTAGTGCTGCTGGGGTTCAGCTCCTGTAGCGCGCGCATGGCCTTCAGGCCTATCGGCGTGGCGGCATTGTCCAGGCCCAGGCCGTTGGCAGCGAAGTTCATGGTGATCAGGCCCAGGGCCGGGTGGCCGGGTGGTACCTCCGGCATCAGACGGGCAAACAACGGGCCCAGCACCTTGGCCAACCATTCGACGATGCCGGCCTTTTCGGCGATTTTGAGAAAGCCCAGCCATAGGGTCAGCGTGCCGAACAACAACACCATTACCTCGACCGACAGCTTGGCCATGGCGAAGATGCTTTCGACCATTGCAGCGAAGATGCCAGCGTTGCCACCTACCAGCCATTGGGCCAGGGCGGACACCGCCGCCACCAGGAAAAAGCCGAGCCAAAGGCCGTTGAGCATCCGTATGTTCCCCCTGAAAAGTGCCCGAATAATAGCGTATCGCAGCCTGTGACTGGGGATCGCGAGCCTTTGCAGGCGCGGCTCAAGATCTCGCAGATAATAAAAAGCCCCGACAAGTCGGGGCTCTTGGTCAAACAGCCATCAGGCTCAGCGCTTGGCGGTTTCGCCAACCACTACAGCTTCCCGCTTCGCGGCCATCAGCGAGGCATAGTACTTCTCGCCCTTGGCCGCATCGTACATGCCTTCCCAGCGAGCAATGACCAACGCAGCCAAGGCGTTGCCCACAACGTTCAGCGCAGTCCGGGCCATGTCCATGATGCGGTCCACACCGGCGATGAAGGCCAGGCCTTCCAGCGGGATGCCCACGCTGCCCAGGGTGGCCAGCAGTACCACGAACGATACGCCCGGCACACCAGCGATACCTTTGGAGGTGACCATCAGGGTCAGTACCAGCAGCAGCTGCTGGCTCCAAGACAGGTCGATACCGTACAGCTGGGCGATGAAGATCGCCGCGATGCTCTGGTACAGAGTAGAACCGTCGAGGTTGAACGAGTAGCCGGTCGGTACCACGAACGAGCAGATCGACTTTGGCGCACCGTACTTCTCCATCTTCTCGATCACCCGCGGCAGCACGGTTTCCGAACTGGAGGTGGAGTAGGCCAGGATCAGCTCATCTTTCATGATGCGCATGATCTTGATCACCGAGAAGCCGAACAGGCGGGCAACCAGGCCCAGCACCATGAAGGCGAAGAAGGCGATGGCGAAGTACACCAGCACCACCAGCTTGGCCAGCGGCAGCAGCGAGCTGAAACCGAAGTTGGCCACGGTCACGGCAATCAGTGCGAACACACCGATCGGAGCGTAGTTCATGATCATGTGAGTGACCTTGAACATGGTTTCCGAAACGGCCTGGAAGGTACGAACCAGCGGGTCACGCAGCTCTGCCTGCAGGCTCGACAAGCCCAGGCCGAACATCACCGAGAAGAAGATGATCGGCAGCATTTCGCCACGCATCAGCGCTGCGAAGATGTTCGACGGGATCAGGTTGAGCAGGGTTTCGATGAACGCGTGCTCATGCTGTACTTCAGCCGCTGTCGCCTGGTACTTGGAGATGTCCACAGTGCCCAGGGTGCTCATGTCGATGCCGGCGCCCGGGTGGAACAGGTTGGCCAGCACCAGGCCTACGACGATGGCGATCGTGGTCACCACTTCGAAGTAGATGATGGTCTTCAGGCCGATGCTGCCCAGTTTCTTCGCGTCGCCAACACCGGCGATACCCACGATCAGCGACGAAATCACGATCGGGACGACGATCATCTTGATCAGGCGGATGAAGATGTCACCAGCGGGCTGAAGGACGTTGCTGATCCACCATGCCTTTTCTGCACTGAAATGATTCAGTAGCGCGCCGATTGCAACACCCAGAACCAGACCGATAACGATCTGCCAGGCGAGGCTCAGTTTTGCCTTCTTCATGTCTTTACCCTTTGTTTTAGTGGTCATGGCACCTGGCGCAAGCACGCGTAACAGAGCCATAGGCAAGGTCACGGGCAGTAAAGGCTTCACGTCAGGCGACGTCATGTAAGGACACCGCAGGCGAGCGACAAGGCGCTCTGGCCAGCGAAAAAGGCGGCAACTATTGCGACGGCAAGGGGCGAAAGCTAATGCCTGAAACGCATGACCCATGCCGTTCACGCATACTGTTTTCGACCTAGCCGGCAGCTTCGCAAGTGCTTGATTTATAACATTCGGAATCCCGAACAAGACCAACCCGCCATTTTTCGGCAGATTTGGCGGTGCAGATAGGACACGAAAGATGGCCTGTTCGACAATCCGAATGGCAGAAATGCCACTTGTAGAAGCGCCGAGAAGTCCGAAAAAAAATTGATGTACGGTCGAGACAAAATGTGTCTCAGGGGAAAAAACGCGCAAGGGAAGCGACGTTTCCTACATGGCTCCTCGGAAGTCAGGTCTGGCAAGGCATCCCTGTGACACCGCCGACCTGAGACTTCCGATTTCGCCTTTCCTGACCCGGCCCATTACTGGAGGCACTCCCTGTACCCCTAGGCCTCTCCGATCCTGGAACAATCAGAGCAGCCCGGCCCCTTGGTCATGTGCTACCCCTCCTCGGGGCGGCGCATCATAGAAGGCTGAACTATAGAAAGCTTCAGCTTCTATTACGTGACAGTGAGTGACCTTTCATCCGTACCGGCAATAAATGCTCAGTACCAGTTCGGGTCACGCTTGAGCTGCTCCTGCAGCATTGCCTTCATGCCGTCGTCAGGTTTGCCCAGCCAGCGGTACTGCGCATGACGGGTGGGCGACTTGTCGCTCGGCAAACCTTCGGGCACCTCCACGAGCATCCCGTAGGCATCATCCTTGTCCCAGCTGAACGCCACGATCAGCCGCTTATAGGTGCAATTGTCCTGCTTTTCGCACAGCGGACCGACCAAGTACTTGTCGCCGTCTTCCGTGACTGCAGACATCTGCTGCTGGGCACTGCCGGTCAGATTGAGCACCCACTCGGGCAGGCGTTCCTCGCCTTCGATGGTGTCCTGCCAGGTTTCCCGGTACTCCGGGTCCGAGCCGAGCAGTTGGTCGACCCGAAACTGGCCGTCATTGGCCGCCATGGCCGCCGCGCTGCCGCCCAGCAACAGGGCAGCAGCCACGGCTGAACGAAGCTTCCTGCTCATCTTCTTCAACCTCGTCCGCGGCCAAAGAAGAAGGAGGCTACAAACAACACCAGGAAGACAATGAACAGGATCTTGGCGATACCTGTCGCAGCGCCCGCGATACCACCGAAGCCCAGTACGGCGGCGACAATGGCGATGATGAGAAAAGTGATAGCCCAACTCAGCATGGTAGTTCTCCTTTCTTTTTGCGGAATCGATCCGGCCGCCAGGTCAGAAAACCCAACGTTCCTGGGGAACAACTTTTTCCAGGGTGGCCGGTGAGGCAATGGCCTGGCCAGTTGGCTGGGAGTCAGCGGCCTTGACCAAGGTGTTGGCACGAGTTGCCTGAATCTGCGTCAACAGGGCAGTCTGAGCGGCGACCTGCTCAGCCAGACGCGCCGTCTGCAAGCTGTAATAGAAGAGGCCAGCGGCCAAGGTGAGCAGCATCGCCATGCCGAGTGTCAGCATCTGGCGCAATGGCAGTGCGGCGCTCTGCGAGCGGTTGACGGATTGGCGGTTCATGCTGGCTCCTCCTGCTGTAATTTTTGTTCAAACCTGAACAGGTAATTGCAGCCTGCATGCCAGCCTTTTGATTTAAATAAAATCCTTATAAATCAATAACTTATAAAACATGCAAGCACACCACAAGGACGTATCCTGCACGATGACGCCCGTGTGGTCGTGCGAATTGCACGATCAGCCTTCAACCTTGGTTGCCACCTTCAGCAGGTCAGCATCCACTCCCCGTACACCGATGATCTGTCGGGCGATCTCCACAGCGATGGTTTTCTGCTCCGCGCTAACCACCTCGCCCGAGAGCCGCACCAAGCCTGCTTCGCTGGCCACTTTCAGGTTCAGGCCATCGAGGTTGCGACTGAAGCGATAGCTGGTCTGGATCTTGTCGATGATCCAGCTGTCGCTTGGTTGCGGCCCGGTTGGCGCCCCCGCCGGTGTTTCCCGCGCCTTGACCATGGCGGCGCTATCTAGGCTGACCAGGTTGTTGACCAAATACACGCCGTCGGTGGTACGCGCTATCACGCCCGCCAGTTCCTTGGCTTCAGCACTGTCGACCTTGCCACGCAACGTCACCACACCTTCACTGCTTTGTACTTCTATAGGTGCCTTTTCGGTGGTGCGGCTCCATAACAGACGAGCACGAATCACCGCTGCCAGGGTCACGTCCTCCAGGCGCTGGGCGTAAGCACGCAGCTCCTGCGGGCGCTCCACCAGTTGGGCATTTAGCTGCAGCCGGTTTTCCACCTGCTCGATGCCACGGGTAGCACGGGCCACGTCTCCGGCCAACTGCCGCTCGACCTCGTTCTCCACCTCACCGGAAAGCCGCGCCTGCTTGCCGTCCACTTCAACCTTGATACGAAATGAATCAAGCATGCGGTTCATTGACAAAGCGGTTTGCAGGGCGCCTTCCAGGCGGGCGTCCTGCACAGGGTCGGCGAATGCCGGGGTAACTATTGGCAGCAGGGTGGCGACCAAAACGGCTGTACGCAGGGAAAAGGGCATGACAGTGCCTCCTTCGTGGGCAAAATCTGAAAATCATCGCAACCAATGTGCCAGCGCGTGTCTCTAAGCAAATCATTGAAGAATCACGGCCTGTAAACATCGTTTGGCCATTGGCTAGCGTGCAAAGGACAGAATCCTTCAGAATTGACCATGCAACTTGCCCGATTTTTCCCACACTAAATAAAGATCTTTCCCTAAGGAGCACAGGAAATGGAATCAGCCCAGGACAACCAAGGCCGCATTCTGCTGGTGGATGACGAGTCCGCGATCCTGCGCACCTTCCGCTACTGCCTGGAAGACGAGGGCTACAGCGTGGCCACCGCCAACAGCGCCGCACAGGCGGAAACCCTGCTGCAGCGCCAGGTGTTCGATCTGTGCTTCCTCGATTTGCGCCTGGGTGAAGACAATGGCCTCGATGTGCTTGCACAGATGCGCATCCAGGCCCCGTGGATGCGGGTGGTGATCGTCACCGCGCACTCGGCGATCGACACCGCAGTAGACGCCATACAGGCCGGCGCTGCCGACTACCTGGTCAAACCGTGCAGCCCCGACCAGTTGCGCCTGGCCACCGCCAAGCAACTGGAGGTGCGCCAGCTTTCTGCGCGCCTGGAAGCCTTGGAAGGTGAAGTACGCAAGCCCAAGGACGGCCTGGATTCCCATAGCCCGGCCATGATGTCGGTGCTTGAAACTGCCCGCCAAGTCGCCATCACCGACGCCAACATCCTCATCCTTGGCGAATCGGGTACCGGCAAGGGCGAGCTGGCTCGGGCCATCCATGGCTGGAGCAAGCGTGCACGCAAAGCCTGTGTGACCATCAACTGCCCGTCGCTTAACGCCGAGCTGATGGAAAGCGAGCTATTCGGCCATACCCGCGGCGCCTTCACCGGCGCCAGCGAAAGCACCCTGGGACGGGTGAACCAGGCTGACGGGGGCACACTATTCCTCGACGAGATCGGCGATTTCCCGCTGACCTTGCAGCCCAAACTGCTGCGTTTCATCCAGGACAAGGAATACGAACGCGTCGGAGACCCGGTTACCCGACGTGCCGATGTGCGTATCCTGGCTGCCACCAACCTCAACCTCGAAGAGATGGTGCGCGAAAGCCGCTTCCGCGAAGACCTGCTATATCGCTTGAACGTGATTACCCTGCACCTGCCCCCGCTGCGCGAGCGCAGCGAAGACATCCTCATCCTGGCCGACCGCTTCCTCGCCCGTTTCGTCAAGGAGTACTCCCGACCCGCGCGCGGTTTCAGTGACGAGGCGCGCACCGCCCTGCTCAACTACCGCTGGCCTGGCAACATTCGCGAACTGCGCAACGTAGTGGAACGGGCCAGCATCATCTGCCCGCAGGAACGCGTGGAAATCAGCCACCTGGGCATGGGTGAACAACCCGCCGGCAATGCCCCACGCGTAGGTGCGGCGCTTAGCCTGGATGAGCTGGAACGTGCCCATATCGGTGCCGTACTGGCTGCCAGCGATACCCTCGACCAAGCCGCCAAGACCTTGGGCATCGATGCTTCTACCCTGTACCGCAAGCGCAAGCAGTACAACCTATGAAGTGGCCGCCCATGAAGCTGCGCACGCGGCTTTTCCTCAGCATCTCGGCGCTCGTCACCGTGGCGTTGCTAGGGCTGTTGCTGGGCCTGGTCAGCATGCTGCAGATGGCGACAGTGCAACAGCGACTGGTGCGTGATACCACCCACGTCCTGGAGGTGGGGCTTAAGCTGCGCCAGAACCTGGGCGAACAGCTGATGCTTATTCTCGATGAGGACACTGCCCCGGAAAGCCTGCGGCTGCTGCAGGAAAACTTCCAGGACCTGCTCAACCAGGGGCTGGAGCAAGGCGGTGAGCGCACGGGTTTCAGCAAGGCCAGCAGCAATTACCAGGCCTTCCTCCAGACCTATCGCGGCAGCGCCACACCCGCTCGCAGCATGGGTGCCGATCAGCCGCTAGGGGCCGCGTTCAACCAGGTGCGCACCGACCTCATCGATTCTCACAAACAGGCACTGGACCAGATTACCCGTAGCGAGGAACGCACCCGTGACCGTGCCTTGCTGGTCAGTGGTGTACTCGGCCTGATGGGGCTGGTGGTGCTGGTACTGGGCTTTATCACCGCGCACAACATCGCCCGGCGTATCGGCCAGCCGATCGAAGCCTTGGCCAAGGCGGCCGACCAACTGGGCAAGGGCAATTTCGACGTTACCTTGCCTGTCACCCAGGCCGCCGAGCTTAACCAGCTGACCCGCAGCTTTGGTCTGATGGCCGATGCCTTGCGCAAGCACCAGGCCACCAACGTTGACGAGCTGCTGGCCGGCCAGCAGCGACTACAGGCCGTACTCGACAGCATCGACGACGGCCTGCTGATCATCGACCGCCAGGGTCGCCTCGAGCACCTCAACCCAGTGGCGCAGCGCCAGCTGGCCTGGAATGACAGCCGCGTGGGCAGCAGCCTGGTCGAAGCCTTGCAGCGACCCGAGCTTGAGCAACAACTACGCCAGGTTCTGCGCGGGGGCAGCCTCGACCGCCCACCGGACGACCTGAACATGGAGGTCGATGAAGAGTCACGTCTACTCACCTACAGCCTGACCCCGGTCAGCCACCCGCAGGGGCCAATCCTCGGCGCGGTGATGGTCCTGCACGATGTGACCGAGCAAAGGGCATTCGAACGGGTGCGCAGCGAATTCGTGCTGCGCGCATCCCACGAACTGCGTACCCCGGTGACCGGCATGCACATGGCCTTCGGCCTGCTGCGCGAGCGGGTCAAGTTCCCGCCCGAGGCCCGCGAGTACGACCTGCTGGAGACCATCGGCGAAGAAATGCAGCGCCTGACCCAACTGATCAACGACCTGCTCAACTTCTCCCGTTATCAGAGCGGGTTGCAAAAGCTCGAGCTGGCCCCCTGTGCCATCGACGAACTGCTGGAGCACGCGCAATTGCGTTTTGCCGAACAGGCTGCGCACAAGCAGATCGAGCTGATAAAGGAACTGGACCTGCCGCTACCGCGCATCCAGGCCGACGTCGCCCAGCTGGACCGTGTGCTGGACAACCTGCTGCACAACGCCATTCGCCATACCGCCAACGGCGGGCGCATACGCCTGCATGCCCGACGGCACGCAGAACGGGTGATCATCAGCGTCGAGGACAACGGCGAGGGCATTTCCTATGGGCAGCAAGGCCGTATCTTCGAGCCTTTCGTGCAGGTAGGGCGCAAGAAAGGCGGCGCTGGGCTGGGGCTGGCGCTGTGCAAGGAGATTGTGCAGCTGCACGGAGGTCGCATGGGCGTGTTTTCCCGGCCGGGGCAGGGGACCCAGTTCTACATGGCACTGCCGGTCTGACTGCTTTACCGCGCCTACAGCCGCCGCGGCAGGTGTCCGCGAGTCACCAACTCGGCAAACTGCCGGGCGTTCAACGGCCGGGCAAACAGCCAGCCCTGGCCATAATTGACCCCCTCGCTGTTCAGCAGCTCCGCTTGGTCCTCGAACTCAATACCTTCGGCAATTACCCGCAGGTGCAAGTCATGGGCCATGCGGATGATATGTGGGGCCACACCGCTACTGGCGGCATCGTGGCCCAAAGCGTCGATGAATGCCTTGTCGATCTTCAGGCAGTCCACTGGCAGGGTTTGCAGGTAGGCCAGGCTGCAATAACCGGTACCGAAATCGTCAATCAGCACCTGGTGCCCCACAGCGCGCAGCGCCTGCAGGTTGTCACGGGCGACCACCACGTCGATCAGGCCGCGCTCGGTCACCTCGAAGGCAATCTGGCTGGGTGCCACTCGATGCAAGGCCAACAAGCGCGCCGCCACCCGGCCAATACGTGGCACCATGACATCGCAGGCCGCCAGGTTTATCGATATGTATAGCTTGGGGTGCGAGCGCAGTAGCTGTCCTAGCTGTTCAAGCACACGCTGCAGGACAAAGTCGGTGATCTGGCGAATCTGCCCGGTATTTTCCGCCAGCGGGATGAACAGGTCCGGGCTGGTCAGGGTGCCGTCCGGGCGACGCCAGCGCACCAAGGCCTCGGCGCCCACACAGCGCCGGCTGTCGAGCTCGATGATTGGCTGGTAGAGCACCTGCAGCTCTCCACGACGCAAGGCATTCTGCAACTCTGAGCTCATCGACCGCCGTTGCAAAATCAACTGGAGTACCAACCAACCGATGCAGCAGGCCGCCAGCACGCTACCGGGGAACAGCAACCAGAGCATGCCGTTCATCCTCAGCGGCAGACTGGCCCTGGGGGCGATCAACACCAACTGGTAATCCGGCGACTTGGTCGGCATTCGGTAGATCAGCCGGTCGCTGAGTTCCAGTAGCGACTTGTGGCTGGTCGACCAGGCCGAGGGCGGTGGCCAAACCTGTGGCGGGCCGAGCACCGGAATGGCCCGGGCGCCGTTGTCCAGCACCACCACCAGGCTGCCGCCCGGGGGCAGGTCCACCACATCGGTCAAATGCCCACGGGAGGTGGAAACCAGAAACTTGCCACGGCCCAGCATCAGTGCTGCCAGGTTCTCGTTCGGCTCGGTGGTGGTGTTAAGCCAGTAGCTGTACGTCGGCCCCTGGATATCTGGCGCCCGCAGGGGAACGAACGCTCGCTCATCACCGCGGTTGGAGCAGGCAACATTGCCATCCACATAAGCCGCTTCATAGATGAACCGCGAGTTCAGGCCAACTTGCTGCAAGGCTGCCAGCATCGCCGGGCTGCAGCCGCGCAAGGGTTGGGCCTGCAACAAGTCGACCCCTTCGCGCAACTGGCCGAACACCTGTTCGAGCCGGTCCAGAAAACGCTCGCCCTGGGCATTCATCTGTTCGCTTTCGCTTTGCTTCATTTGTTGCAGGGCAATGCCGATGCTGGCAGAGAGCAACACCGCGGCGCTGGCCAGCGCTGCCAAAGTGGCCAGCATCCAGGGACGGTAAAAAATTTGGCGCAGCAAGGCGAAGAAGGCTGACATCAAAGGCATCCAGTTGATAACAAAGGTATAGCAACTGAATCGATAATCACCCTCACCGTTTGGCGCTTCGCTGCAATCCACCCACACTCTTTATAGAAGCAGCCTTGTGGCTGCGGTGAGACCGTTAAAGTCAATACAATTGCGTCGACTAAAAACGCCTCTTCGCAGCGCAAGGCTGCTGCAACAAGTACCCCGCCCGCCGTGACTCAACGCATGCGATTAAGTACCTGCAGCATCGCCGCTGTCTGCGCATCCGGCATACCGTCGAAACGCTGCGGGCGGAAGCGCATCTGGAACGCGGCGATCACATGGCGTGTGGCTACATCCAGCACGCCGGTCTGATTGATCTGATAGCCAAACCGTGCCAGCTCCTGCTGGTACCAGCCAACGCTTGGCGGGTTGACGCTGAAGTAGGCCTGCTGCCGTGCCACGGCGCTGGCATCCGGCCAGACACCCAGCCCGGCATCGGCCAGGCGCTTCCACGGGAACAATGGTCCCGGGTCCAGCTTGCGCAGCGGGGCGATGTCACTGTGGCCGATGATATGGCGTGGTTCGATGTTGTTGCGTTTGACAATGTCCTTGAGCAGCGCGATCAGCGACTGGATCTGCGCCTCGCTGTAAGGGTGCCAGACCCGGCCGTTCGGGGTGTCGGTGAAGCCCGGGTTGACGATTTCGATACCAATGGACGAAGAGTTCAGCCAGGTGCGCCCCTGCCACTGGCTATCACCGGCATGCCAGGCACGACGGTTTTCATCCACCAGTTGATACACCGTGGCCGGGCCATCGCCGATCAGATAATGGCTGCTGACCTCACCATGGGTAAGCAGCGCCAGGGACCGCTCCAGCGAAGCATTGGTGTAATGCAGGACAACGAACTGGATGCGGTTGTCCTGATTGGCAGAAGGATGACTGCGGTCGATGCGCAGGCCCGTCGAGCAACCGGCGACAGACAACAGCAATAAGGAAATCAGGTTTTTTTTTAGCGTGGAAAGCACGTCAGTGGCCTCAGCGTATGAGCGCTACAGTATAACGTGCTCAACTGCGCTGCGCCTGCCGAGGAGACGGCGGCTGGCTAGCCCTGCTCGACGCGATTACGCCCTTGCTCCTTTGCCCGGTACAGCGCTGCATCGGCTCGTTTGAGCACCTGGTCGCTGCGATCGCCAGAACGGAACGCGCCCAGGCCAATGGAGGTGGTGATCACCACCCGCTCACCCTTGAAGTGGAATGGGCAGGCTTCGACTGTGGCGCGCAACCCCTCGGCCATTTGCGCGGCGACTGCCGGCGTGGTCTGCGGCAGCAGCAGGACGAATTCCTCGCCGCCAAAACGGGCAATGAAATCACGGCCCCGTAGACGCTTGCGCAACTGGTCGGCAACGATCTTGAGGACCTTGTCCCCAGCCAGATGCCCATAGTTGTCGTTGATGCGCTTGAAATGGTCCAGGTCAAGAATCGCCATCGCCAGGTGGCCGCCGTTTTCCTTCCAGTCGAGCATTTCGCGTTCCACTCGCTCGCTCCAGGCCGCACGGTTGGGCAGGCCGGTGAGCGGGTCCAGCAGGGCTTTCTGGCGCTGCTCTTCCAGGTGCTCGCGATAGCCAAGCGCCTCATGCTCCATACTCGCCACCCGCTCCGACAAGCCTTGCAGGCGACCGGCCAGTTCCTGCTCGCGGCGGTCACGCTCGTGCTTGTGCGCGTCCATGGTCACCAGCAAACCTTCCAGACGGTTTTCCAGAATGTGCTTGAGGCTTTCTACATCGGCGGCACCTTGCACACTGCTCTGCAGGCCGTCGACGTGCTCACGCAGTTGGCTATCCAGCTCGCGGGCAGCGGTACTGTTGTCCGCGTGGCCGGCGCTGGCCTCGTGCAGATGGCTCTGGAAACCTTCCAGACGTTCATTGAGCTGCTGCAGGTAGGTTTCGAATTCGTGCTGGCCGCTGTCGGTGATCGCCAGCATGAGTACTGCCAAGTCATCCAGCACCGGGATCAGCTCATACCAGTTCAAGCCGCGGGCAACCCGCTCGCGCATTTCCAGCGCCTGAGCCTTGTGTCGCTCGGGTAGGCTGAGGTCATCGAGCAGACCGATCAGGGTCTGCTCGATGTGCGCGGCAACCTGGCTGTAAGGCGGCTCCACTGCGTAGGGCAGTGCATAGGGGCCGTCTTCACCAAAGGTTTCTTCAAGAGCTTGTAAGGGTTCTGCCTCAGCCAACGGCTCGCTGGCGGCAACTGCAGCATCCGCCACTGGCGCCTTATCCTGTGGCAAAGGGGCTGGCGGTATTTCGGCCGTTTCGATCAGCGCCGGGCCAAATGCCTCCAGCTCAAGCTCGGGCGCTTCGGCTACCTCGGCAGCCAGAGCAGCAGGGGCCGGCAGCGGTTGTAGCGCATCGACGTCATCGGGCCGCAAGGGCTCGGTACTGCCGGCTGTATGGGGCACAATCTCGGCAGCAGGCAACGCTACCGGCGCAAGCGCTGCTCCTGCCTGTGCATCTTCCTCGCGGCTTCCGAACAACCGCTGCAGAAAACCTGGTCGGGCTTCTTCACCCGGCTTGCCAAGGGCCGACAGCGCGCGCCCCTGCAAGCCGCTCAACTCGCTCAACAGCGGCGGTAGCTCGCGTGACTGGGCAACCCCACCGTCAAGCTTCTTCGCCAGCTTTTTCAATGACCGCGAGATATCGCTGGGTAGCGGGAGGCCTTGCAGTTGGCCAACCAGTGCGGTCAGCGCATCGCTGACCTGATTCATGCGGGTCTCGCGACGCTGTTCGGAGTCCAGTACCGCTTTCTCAAGGCGCGGAATCAAGCCGGCGAGGCCGGCGTCCATGTTGCGGCTGCGAATGACGTCGCGCATTTCTTTCATGCACTCGTCTACCACCTTGTCGCTGCCTTCAGCAGCCAGGGTGCTGCGCACCAGGCCCCGACGCAGCAGGTCAAGACGGGCATCCCAACGGCGTTCGAGCTTTTCTTGCTGCTCGATGCTTTTAAGGTATTTTTCTTTCCAGCGCTCAGCGTCTTCAGTCATGCCCGGGTCCGCAAACGGTGATGGCAATTAGCTCAAAACCGGCAGCGTATCCACAGTCAATGCATCAGGCAATCGAATCTCGACTGCAACGGGAAGGTGGTCCGAAATTGGCTGCGCCAGCACCTCGACACGCTCCAGCGTGAGGCTTGAACTGAGCAGAATATGATCAAGACAACGCTGCGGTCGCCAACTGGGGAAGGTGGCCTCGACTTGTGGGGCGACCAGCCCCAGGTCGCGCAGCGGCGAGTGCTCCAGCAGGTCGGTAGCGTGGGTGTTCATATCCCCCATCAGCACCTGGTGACGATAACCGCCAATCAGCTCGCGGATATAACCCAGCTGCAGGGCGCGGGTCTTGGCCCCCAATGCCAGGTGCATCATCACCACTATCAGCGCATCGTCGCCTTCGCCAAACCGCACCAGGATCGCTCCACGCCCGGCCGGGCCAGGCAACGGATGGTCTTCGAGCAGTTGCGGTTTCAGGCGGCTGAGCACGCCGTTGCTGTGCTGGGCAAAACGCCCAAGATTGCGGTTGAGCTGCTGATACCAATAGGGGAAAGCCCCCAAGTGGGCCAAGTGTTCGACCTGGTTGACGTAGCCCGAGCGCAGGCTGCCACCATCGGCTTCCTGCAGGGCCACCAGGTCGAAGTCGCCCAACAGCCTGCCGATCTTCTGCAGGTTGCCGGCACGCCCGTTATGCGGCAGCAGGTGCTGCCAGCTACGCGTCAGGTAATGGCGGTAGCGCTCGGTGCTTATGCCCACCTGGATGTTGAAACTGAGCAGCCGCAGGCGGCCATCCTCAGGCAGGCCCGGGGCCTGCAGGTGATGTTCGTTGACCTGCGGCTCGTGCAGGCCAATGCCACGCGTAGCTCTGAAGCGGGGCATGGGTTATGCCGCCTACTTGGCGGCGCGCTCCTTGTCGATCAGCTGGTCGGCGACATTCAGCACGCCTTCCGGTCCGCCGGCAGTACCCAGGTCGAAGCGGTACTTACCGTTGACGACCAGGCTCGGTACGCCAGTGATTTCATACTTCTTCGCCAGTTCCTTGGCCTGTTTGACCTGGCCCTTGATGGCGAACGAGTCGAAGGTGGCGAGGAACTTGTCCTTGTCCACGCCTTGAGTGGCGAGGAAGTCGGCCATGTCGTTCTTGTCGGTCAGGCGTTTGTGCTGGTTCTGAATGGCATCGAACACCGCAGCATGCACCTTGTGCTCGACGCCCATGGCTTCTAGGGTCAGGAACATCTGGCCGTGTGCATCCCACGGGCCACCGAACATGGCCGGTACGCGCTTGAAGTTGACGTCCTTGGGCAGCTTTTCAGCCCAAGGATTGATGGTCGGCTCGAAGTGGTAGCAGTGCGGGCAGCCGTACCAGAACAGCTCGACGACTTCGATCTTGCCGGGCACGGAAACCGGAACAGGGTTGCTCAGCTCGATGTATTCCTTGCCAGCAACAGGCTCGGCGGCCTGAACGGCAGTCATACCGAATACGCTGGCGGCGACCAGCGCAGCGCTGAGAATCAGTTTACGCATGCTTTACTCCTGAGCAGTCATGGGTCGCCACGACGCGACCTGTACTGAGACAGGTCGGGAAGGGCTCGAGTTCTGTAGTGTAACGGCTGCGGACGGAAAAAAGGGCAGCCCGGCCACCCTTTCATCATTGGCCTACAACATTAACCGAAGGTTAATGCAGGCCCTGGATGTAGCTGGCCAACGCTTCGATGTCGTGGTTGCTCAGCTTGCCAGCGATGGTGCGCATGGTCATGGCATCGCCATCGTTGGTGCGGTTGCCTTCGCGGAAGTCAGTGAGCTGTTTGGCCACGTACTGCGAGTGCTGCCCGCTCAGGTGCGGGAAGCCGGCCAGGGCGATGCCCGCGCCGTTAGGCGAGTGACAGCCAGTGCAGGCCGGCATGCCCTTCTCCAGGTCGCCGCCGTTGAACAGCGCACGGCCGCGCTCGACCAGCTTGGGATCGGCGGCACCCACGCTGCCTTTCTGGCTGGAGAAGTAGGCGGCGATATCGGCCAGGTCCTGGTCGCTGAATGCGGTCAGCATGCCGGTCATTTCCAGCACGGTACGCTTGCCCGACTTGATATCGTGCAGTTGTTTTTCGAGATAGCGCTGGCCTTGGCCAGCCAGTTTCGGGAAGTTCGGTGCCAGGCTGTTGCCGTCGGGATTGTGGCAGGCGCCACAGACGGCGGTCTTGGCCTGGCCAGCGGCGGCATCGCCTTTGATAGGTTGCGCAGCAGTGGCCGCACCAGCGACACCCAAGGTCAACAGCAGACTCACGACTAGTTTGTTCATCAGCTAATCCAACACGGCTAAGGGTGAAATGTTATGTATCGGGACTGCCGCTCATCCAAAGGATGACCAAACGGTAGTCCTCGGCACTGCAGTCCATGCACAATCCACGCGGCGGCATAGCCTTGAAACCCTGGGTCACGTGCTTCACCAGTACATCCATGCCTTGCGCCAGCCTTGGCTCCCAAGCTGCCCGGTCACCCCGTCTGGGTGCCTGTGGCAACTGCCCGGTGTGACAGGCCGCACACGTGCGGTTGTACAACACCTCGGGATCCTGTGTAGCCTGTGCGCTGAAAAACGGCAGGAACATACCGACAGCAAGCAGCCATTTCGCCATGCGGAACGACCTTCAGGGTTGGGGGCCGCGCTGCGTTCTGTTGCGCGAGCTATTGTTCGACACCCCATGCCCGTTCTCCTTCGCTGGGAGAATGAGCACACAAAAACTGGGGCATTATATACTTCCGCCATCCAAACGGAAACGACACCGCTTGCCAGGCTTGGCTCTACAAAGTCAGGCAACACCCACATCGGATATCCCATGCAAGTCAAGAACCCCATCCTCGGCCTCTGCCAGAAAGCCAAATTCGCCCTCAGCGCAGCCAAGGTCGAACAATGCCCGGACGACCAGGGTTACGAGGTGGCTTTTGCCGGCCGTTCCAACGCCGGCAAATCCAGCGCCCTCAATACCCTGACTCATGCCAGCCTGGCGCGTACCTCGAAAACTCCCGGGCGCACCCAGCTGTTGAATTTCTTCAGTCTGGACGATGAACGGCGTTTGGTCGACCTGCCGGGCTATGGTTATGCAAAAGTCCCGATTCCGCTCAAGCAGCACTGGCAGAAACACCTGGAAGCCTACCTGGGCAGCCGTGAGTGCCTGCGTGGCGTGATCCTGATGATGGACGTGCGTCACCCGATGACCGACTTCGACAAGATGATGCTCGACTGGGCCAAGGCCAGCAGCATGCCGATGCACATCCTGCTGACCAAGGCCGACAAGCTGACCCACGGCGCGGGCAAGAACACACTGCTGAAAGTGCAGTCGGAAATCCGCAAGGGCTGGGGGGATGGCGTGACCATCCAGCTGTTCTCGGCACCCAAGCGCCTGGGCGTGGAAGACGCCTACCGAGTGCTGGCGGACTGGATGGAACTGGAAGACAAGCCGGTCATTTGATGCTTTGCGCCTGAACCGTAGGAGCGGGTTTACCCGCGAAAGGGCCGGGCCTGCTCTCCACCCGCCGTTCATCGTTGCCGCCACTACCGTATTCGCGGGTAAACCCGCTCCTACACCTGATCGGGGTTGGACACGCTTTGGTGATTGGGCGCAGGCCCTTGTAGGAGCGGGTTTACCCGCGAATGCAGCGGTGAATTCGACATCGCATTCGCGGGTAAACCCGCTCCTACGGGGCTCAGTACAAGCCAACCGGCAAATTCCGGGCAAAAAAAACCCCGGACTTCGTATGGGGAGGGGGAAGTTCGGGGTCCAAGTCCGGACCGCTAGGGCGGGGTCCAGATATCTGCCAACACTTAACACAACATAGGAGCATCGAAGGGCTTCACCAGCCATTCAGTTACTCTGAGTTCCGCTTCACCGGTTTAGTTCCGAAACCCATAAAACTATTTGCGATAGTTTCATGAAACTTAAGCACCCCCGGCACTGAGCGGTGCACGGATCCGCGTCACTACGTCGCAGATCCTACACAGTTTTACCTGCTCAATCAGTGAGCTTCGTCCCAATTCGCACCAACGCCTGCTTCGACAAGCAGCGGCACATCCAGCTGGGCGGCCTGACTCATGTGCTGGCGAATTTCATCTCTCACCTGCTGCACCAGGTCCTCGCGTACCTCAAGCACCAGTTCGTCGTGCACCTGCAGGATCACCCGGGCATCCAGCCCGCTCTCGCTCAACCAGTTATCCACTTTGACCATGGCCCGCTTGATGATGTCGGCAGCAGTACCCTGCATCGGCGCGTTGATCGCCGTGCGCTCGGCGCCCTTGCGCAGGGCAGGGTTCTTGGCATTGATGTCAGGCAGGTACAGCCGGCGGCCAAACAGGGTTTCGACAAAGCCTTGTTCGGCCGCCTGGGCACGAGTGCGCTCCATATAGGCCAGCACGCCGGGGTAACGGGCAAAATAGCGGTCGATGTAGTCCTGCGACTGCTTGCGGTCGACGCCGATCTGCTTGGCCAGGCCAAAGGCACTCATGCCGTAGATCAAGCCGAAGTTGATAGCCTTTGCACTGCGGCGCTGGTCGGTAGTGACGTCTTCCAGGGCCACACCGAACACTTCGGCTGCCGTGGCGCGGTGCACGTCCAAGTCGTTGCGGAAGGCATGCAGCAAGCCTTCGTCCTTGGCCAGATGGGCCATGATGCGCAGCTCGATCTGTGAATAGTCTGCCGCCAGCAGCTTGTAACCCGGGCTGGCGACGAAGGCCTGGCGGATACGCCGGCCTTCAGCGGTGCGGATCGGGATGTTCTGCAGGTTCGGGTCGCTCGACGACAACCGGCCGGTGGCCGCCACGGCCTGCTGGTAGGAGGTATGGATACGCCCGGTGCGCGGGTTGATCTGCCCCGGTAACTTGTCGGTATAGGTGCTCTTGAGCTTGCTCAGGCTGCGGTACTGCATCAGCACCTCTGGCAGCGGATAACCTTGCTCGGCCAGTTCGTCGAGCACTGCTTCGGCGGTGGATGGCTGGCCCTTGGCAGTCTTGCTCAGCACCGGCATGCCCAGCTTGTCGTAAAGGATCGCGCCCAGCTGCTTGGGCGAGCCGAGGTTGAACGCCTCACCGGCGAGCTCGTAGGCACGCAGCTCAAGCTCAGCCATCTTAACGCCCAGCTCACCGCTCTGTACCTTCAACAGCTCGGCATCGACCAGTGCACCCTGGCGCTCGATCCTGGCCAGCACCGGCACCAGCGGCATCTCGATATCCATCAGAACCGGTTGCACGCTCGGCGTTTGTGCCAGGCGGGCCTGCAATGCGTGGTGCAGGCGCAGGGTGATATCGGCGTCTTCGGCGGCGTAGGGGCCGGCCTTGTCCAGGTTGATCTGGTTGAAGGTAAGCTGCTTGGCACCCTTACCGGCGATGTCCTCGAAGGCAATCGTGGTGTGGTCGAGGTACTTCTGCGCCAGGCTGTCCATGTCATGACGGGTGGCGGTGGAGTTCAGCACGTACGACTCGAGCATGGTGTCGTAGGCCACACCGCGCATCTCGATGGCGGGGGAGCCATTGGCGAGGATGTTGATGTCGTACTTGGCGTTCTGCCCGACCTTGGCCTTGGCCGGGTCCTCCAGCAGTGGTTTCAGCGCCAGCAGCACGGCCTCGCGGTCCAGCTGGACCGGCGCGCCTTCGTAATCGTGGGCCAGCGGCACATAGGCCGCTTCATGCGGCTCGACTGCGAAGGACAGGCCGACCAACTGCGCCTGCTGGGCGTCCAGGCCGGTGGTCTCGGTGTCGAAGGCAAACAGCGGTGCCTGGCGCAGCTTCTCCAGCCAGGCATCGAAACGGGCCTGGTCGAGAATGGTTTCGTATTTGGGCTCGACCTTGGCCGCAGGCTCCACGGCCGGGGCAACATCGTCACCGGCCTTGGCCGCATCGCGCTGCACTTCGGCGACCCAGCTCTTGAACTCCATCTCGGTGTACAACGCCAGCAGCGCCTCGCGGTCAGGTTCACCGCACACCAGCGCCTCGACCTCCACATCCAGCGGCACGTCAACCTTGATGGTGGCCAGTTCGTAGGACAGGAATGCCGCGTCGCGGTGCTCCTCCAGCTTGGCCGGCAAGGTCTTGGCGCCGCGAATGGCCAGCGCTGGCACTTTGTCCAGGTTGGCGTAAAGGTCGCTGAGACCGCCGCCGATGCCGGTCAACAGCCCCACCGCCGTTTTTTCGCCCACGCCCGGCACGCCGGGGATGTTGTCGACCTTGTCACCCATCAGGGCCAGGAAGTCGATAATGTGTTCCGGGCCGACGCCGAATTTCTCGTGCACGCCAGCCACGTCCAGCACGCTTCCGGTCATGGTGTTGACCAAGGTAATGTGCCCGTCCACCAATTGCGCCATGTCCTTGTCGCCGGTCGAGATGATCACCGGGCGACCCAGGGCGGCGCTGCTGCGCGCCAGGGTGCCGATCACGTCGTCAGCCTCGACACCCTCCACGCACAGCAGCGGGTAGCCCAGTGCCTTGACGCTGGCGTGCAGCGGCTCGATCTGTACCCGCAGGTCGTCCGGCATGCTGGGGCGGTTGGCCTTGTACTCGGCGAACATGGCATCGCGGAAGGTGCCGCCCTTGGCGTCGAACACCACGGCGAACAGGCTGTCGGGGTATTGCTTGCGCAAGCTCTTGAGCATGTTCAGCACACCCTTCACCGCACCGGTCGGCATGCCCTTGGACGTGGTCAGCGGTGGCAGCGCGTGGAAGGCGCGATAAAGGTAGGAGGAACCGTCCACCAGGACGAGGGGCGCTTGGCTCATGAGCAGAATCAACCTTTTCGACGGGTCCGGCGCTAGAATAGCCAGAATCATTGACGACAAAGGGACTAGGTTATCATGCGCACACTCAATCGCCTGTTACTGCTCGGCCTGTTGGCAACCACGCCTGTCGTCACCCTGGCGGCGGACGACGCCCCCTCGGCCGATCCCGAGGTGACCATTCGCACGGAAGGCGATAGAACCATCCAGGAATACCGGCAGAACGGCTTCCTGTATGCGATCAAGATCACGCCGAAAAACGGCAAGCCTTATTTTCTGGTACGCGCCGATGGCACTGATGCCAATTTCATTCGATCCGACCAGCCGGACATGCTGATTCCGTCCTGGAAGATCTTCGAGTGGTAAGCTGACGCGCACCGTTCACATCAACCCGGCACTTCCCGGCGGAAGTGCCCGTATGGGCAATTTTTCATCATGTCAGTCTTCACCCCCGTGACCCGGCCTGAGCTGGAAACCTTTCTGGCGCCGTACGAGCTGGGCCGTCTGCTCGACTTCCAGGGCATTGCCGCCGGTACCGAGAACAGCAATTTCTTCGTCAGCCTCGAACAGGGGGAGTTCGTCCTGACGCTGATCGAGCGTGGGCCCAGCGAGGACATGCCGTTCTTCATCGAGCTGCTCGACACCCTGCACGCCGCCGACATGCCGGTGCCCTATGCCATTCGTGACCGCGACGGCAACGGCCTGCGCGAGCTGTGCGGCAAGCCGGCATTGCTGCAGCCCAGGCTGTCGGGCAAGCACATCAAGGCCCCCAACAACCAGCACTGCGCCCAGGTCGGCGAGCTACTGGCACACATTCACCTGGCCACCCGCGAGCACATCATCGAGCGCCGCACCGACCGCGGTCTGGACTGGATGCTGGCCTCGGGTGCCGAGCTACTGCCACGCCTGACTGCAGAGCAAGCCGCATTGCTGCAGCCGGCGCTGGACGAAATCAGCGCACACAAGGCGCAGATTCTGGCCTTGCCGCGGGCCAACCTGCATGCCGACCTGTTCCGCGACAATGTGATGTTCGAAGGCACCCACCTGACCGGTGTGATCGACTTCTACAATGCCTGCTCCGGGCCGATGCTGTATGACATCGCCATCACCGTGAACGACTGGTGCCTGGATGAGCAGGGGGCAGTAGATGCACCACGCGCCCAGGCGCTGCTGGCAGCCTATGCGGCGCTGCGGCCGTTCACTGCAGCCGAAGCCGAGCTGTGGCCGGAAATGTTGCGGGTAGGCTGCGTGCGTTTCTGGCTGTCGCGCCTGATTGCGGCCGAGTCGTTTGCCGGAATGGATGTGATGATCCACGATCCGAGCGAGTTCGAAGTACGTCTGGCGCAACGCCAGCAGGTGGCTTTGCACCTGCCGTTCGCGCTGTAGACCGCGTCTGCTTCTTCGCGGGTGAACCCGCTCCTACAGGGATAGCGACAGCCTTGAGGGCTGTGCAGTACCTGTGGAAGCGGGTTCACCCGCGAAGGAGCCGGTACAGGCTTACAACTGTTCCAGGCAGCCTGCCAGGTCACCGCCCAGCTTCTCGAGCAAGCGCTCATACCCTTTGCCATCTACCGGATCGGTGCCACCCAAGGCATCCAGCTCGGCCAGGCGCACAGGCAAACCGGCAGTCAGGGTCTCGGCCAGGCGCGGCCGCAGTGGCGGCTCGCTGAACACACAGGTCTTGCCCACTTCCTGAAGACGCTGGCGCATGGCCGCCACATGTTGCGCCCCAGGCTGCACCTCGGATGCCACGCTGAACACGCCCGCGTGCTTCAAGCCATACTCAGCCTCAAAATAATCGAAGGCTTCGTGGAAGACGAAGTACGGCTTGCCGGCAATACCGGCCACCCGAGCCTTGATACGCTCATCCAACGCATCCAGGCGTTCATCGAAGGCCTTCAGGTTGCTCTGATAGCGAGCCGCATTGGCCGGATCGACCTTGGCCAGGTCAGTCGCCATTTTTGCTGCGATTACTCGCGCATTGACCGACGATAGCCACAAGTGTGCATCAAGACTGCCCGGGCGGTGGTCATGGTCGTGGTCGCTGTGGTCTTCTTCCTCATGGGAATGGCTGTCCTCGCCAAAGTGGCGCAACTTCATGCCCGGCAGCGCCTGAACAGCCACTGTGGCCTTGCTGCGGCTTCCCAGCACACGCGGAAGGAAGTTCTCCATGTCCGGGCCGATCCAGTACAGCAGGTCGGCATCGCCAACCCGCCGCACGTCAGAGGGGCGCAGCGCATAATGGTGGGGTGAAGCTCCGGGCGGCAGCAGCACGTCAGGGCTGCCAAGACCATCCTGCACGGCAGCGGCAATCTGCTGCAGGGGCTTGATACTGGTGAGCACACGCACGTCGGCCTGCGCGGAGAATGCGATGAAAGCGACAAACAGAACCAGGAATCGGGACACGGTGAATACTCGAGTCGTCAGAAACAGGTAACATAATAACGTCTCTGTCCAGAACCGTCGCTGCCCATGTCCATCACACCGCTGGCCAACCGTCCTCACGACCACTCCCATTGCGTACACAGCGCACTGGCTGAAGCCGACGCCTTGTGCACCCGCCAGGGCCTGCGCCTGACCGCCCTGCGCCGCCGTGTGCTGGAGCTGGTGTGGCAAAGCCACAAGCCGCTGGGCGCCTACGACATCCTCGCGGTGCTCAGTGAGCAGGACGGCCGCCGCGCCGCGCCGCCCACGGTGTACCGCGCGCTGGACTTCCTTCTGGAAAACGGCTTGGTGCATCGCATCGCGTCGCTCAACGCCTTCATCGGCTGCAGCCACCCCGAGCACGTGCACCAAGGCCAGTTTCTGATCTGTCGGGCCTGCCATGTGGCCATCGAGCTTGAGCAGAGCAGCATCAGCGAGGCGATCATCAACAGCGCCAAAGGCGTGGGTTTCACGGTCGAGACCCAGACCGTGGAAGTGGTCGGCCTGTGCGGTAGCTGCCGGAGCACGGCATGAGCGACGCCCTGATTCGCCTGGAGCAGGTCGGCGTCACCTTTGGCGGCGAGGCGGTGCTCGACAGCATCGACCTGTCGGTCGCCCCAGGCCAGATCGTCACCCTGATTGGCCCTAACGGGGCGGGCAAGACTACCCTGGTGCGCGCCGTACTTGGCCTGCTCAAGCCACATCGTGGCAAGGTATGGCGCAAGCCCAAGCTGCGCATTGGCTACATGCCGCAGAAGATTCAGGTTGATGCCACGCTGCCGCTGTCGGTGCTGCGCTTCCTGCGCCTGGTGCCCGGCGTAGACCGCGCGGCAGCCTTGTCGGCGCTGCAGGAAGTGGGTGCCGAGCAAGTCATCGACAGCCCGATCCAGACTATTTCCGGCGGCGAAATGCAACGCGTGCTGCTGGCCCGCGCCCTGCTGCGCGAACCCCAGTTGCTGGTGCTCGACGAACCGGTACAAGGAGTAGACGTAGTCGGCCAGACCGAGCTTTACAACCTCATCACCCGCCTGCGTGACCGCCACGGCTGCGGCGTGCTGATGGTGTCCCACGACCTGCATCTGGTCATGAGCGCTACCGACCAGGTGGTGTGCCTGAACCGCCACGTGTGCTGCTCGGGCCACCCTGAGCAAGTCAGCGGTGATCCGGCATTCGTCGAGCTATTCGGCAAGACAGCACCGAGCCTGGCCATCTACCACCATCATCACGACCACAGCCACGACCTGCATGGCTCGGTAGTCGCCCCTGGCACCCATGTTCACGGAGAGCACTGCAAGCATGGCTGACTTTCTTCTCTACGCCTTGCTTGCCGGCTTGTCCCTGGCACTGGTTGCAGGCCCACTGGGCTCCTTCGTGGTATGGCGGCGCATGGCCTATTTTGGCGACACCCTGTCTCATGCCGCGCTGCTCGGTGTGGCCCTGGGCTTTGCCCTGGACGTCAGCCCGGCACTGGCAGTAACCGTGGGCTGCCTGTTGCTGGCGATTCTGCTGGTGACATTGCAGCAACGCCAGCCGCTGGCCTCCGACACCCTCCTGGGCATCCTGGCCCCCAGCACCTTGTCGCTGGGCCTGGTGGTGCTGAGCTTCATGCACGATGTGCGCATCGACCTGATGGCTTACCTGTTCGGCGATCTGCTGGCCATCAGCCCCACCGACCTGGCCTGGATCCTCGGCGGCAGTGCACTGGTCCTGCTGCTGCTCGCTGCGCTGTGGCGGCCGCTGCTGGCGGTTACCGTGCACGAAGAACTGGCCATGGTCGAAGGCCTGCCCGTGGCCGGGCTGCGCATGGCGCTGATGCTGCTGATCGCAGTGGTGATTGCGGTAGCCATGAAAATCGTTGGCGTTTTGCTGATCACCTCACTGCTGATCATCCCTGCGGCTGCGGCACAGCGGCACGCCCGCTCACCAGAGCAGATGGCCTTGGGTGCCAGCCTGCTGGGCGTCTCTGCGGTCTGCGGCGGCCTGGCCATGTCCTGGTTCAAGGACACCCCCGCCGGGCCGTCGATCGTGGTCTGCGCCGCGGTGCTATTCTTGCTGAGCCTGGCCCTGCCAAAACGCTGAAAAGCAGGGCGTGTGCAGGCACGCCTTGCAACCTTTGGCCGGTAAAGGGTCTGTAAGGCCTATTTTCGAGCGTGCGCACCTGGGTGTAGACTTGCTCGCTTTTTGCGCAAATAGAGAGTCGCAGGAATGAAGCCGTTCGCCTCCCGTTATCTGCTTGTTGCCGCGTTTTCCCTGATCCTGGCTGCCTGCTCCAATGCGCCGGTCGACCAGGCCACCGCACCTGCCCAAGCAGATGCCTGGCAGCAGTTGCAACAGAACATCGCCAGCAACGAGCTGGCTACCGCCGAAGACCAGCTTGCAGCACTGCAGGCCCAGTCGCCGGATGATGCACGCCTGGAGCAATACCAGCGCCAATTGGCCGAAGCCTACCTGCAACGCAGCCAGATCGTCCTGCAGAAGGGCGATGTGAACGCGGCAGCTACTGCGCTGGCCCGTGCCCGGGCACTGATGCCGCAGGCGCCAGCAGTGACCGGCGGGGACGCCGTGACCCAGGCCCGCAAGGCCGAGCTGGAAAAGGCCGAGGCTGCGCTGAAGGCCGCCGAAGCCAAGCCCAAGGCACGCATCATCGACCCGACAGCGCCGAGCACCGTGGTGGCCTTGAAGACCACCGACAGCCGCGGGCTGCGCCGCCAACTGGACGACATTGCCGCGGATGTGGTGAATTACCAGTGTGAGGTGGTATTCCAGGTGCCGCGCACCGAGGATGCGCCTTGGCTGAAGACTTTGCTGGAAAAGCGCGTGCGCAAGATTGACAGTGGGTTCGAGCTGAAGCAGAAGCACGAGATTCAGCGCTCGCTGCCGGCACAGGTGGTGCTGGTCCCGCATCAGCAGTAAAAGCTTCGCGGGTAAACCCGCTCCTACATCAGGAGCAGGTTTACCCGCGAAAAGGCCTTGTCAGGCAGGAACAGCTTCAGCTGCCGCCTCCCGTTCCCACACCCGGTGACCTTCTACCGCTTTGACAAAGGCATCCACTGCCTTCTGCTCATCCCCAAGCAACAGCCCCTTGTCCTCCTTGAGCCCCAACGATTTCACCAATTCCTTGGTCAGCACCAGCGCCTTCAGGTGCTTGTAACCCTCCAGCAAGAAATGCTTGGCCAATCCGCTAGCCGCCAGCGCATCCGTAGAAGCCTTGCCCGCAGGCACGACAATCCCGTCGAACATGATCGAAGGCATCCCCTCCATCGACGCCGCTACTGGCAGTTGCTTGCCATCCGCCGCCTTCACCGGCGCCGAGGTCGGCCCCAGCAGCATCGGCCGGGCACTGTGCGCTTCCAGGGCCTTTACCAGTTTGTCCACGCTGACAGCGTCCACGCCATCGGCCACCAGCACGGCAATCTTGCGCCCCTTGATACCCACTGAACCTGGGTGGTTCATCTGGCTCAACGCAGGCGATTGCGCCAGCTGGCTACCCTTCACCTGCACCGTACCCGCTTTCGGCGCAGGGAGGCCCAGGTTGGCCGCAACTGCCGCCGCCAGCTTCAAGTCGATGTTGGCAAGAATTTCATTCACTTCCCGGGCACGGATATGTTCACGCTCCACTTTGCCCAACTCGAAGCTGTAAGCCTTGATGATGTGCTGTTGCTCGGTCGGGCTCATGCTCTGGAAGAACAGCCGAGCCTGCGAGAAGTGATCGCCGAACGACTCACTGCGCTGGCGAATCTTGTGCGCATCGATACGCTCCTGATAGCTCTCGAAGCCGCCGTCTTGCGCCGCAGGCGGGGTTTCCTTCGGCCAGCCGCCGTCAATCGAGTTGGGCTCGTAGGAAGCCCGGCCCTTGTGCACGACGTGCTGGTGCAGCGCATCACGCTGGTTGTTGTGGTTCGGCGATACCGGCCGGTTGATCGGTATCTGGTGGAAGTTCGGCCCACCCAGGCGGCTGATCTGGGTATCGGTGTACGAGAACAGTCGGCCCTGCAGCAGCGGGTCGTTGGTAAAGTCGATACCCGGTACGATATGGCCGGGACAGAACGCAACCTGTTCGACTTCGGCAAAGAAATTGTCCGGGTTACGGTTGAGCACCATCTTGCCCAGCGGCGTGACGGGTACCAGTTCCTCGGGGATGATCTTGGTCGGGTCCAACAGGTCGAAGTCGAATTTGTGTTCGTCAGCCTCAGACACAATCTGCACGCCCAGTTCCCATTCCGGGTAGTCGCCGGTTTCGATGGCTTCCCATAGGTCACGGCGCTGGAAGTCGGTGTCCTTGCCCGCCAGTTTCTGGGCTTCGTCCCACAGCAGGGAATGCACGCCCTGACTTGGTTTCCAATGAAACTTGACGAAGCTGGCCACGCCCTCGGCATTGATCAGGCGGAAAGTATGCACGCCAAAGCCTTCCATCATTCGAAGGCTGCGCGGGATGGCGCGGTCAGACATGGCCCACATGACCATATGAGCCGACTCCGGCACCAGCGAGACGAAATCCCAGAAGGTGTCATGAGCTGAACCACCGGTAGGTATCTCGTTGTGTGGCTCTGGCTTGACCGCGTGGACAAAATCGGGGAACTTGATGGCATCCTGGATGAAAAACACCGGCATGTTGTTGCCAACCAAGTCGAAATTGCCTTCATCTGTATAGAACTTGACGGCAAAGCCACGCACATCTCGCACCGTATCGCCAGAACCGCGTGGGCCCTGAACCGTCGAGAAGCGGACAAAAACCGGGGTGATCTTTTCCGGATCTTGCAGGAAGCCGGCCTTGGTCAGCTCGGCGTGGTTGCCATAGCTCTGGAAGAACCCGTGTGCCCCGGTACCGCGGGCGTGCACGATGCGCTCGGGGATACGCTCATGGTCGAAGTGGGTGATCTTCTCGCGCATGATGAAGTCTTCAAGCAGCGACGGCCCGCGATCACCCGCCTTGAGGGAGTTCTGGTTGTCAGCAATGCGCACGCCTTGGTTGGTGCGCAGCGCATGCCCGGTCGCATCGCTGCGGTCGGTCTCCAGGCTCTGCAGCTTGGCATTGGTATTGGCCCGGTCGGGGGTCTGGGTGCCGGCGGCCTCGCTGTGCTTGGGCGCATCCGTTTTCTTGCTGGGCATGATCGGCTCTCCTCAGTCTTAAGGCGTGCCCGTTCAGGGCTTGTGCAAGTAGTGACTGGAGGGCGTTGCCGAGCGTTCAATCAGGATTACCGGTTGTCGCGATATGCCCGATGGATTGGTGCATGACGAAATAAATGCTAAGAACAGCTATGGGAAAAGGCTAAAATGCGCGACCCCAGCTAACCGCTGACCCAAATTTCAATGCGCCCCACAAGGTTCGCTACGTGATCGAGTTCCAACAGGTACATAAAACCTACCGCGTTGCCGGTAGGGAAATCCCCGCACTGAATCCGACCAGCCTGACCATCGAAGATGGCCAGGTGTTCGGCCTGATCGGCCATTCCGGCGCCGGCAAAAGCACCATGCTGCGCCTGATCAACCGCCTGGAGGAGCCCTCCGGCGGCACGATCATCGTCGACGGCGAAGACGTCACCGCGTTCAACGCCAGCCAGTTGCGCGGCTTCCGCCAGCAGGTCGGGATGATTTTCCAGCACTTCAACCTGCTGGCCTCCAAGACCGTCGCCGACAACGTCGCCCTGCCGCTGGCCCTGGCCGGCGAGCTGTCGCGCAGCGAAATCGACAAGCGCGTCACCGAGCTACTGGCTCGCGTTGGCCTGTCGGACCACGCCAAGAAGTACCCGGCACAGCTGTCCGGTGGCCAGAAGCAGCGCGTCGGTATCGCCCGCGCCCTGTCGACCAACCCGAAGATCCTGCTATGCGACGAGGCCACCAGTGCCCTCGACCCGCAAACCACGGCCTCAGTCCTGCAACTGCTGGCCGAGATCAACCGTGAACTGAAGCTGACCATCGTGCTGATCACCCACGAGATGGACGTGATCCGCCGTGTCTGCGACTGCGTGGCAGTGATGGACGCCGGTAAGATCGTCGAGCAAGGCTCGGTGGCCGAGGTGTTCCTGCACCCGCAGCACCCCACCACCAGGCGCTTCGTCCAGGAAGACGAGCAGGTCGACGAAGGCGAGCAGCGCGACGACTTTGCCCACGTTCCAGGCCGTATCGTACGCCTGACCTTCCAGGGCGACGCCACCTACGCGCCGCTGCTGGGCACCGTAGCCCGCGAAACCGGTGTCGACTACAGCATCCTCGCCGGGCGTATCGACCGCATCAAGGATGTCCCCTATGGCCAGCTCACTCTCGCCCTGATCGGCGGAGACATGGAAGCGGCGTTCGCCCGCTTCAAGGCAGCTGACGTACATATGGAGGTACTGCGTTGATGGACGCTCTGAGTTTCTTCGCCAACGTCGACTGGGCCGAAATCTGGCTGGCCACCGTCGATACCATGATCATGCTGTTCGGCTCGCTGTTCTTCACCGTGCTGCTAGGCCTGCCACTGGGTGTGCTGCTGTTCCTCTGCGGGCCAAAGCAGATGTTCGAACAGAAAGGTGTCTATGCCCTGCTGTCGCTGGTGGTCAACATCCTGCGCTCGCTGCCATTCATCATTTTGCTGATCGTGATGATCCCGTTCACCGTGCTGATCACCGGTACCTCGCTGGGCGTTGCAGGCGCCATCCCGCCGCTGGTGGTGGGTGCCACGCCGTTCTTTGCACGCCTGGTTGAAACCGCCCTGCGTGAAGTGGACCGCGGCATCATCGAGGCCACCCAGTCGATGGGCGCCACCACCCGCCAGATCATCACCAGTGCGCTGCTGCCGGAGGCCCGTCCGGGCATCTTCGCGGCCATTACCGTGACCGCCATCACCCTGGTTTCTTACACCGCCATGGCTGGTGTGGTGGGTGCCGGTGGCCTTGGCGACCTGGCTATCCGCTTCGGTTACCAGCGTTTCCAGACCGATGTGATGGTAGTGACCGTGGTACTGCTGCTGGTACTGGTTCAAGTCCTGCAGAGCGTGGGCGACAAACTGGTCGTGCATTTTTCCCGTAAGTAACCCCAATGGGGTCGGCCTGGCCGACCCGTTCGGGGGCCGTCGCGGCCCTCACAAGGAGTGATCAATGAAGAAGCTGCTTGCTGTCGCTGCCGCTGTCGCGGCCTTCTCGGCCCAGGCCGATACCCTCACCGTCGCCGCCACCCCGGTGCCGCACGCCGAGATCCTCAACTTCGTCAAACCACAACTGGCGAAAGAAGGCGTAGAGCTGAAGGTCAAGGAATTCACCGACTACATCCAGCCGAACGTGCAGGTGGCCGAAAAGCGCCTGGACGCCAACTTCTTCCAGCACCAGCCTTACCTGGATGAGTTCAACAAGGCCAAGGGCACCAGCCTGGTGAGCGTGGCCGGCGTGCACATCGAGCCACTGGGCGTGTATTCGACCAAGATCAAGAAGCTGGACGAGCTGTCCTCCGGTGCCACCGTGGTCATCCCCAACGACGCTACCAACGGCGGCCGCGCCTTGCTGCTGCTGGACAAGGCTGGTGTGATCAAGCTCAAGGACAACAAGAACATCCTGTCGACCGTGAAGGATGTTGCCGAAAACCCGAAAAACGTGAAGTTCCGTGAGCTGGAAGCCGCCACCATCCCGCGTGTGCTGACCCAGGTAGATGCAGCCCTGATCAACACCAACTACGCGCTGGAAGCCAAGCTGAACCCGGAAAAAGACGCGCTGGCCATCGAGGGCAGCGACTCGCCTTACGTGAACATCCTGGTTGCCCGCCCGGACAACAAGGACTCGGACGACATGAAGAAACTGGCGGCTGCACTGCACTCGCCCGAGGTGAAGCAGTTCATCATCGAGAAGTACAAAGGCGCTGTGGTTCCGGCGTTCTGAGCCGAACTATCACGCTGGACTCTTCGCGGGTAAACCCGCCCCTACACACATCGTTGTAGGAGCGGGTTTACCCGCGAAGCGTTTGGGGCTGACTCAATCCCGCTTGACCAGCCCAGGCAACTGCGCCCCCAGCTTCTGGTTGTTGAACGGCGCCCGAATGAACCCCCGCTGTCGCCCATCCGGCCCGACAATCGCCAGGTTACCGCTGTGATCCACGGTATACCCCGGCTTGCTGGTATCCGCAGGGATGAACGGAATGCTCAAGGCATTGGCCAGCTTCTGGGTATCCTCGATCGACCCCGCCACCCCGACAAAGTCCTTGTCGAAATAGCCCAGATACTGCTTCAGCTGGTTCGGCGTATCGCGGTTAGGGTCCACACTCACCAACACCACCTGCAGCCGGTCGACGGCATCCTTGGGCAGCTCGCTCTTCACCTGGCGCAGCTGGGCCAGAGTGGTCGGGCAGATATCCGGGCAGTAGGTGTAGCCAAAGAACAGCAGCGACCATTTGCCCTTGAGGGCATCCATCTGCACCGGCTGGCCGTCCTGGTTGGTCATGGTGACATCGGCCACGGCGCGGCTCTGCGGCAGCAGGATGATGCCCGCATCGATCAGTTCGGCAGGGTTAGGCTGGTCACGACCATTAAGCACCTTGTTGACGGTAAGGCCCATGATCAACGCGACCAGGGCAACGAGGATGAAGACGGTTTTCTGGGTTCGGGTCATAGGTTCAGCAACAGGTAGTGGTCAAGAAGCAACGCAATGAACAGCGCGAACAGGTAGCCGATAGAGTACTTGAAGGTGCCGATCGCCGCGTGCGGCCGGCTGCTACGGTACAACACCCAGGCCCAATGCAGGAAGCGCAGGCCCAAAGCCAGGGCACAGGCCAGGTACAGCGGGCCACTCATGTGGATGGCATACGGGAGCAGGCTCACTGCCAGCAAGATCAGGGTGTACAGCAGGATATGCAGCTTGGTGTAGTACTCGCCGTGGGTCACCGGCAACATCGGGATATCGGCCCTGGCGTATTCCTCCTTGCGGTGGATGGCCAGCGCCCAGAAATGCGGCGGGGTCCAGGCAAAAATGATCAGCACAAGCAGCAAGGGTTCGGCGCTGACATGACCGCTTACCGCCACCCAGCCGAGCAACGGTGGAGCGGCGCCGGCCAGGCCACCGATGACGATGTTCTGGGGCGTGGCACGCTTGAGAAAGCCAGTGTAGAGCACCGCATAACCGAGTAATGAGGCCAGGGTCAGCCAGGCGGTGAGGGCGTTGGTGAACATCAGCAGCAGGACCATGCCCAACAGGGCCAGGGCCAAGGCGAACAACAGCGCCGGCAGGGGCTCGACTCGGCCTTGGGCCAAAGGCCGTTTGTGGGTGCGCGCCATCAGCGCATCGATGCGCCGATCCACCACATGATTGACCACCGCCGCGCCACCCGCGCACAGGCCGATACCCAGATTGCCGAACAACAGCACGCTCCAGCTGACGCCCGCCCGGGTGGCCAGGAACATGCCCGCCAGCGAGGTGATCAGCATCAGCACCACCACCTTGGGCTTGGTCAGCTCAAGGTAATCGCGCCAGCGGGCCCGCCGTACGCTTAGAAGCGTCGCCACGAGTCGTTCCTCATATGATGGGAAATGCCCACCCCGACCACTGGCCGCAGACGCCAGCCATGGCCGACACCCACTCGAACCTTGTCGACCACTCGAATGCGGTAGTTCACCAGCACCATGCTCAGCAGCAGCATCGCCCCGCCGGCATTGTGCGCAACAGCCACCGCCAGCGGCAGGTGGAACACCACATTGCTGATGCCCAGGCCCACTTGCAGGGCCAGCGCCAGCAGCACCAGCCGCGCCAGGCCGGGGAGACCACAGCGGTGCAGCTTCCAGCTGAGCATCAGCAGCACGCAGGTCACCAGCAGCGCGCCCAGCCTGTGGCTGATGTGGATGGCCGTGCGCGCATCACTGTCCAGCTGTCCGCCCAGGTAATTGGGGCCGACGTGCTGGGTCAGGTGGAAGCCGTTGCTGAAGTCCGCCGCCGGCCACCACTGGCCATGGCAAGTCGGCAGGTCGATGCAGGCCACGGCGGCGTAGTTGGCGCTGACCCAACCGCCCATGGCGATCTGGCCGATTACCACCAGCAGCGCCAGCGCAGCGATCCGGCGCAGGCTCAGTGGCAGTTTAGGCAAGGGCGCAAAGGCCCGGGACAGACGCAGAGACAACAGGAACAGCAAGCTCAACGTGGTAAAGCCACCCAGCAAGTGCGCCGTGACCACCTGCGGCCATAGCTTCAGGGTGACCGTCCACATACCGAAGGCTGCCTGGGCCAGCACCACACCCAGTAGCAGCATCGGCAGGCGATAAGGCTGCCCATCACGGGCATGCCGGCGCATTGCCTGGAAAGCGAGCAGGGCGATCACCACGGCCAGGCTACCGGCAAAGTAGCGGTGGACCATCTCGGCCCAGCCCTTGGCAGCTTCCACCGGGTGCTCAGGAAAGTGCAACTCGGCATGGGCCAACTGCGCTTCACTCTTGGGCACGCTGATAAACCCATAGCACCCCGGCCAGTCGGGGCAACCGAGGCCGGCGTGGGTCAGGCGGGTATAGGCACCGAGCAGGACGACCAGCAGTGCCAGCAGGGTGGCGAACACAGCAAGGCGAAATCCAGGTCTGGCCATGGCAGGCTCCTAGCCGATGTTGGACAGCTTGAGCAGGTGGCGCAGGTCATCCAGCACGTGCTTGCCGTTGACCTTGCCGTCGTAGCGCAGCACCAGGTTGCCGTGCGGGTCGACGATCCACAGCTGCGGGCCGGGCTCGGCAACCTTCTGCTGGTAACGTTGTGCATCCAGCGGGTAGCGCTGCAACTGCGGGTACTCGCGGCCGAGCAGTGCCTGATAGTCGGCACTCAGCGGCTGGGCGGCGGCCAGCGCGTGGCTGGCGCGGCTGGCATCACGCCCCAGCCCGACCTGAATCTGCCGAGCCAGGTACACCAGGCGCTGACAGTCTTCGGTGCAAGCCTGGGGTGCGCTGACCAGCAACTGCCAGCGATCGTCCTGCCCCGCCACGCCGAGATCGGCACGGCTTTCCCCATTGCCAATCATGGCGCCATGGTAGCTGCGGCCTTCCGGTACCCAGAATTTGAGCTTGTACATGCTGGTAGCCAGAACCATCGGCCCAAGCACCACCAGCAGAATAAGCAACAGCTGCAAACGCCCACGGGCTCTGGGTTTGCTACGTTCAGGCGCGTCCAGTGGAGTGGCGGTGGCCATGGCGTTTCTCCTTGTTTTGGTGCCAGCCGAAGTAGAGGTAGAGCAGAACCAGAGCGGTCGCCAGGGCAAACCACTGCACGGCATAGCCCACATGTTTTTCGGGGCTCATGGCGACAACCGGCCAGTCCAGGCGATAGCTCGCCGGGCCCGGTTCCAGGCGCAATTCCTGGGCGAAGCCTTCACGATCAAGCTGTTGCCATAGCAGCGCTGCATCGATAGCGGTCAACAGATGTGGCCATTGCCCGCCGATGGGGTCCGGGTGCAGCTGGAAGGTGCTGCCAGGCGCGACATACACAGAGGTATCCAGCGCCAAGGCCTGGGCAGGGGTTTCGAAGTGCACCGGCACCCGGCGGTCCATCCATGGCAGCCAGCCACGATTTATCAGCAACCACAGGCCGCTGGCTTGGTCGTGAAAGGGCTGCAGCAGCTCGACACCGGCTTTACCGTCGCGCATGCGGTTGTCCAGCAGCACGCTGTGCTCGGCGTCGAAGCGCCCATACAGGTGCACGCGGCGGAAGGCGTTGTCTTCTTGTGAGAGGAGCTGGGCGGCGGCGATCGGCGCTTCAATCCGCCGTTCTGCATAGGTGGCCAGCAGCACGCGCTTTTCCTCGGCACGGCCGAGTTGCCAGCAACCAAGCGCAATCAACCCCGGCAGCAGTGCAAGCACCACCAGCGTCGGTACCCAGCCTGGGCGAAACGGCCTCACAGGCGCCTCGCTATACTTATCCACATCACCGCATCCCCCCGGAGTAACGCCATGCTCAAGGCCGCGATTGTCCTGATGCTGTTGGCCACCATTGCCAGCCTGTTCAGTGGCCTGGTGTTTCTGGTCAAAGATGATGAAAACTCGACCCGTCTGCTAAAGGCCCTGACTGTACGGGTGACCCTGGCAGCCCTGACCATAGGTCTGGTCGCCTGGGGCTTGATCAGCGGTCAATTGGTCTCCCAAGCCCCTTTCTGAAGTTCTCACCCGCCCCTACAGGGTTTTCGTATTCACAACACATAGACAAAGATGAACAACCCCACCCACACCACATCGACGAAGTGCCAGTACCAACTGGCCGCCTCGAAGCCGAAGTGTTTTTCCGGGTTGAAATGCCCGCGCAGAATGCGCACGAACATCACAATCAGAATGATCGTGCCCAATGTCACGTGGGCACCGTGGAAGCCGGTCAGCATGAAAAACGTCGCACCGTAGATTCCTGAGCCCAGTGTCAGCCCCAGCTTGGTATAGGCCTCGTAGTACTCGAAGGCCTGCAGCGCGATAAAACTGATGCCCAGGACAATGGTCAGCGCCATCCAGAATTTCAGCGGACCGCGGTGGTCACGGCGCAAGGCGTGGTGGGCAATGGTGATTGTCACACTGGAACTGACCAGCAGGATGGTGTTGATCAGCGGCAGGTGCCACGGGTCGATCACCTCCTTGGGGGGAGGGAACAGCTTGGGGTCGGGGGTGTGCAGCAGCGGCCAGGTGAATTCGAAGGTTGGCCACAGCATGTGCGCAACACCTTTGGCCCCTTCGCCACCCAGCCAAGGTCCCGCCAGTACGCGTACATAGAACAGCGCACCGAAGAAGGCCAGGAAGAACATCACTTCGGAGAAGATGAACCAGCTCATGCCCCAGCGGAACGAGCGGTCCAGCTGCGGGCTGTACAACCCGGCGCGGCTCTCCTTGACCACTGCCCCAAACCAGCCGAACAGCATGTAGGCCAGAAACAACGCACCCACGAAGAAAATCAGCGGCCCGTGCGAATCCGGGTGGCCCGCCTTCATGTCGTTGAACCAGGTGCCCAGGCCGAATACCGTGATGAACATGCCGATGGTGGCGATGATCGGCCATTTGCTCTGCGCCGGAACGTAGTAATGCTCATGACTTGCCATTGCTGTTCTCCTTCCCTTAACGGGCGCCCTGGACGTCCTGGGCCGCGACATGCGCGACCGGCGGGTGGCGAGCGGTGATGTCGAACAAGGTGTAGGCCAGCGTCAGGTGCTTCACGCTGGCCGGCAGGTCGCGGTCGACGATAAAGCGCACTGGCATCTCGATACGTTCGCCGGGCTGCAGCACCTGCTGGGTAAAGCAGAAGCACTCGGTCTTGTGGAAGTAGGCCGCGGCCTCGGCCGGGGTAATGCTGGGTATTGCCTGTGCACTCATCGGCCGGTCGGTCGGGTTGTGGGCAATGAAGATCATCTGATTCACCGCCCCCGGGTTGACCTCCAGTTGGTCGGCAGTGGAGTAGAAGTCCCAGACCATGTCGCTGGCATTGGTCGACATGAACTGCACCCGCACCGCACGGGTCGGGTCACTGACCTGGCTACCTTCGTATTGGCCGCCGGTCTTGCCGTTGATACCGAAGGCTCTGCACATCACGTCGTAGATCGGCACCAGCGCGAAGCCGAAGGCAAACATCACCACCGTCAGCATCAACAGGCGCGTTACCAGGCGTTTCACCGACAGGCCGTTCATGGCGGGTTCCTATTTCACTTCCGGGGGTGTCTGGAAGGTGTGGTAGGGCGCAGGCGAAGGTATCGACCACTCAAGGCCCTCGGCGCCATCCCAGGGTTTTGCCGGTGCAGGCGCGCCCCCGCGGATGCACTTGATGACAATGAACAGGAAGAAGATCTGCGTGGCGCCGAACATGAACGCGCCGATCGACGACACCATGTTGAAATCGGCGAACTGCAGGTTGTAGTCGGGGATGCGCCGCGGCATGCCGGCCAAACCTACGAAGTGCATGGGGAAGAAGGCCATGTTCATGCCGACGAACGACAGCCAGAAGTGCAGTTTGCCGAGGGTTTCGTCGTACATGTGGCCAGTCCATTTCGGCAGCCAGTAGTAGGCCGAGGCGAAGATGCCGAAGATTGCACCAGGTACCAGTACGTAATGGAAATGCGCCACCACGAAGTAAGTGTCGTGGTACTGGAAGTCCGCCGGGGCGATCGCCAGCATCAGCCCGGAGAAACCACCGATGGTGAACAGGATGACAAAGGCGATGGCGAACAGCATCGGCGTTTCGAAGGTGAGCGAACCTTCCCACATGGTGCTGACCCAGTTGAATACCTTCACCCCGGTGGGCACCGCAATCAGCATGGTGGCGTACATGAAGAACAACTCGCCGACCACCGGGATACCGACCACGAACATATGGTGGGCCCAGACGATGAATGACAGGAAGGCAATGGCGCCGGTGGCATACACCATCGAGGTATAACCGAACAGCGGCTTGCGCGAGAACGCCGGGATGATCGAGCTGACGGCGCCGAAGGCCGGCAGGATCATGATGTACACCTCAGGGTGACCGAAGAACCAGAACACATGCTGAAACAGCACCGGGTCACCGCCACCTGCGGCACTGAAAAAGCTGGTACCGAAGTGGATGTCCATCAGCATCATGGTTACCACGCCGGCCAGCACCGGCATCACCGCAATCAGCAGGAACGCGGTAATCAACCAGGTCCAGACGAACAGCGGCATTTTCATCAGCGTCATGCCGGGGGCACGCAGGTTGAGGATGGTGGCAATCACGTTGATCGCCCCCATGATCGAACTGATACCCATCAGGTGGATGGCGAAGATGAAGAAGGTGACGCTGGCTGGCGCATAGGTGGTGGAAAGCGGCGCGTAGAACGTCCAGCCAAAGTTCGGCCCTCCGCCCGGGCTGAACAGGGTCGATACCAGCAGCAGGAAGGCCGCCGGCAGCAGCCAGAAGCTGAAGTTGTTCATCCGTGGCAGTGCCATGTCGGGCGCGCCGACCATCAGCGGAATCATCCAGTTGGCCAGGCCGACGAAGGCCGGCATCACCGCACCGAACACCATGATCAGGCCATGCATGGTGGTCATCTGGTTGAAGAACTCCGGCTCCACGATCTGCAAGCCAGGCTGGAACAACTCGGCGCGGATCACCATCGCGAACGAGCCACCCAGCAGGAACATGATGAAACTGAACCACAGGTACATCGTGCCGATGTCTTTATGGTTGGTGGTCAGCACCCAGCGCATCAGGCCCTTGGCCGGGCCGTGCGCATGGTCGTGGCCGTGGGCGTGGTCGTCGATCACTGCACTCATGTCCTGTCTCCTGCAATCCATTGATTGCCGCGAGTAACCCGGTTCACTTGGCTTCTGCCTGCTTCAGCGCCAGCACGTCCTTCGGCGTGACCATGTCGCCTTTGTTGTTGCCCCAGGCATTGCGCTCGTAGGTGACCACAGCAGCGATGTCGACTTCCGACAGCTGCTTGCCGAAAGCGGCCATGGCCGTGCCGGGCTTGCCATGGAAGACAATGCTCAGGTGGTCTTCCTTCGGCCCGGTGGCAATCTTCGAGCCCTTGAGCGCCGGGAACATCGGTGGCAGGCCCTGGCCTTCGGCCTGGTGACAGGCCACGCAGGCGGTGTGGTAGACCTTGTCGCCTCGCGCCACCAGCTCTTCCAGGGTCCATTCCTTGCTGGTCAGCTCCTTGAGCTTGGCGGCTTCAGCCTTGCGCTCGCCCAGCCAGGTGTCGTAGTCGGCCTTGGACTTGACCTCGACCACCACCGGCATGAAGCCGTGGTCCTTGCCGCACAGTTCGGTGCACTGGCCGCGGTAGATGCCTGGCTTTTCGATACGGGTCCAGGCTTCGTTGACAAAGCCTGGGATGGCGTCGCGTTTGACCGCGAAGGCCGGCACCCACCAGGAGTGGATGACATCGGCGGCGGTCACCAGGAAACGCACCTTGGCCCCCACCGGCAGCACCAGCGGCTGGTCGACTTCCAGCAGGTAATGCTCATCCTTGGGCGCCTTGTTGTGAATCTGGTCGGTGGGGGTGGCCAGGTTGCTGAAGAACTCCACGTCCTGGCCCAGGTATTTGTAGTGCCATTTCCACTGGTAGCCGGTGACCTGGACGTCGATGTCTGACTCGCTGGCGTCATAGATGTCGATCAAGGTCTTGGTAGCCGGAATGGCCATCACCACCAGAATCAGGAAGGGCACCACCGTCCAGAGAATTTCCACCCACGTGTGCTCATGGAAATGCGCGGCCTGCTGGCCAGTGGAGCGGCGGTGGATGACCATGGACCAGAACATCGCGCCAAACACCACGATGCCGATGATCACGCAGATCCAGAAGATGGTCATGTGCAGGTCGAAGACGGCGTTGGAGACCTCCGTCGCCCCTGGGTGCATGTTCACGGTCCAGGCGGCGTTCGCCTGGCCATAAACCGACCACAACAGGAGGCCCATCCAGACATGTGGATGTCGCATCATTGCGGGTTCCCCTTCTAATTCTTGTTGTCCCGGAGGCGTGGCCTGCGGCAAGAGGGAACGGCGGTCAAGACTGCATGGCTTCGACGACCGAGCCCCTGCTAAAAGCAGTCGGGCCTCATCAACGAATCACGTTCAACGGGAGTATAGACAGCGACCAATGGCACGCAATGAAGCCTGTGAAATGAACTTCATGAAATGGCTGAATGGCCTGAAAACCGCGTGCTTGATAGGGCATGGCGTAATAATGGCAGAGCCATATGCCTGATAGCGCACACGTTTGCGTGGCTTATAACAAATACGTCTTAGGTATTCTGTATACCGAGCTAATTTAGTGTCTTCCGTTTGAAACGTAATGTCCCTGGAGTTGTCATGAACATCGCTGCTGTACGCGAGCAGGTAAGCCAAGCCCATCAACATGAAGGCCAGACCGGCCAATTGAAACAGCGTCTCGAGCTGCAACTGCCCCACCTGCACCCCTCGATCCGACTGCCTGAGCAGGACGCCCAGGGTACTTTGGCGCGCTTCGTCAGCGCCTACATCGACCAGGTTCCGGAATTGCTGGAGGCCGCCCACGAGGTCGCCCGCGAAGCCGGGATCGAATCGCAGATCAAACCTGTACTGAAAATTGCCGAAGCCTACTTCCTGCAGCCGCCCAGCTTGATGCAAGGGCATGTAGGCCTGGACTGCCTTCTGGATGAAGCCTACCTGGCGCACCGCCTGGTGGAAGAGGTGAATGACTTGTACATTCGCCACTTCCAGCAGCCGTTGATCCCGGTCGATACCACTGTCGCCAACCTGATTGCCCACCAGTTGATTGGCGAAAGCTTTGCCAACCAGCTGGATGAAGTGGTGCACCACTCGGTCGACGAAATGCTCAATGACGAGAGCTTTGCGGTTGAATCGGTGGAGGCCTATCGAGAGAAGCTGAGCAGCCCGGCAACTGGCGCAGCGTGGAAGCGCTGGCCGTGCCTGTCGCGCCAACTGGGTGTCGAGCTGGGTCAGCCGGCCTGATATACCTGTCACGGCGTAGGTGCATCGGTGGTTCGGCGCAGGCCGTCGTAGGAGCGGGTTCACCCGCGAAAGGGCCGGCCCTGCTGGCCAATCTCCACCCACCGATCACCGTTGCCGCCACTACCGTATTCGCGGGTAAACCCGCCCCTACACACGCATCGGTGGTTCGCCACAGGCCGTCGTAGGAGCGGGTTCACCCGCGAAAGGGCCGGCCCTGCTGGCCAATCTCAACCCGCCGTTCACCGTTGCCGCCGCTACCGTATTCGCGGGTAAACCCGCTCCTACGCCCCAACCCCCGCCGTAGTCCGCAACCGCCCCTCGATCCGCCGCTTAAGGCGCCGCTGCTCGATCAACAAGCGCGAACCATTGGCAGAATTGCTGCGGCTCCAGTCCTCCAGCAATTCAAGGCACGAGTGGTCGATATAACTCAGGTTCCCCAGTGGCACATGCAGCGTGGTGCCCACCGGTACGGTATCCAGCACCTGGGTCAGCGCCGGCACCTTCAGGAAGGTCGCCGCGCCACTGAGGCGCAGTTCCATATGCCCATCCTTGGCCAGGCTCACCAGGTTTATCTTCAACCGCGCCGCCTTGAACGCCAGCTTCAGCAAGGTCAGGGCAAAGCCCAGCAGTACACCGGTCAGCAGGTCGGTAAAGATGATCGCCAGCGCAGTCGCCGCATAGGTGAACATCGGCATGCGCCCATAACGGCCCAGCCCGCGAAACGCCTTGAAGTCGACCAGTTTGACCCCGGTAAACACCAGCACCCCCGCCAGGCTCGCCACCGGGATTTGCTGCAGCACGCTGCTCAGCGCTACCACGAAGGCCAGCAACCACAAGCCATGGAAGATTGCCGAGGCCCGGGTTTGCGCCCCCGCCTGGACGTTGGCCGAGCTGCGCACGATCACCCCGGTCATCGGCAAAGCACCCAGCACCCCGCAAAGCATGTTGCCAATGCCTTGGGCTGAAAGCTCGCGGTCAAAATCCGAGCGCTGACCACTGTGCATGCGATCGACCGCTGCAGCCGACAGCAGGGTTTCGGCACTGGCGATGAAAGCGAGGGCAAAGGCAGCGACCAGCAGAGCAGGGTCAGCCAGTTGCATCAGGTCACCCGGGCGAATCCAGTCAATGGCCTCGGTCAGGTCTGCCGGCACTTGCACGCGGTTCACCGGCAGGACCAGCCACATGCTGATGGCGGTCATGCTTGCGACGCCGAGCAGGGCACCCGGCACGAAGCGCAGCCGCTGCGGCCGAAGGCGCTCCCAGCCCCACATGATGGCGATGGTCCCCAAGCCCAGCGCACCGGCCATCCAGCCTGAGCCAACGCTTTCCTGTGGCAGGGCTGCCGCCACGGTTGCCGGGAACGCCAGCAGGTTCTGCAGACCTGACGGTTGCGGCGCGGTGTCGAACATCACATGTACCTGAGACAGCACGATCAACACGCCAATCCCCGCCAGCATGCCGTACACCACCGCCGGCGCAGTGACGCGGAACCAGCAGCCCAGACGCAGACGCCCGGCCAGTAACTGCAGCAGGCCGGCCAACAGCAGGATCGGCCCAAGCATGGCCATACCATGTTGGCGCACCAGCTCGAACACCAATACCGCCAGACCAGCGGCCGGACCGCTCACCTGCAGCGGCGAGCCGGCAAGGAAACCCACGACAATGCCGCCGATAATTCCGGTAATCAGGCCTTTCGCCGGAGGCATGCCCGAGGCGATCGCAATGCCCATGCACAACGGCAGGGCCACCAGGAAGACCACCACCGACGCCAGCAACTCACGCGGCAGGGCCGCTTTCAACTGTGTAATGTTCACCGTGTTTCTCCTTTCTCTAAACACACGGCCATTCCCCTGGCCGTGGGCACATTTGCCCCTGAAGAGCGCGCAAGCGCAGGCCGCCAGCGGGCTTGCCGGCAGGGCAGTCAGGGAATTCAAGGCAGCCGAAGGCCGCGCCACACCCCACAGGGTGCAGCCGGCTATCAAGGTTCTAGCGGCGGACGGGTCGCTTAGTAGCGGCCTCTCGGAGTGGCGCAGGGCACGGGTTCACCCGCGGCCAAGGGCAGGAAGCTGTCGCTGGCAGCGTCATAGGCTTCGATCTTGCTGGTCTCGATGTCGTACACCCAACCATGAATGAACAGCTCACCGGCCGCCAGGCGCGAAGCCACCGAAGGATGGGTGCGCAAGTGATGCAACTGGGCGATGACGTTTTCTTTGGTCAGCACTTGCATCGTCTCGTGTTCGCTGCCGCAGGAGCAGTTGTTCTCGACCACGGTGCGGGCCACTTCAGCGTGGCGCAACCAGGCGCCAACGGTAGGCATCTTGGTCAGCGACTGCGGGTTGAGTACCGCACGCATGGCGCCACAGTCGGAGTGGCCACAGATGATGATGTGGTGCACTTTAAGCGCCATCACGGCGTACTCGATGGCGCTGGAAACACCCCCGTTCATCTGGCCATAAGGCGGTACCACGTTACCCACGTTACGGGTTACGAACAGGTCGCCTGGCGAGCTCTGGGTGATCAGCTCGGGAACGATGCGCGAATCGGCACAGGTGATGAACATGGCGCGTGGTGTTTGCGCGGTGGCGAGCTTCTTGAACAGCTCTTGCTGATCCGGGAAAACATCATGGTGAAAGCGCAGGAAGCCGTCGACGATGTGCTTAAGGGCAGCATCGGCGCTTTCCGCGGGGACCTGCGGTACGACCTTGGATGGGTCCTTGACGGGCATGATTCATCCTCTTGACGGTGTGTAGGTAAATCCATTTTACCGGTGAAAGATTCAGGCTATGCAGGGTTTTAGATGACACGCACGGGCCATAGATCACAGTCGGTGTGGACTTATTACCTACGCTAGCGGGGAAAACTTAACTGAAACTTAATTAGAAGGCTCTAGAACGGGCGTTCCAGAGAAAAAGGCGGGAGTTGGATAATAGCAAAAAAACATCAGTTGCCAATATGTATTAGCACAATTATTGGTTGTTATTAGTTGCGTTGTGAGCAATGCGCAGCCCCTGTGGGGGCGGGTTCATGTCAGAACAGCGCCATCTGCCCACCCGGCGGGCAAAACGCCGAGCAATCCAGCGCCTGCGCCTCGCGCCCTTCGAAGTCCAGCCGCTTCATTGCCTTGGCAAAGCGCTGCGCCAGTAACTCGGCAAACACCCCTTCACCACGCATGCGCACGCCAAACCGGCTGTCGTACAGCTCGCCGCCGCGGCTCTGGCGGATCAGGCTCAGAACATGCGCCGCCCGCTGCGGGTAATGGTCCTGCAACCATTGCTCGAACAACGGCGCCACCTCGCGCGGCAAGCGCAGCATCATGTAGGCCGCACTCTGTGCGCCAGCCTCCCTGGCCGCCTCCAGCAGGCGCTCCAGCTCACTGTCGTTGATCATCGGAATCATCGGCGAACACAAAACGCCCACCGGTACGCCCGCTTCACGCAATACCCGGATGGCCCTCAACCTTGCACCGGGTGAAGCCGCTCGGGGTTCGAGCACCCGTTTGAGACCATCGTCCAGCGTAGTCAGGCTGATCATCACCCGTGCCAGGCGCTGGCGGGCCATCTCGGCCAGCAGGTCGAGGTCGCGCAGCACCAGTGAACCCTTGGTGACAATGGTCACCGGGTGACGGAAACGCAGTAACACTTCAAGCAAGCGCCGGGTCAATAACTGTTCCCGCTCGATCGGCTGGTAGGGGTCGGTGTTGGAGCCGAGATTGATCGGCGCGCACACGTAGCCCGGTTTGCTCAATTGCTGTGCCAGCACCTCGGCGGCGTTGGTCTTGGCAATCAGTTTGGTCTCGAAATCCAGGCCGGGAGAAAGGTCCCAGTAGGCGTGTGAGGGGCGGGCATAGCAGTAGATGCAGCCATGCTCACAGCCACGGTAAGGGTTGATGGAGCGATCGAAGGGCAGGTCGGGCGAGGTGTTGCGGCTGATCACCGACTTGGCCGTCTCGGTCCGCACCTCGGTGCCCTGGGTTTGCGGCACTTCCTGGTACCAGCCGTCATCTTCCGCCACCGAATGACCAGGGGCAAAGCGGTTGTGTGGGTTGTGTGCCGTGCCACGGCCCTTTTGCGGTGCTGGAGGAATCATGGCTCACCCGAATACTGTATTCATATACAGTACAACGCATCCCAGGATCTTTCCAGCACCTCTGGTCTGGCTAATTCAGGCCATGCCAATTGAGGTACGCTGCCTGGCTCGATTGCCGCCCTAGAAATGCCTCGATGCCTTCACGTAACGGGCGGGATGCCCCTGGGACGAACAGTGCTTCCTGCAGTGCCCGGCCCGTGACTCCGTTCAACAGGCCCTCGGCTTCGAAGCGGGTGAACACATCGAAGGCATGCACATCCGACCACAGGTAGGCGTAGTAACCAGCATCGTAGCCGTTTACAAGGTGGTCGAAGGCATGCGCCGGATGTTCGAAATCAGCGAGCGGCCAGTAACCACAACGCTCGCGGGCATCACCCAGTCGCTGTTCCAAGGACCTGCCATCGTTTGGTGTGCCATGCAGGTCCATGTCGAACAACGCCAGGCACAGATCACTCGCGATCTCCTCCACGCCCTGCTGTCGTAACTGCTGCAGGCACCCATCGGCTTGCTTGCGGGATAGTTGGCGGCCGTCCTGCGTGCGCGCCGAGATCGCCACCAGATAGTCTGCATCCCAGACCCAACGCTCGAACAGCTTGCCGAACAACTCCACACCATCGGTGCCCAACTCGGTCACGTTGGACATGACGTGGTTCGTCGTACGCACCAGCAGGTGGTGCAGGGCATGGCCGAATTCATGGAAAAGCTTGCGCAGTGACAAATGGTCGAGCAACGGCTGAAAACCTGACAGCGCTTGCGGTACATCACTGAACACCACCACCGAGGCTGCCTGGTAGATACCCTCTGCATCGACCCGGCGATTCCTTACGTAAGTGGTGAACACCGCGTCTGGCTGCTTGCCTGCGTGTTGCACGGCATCCAGATACAGAAAGCCAATGAAAGCGCTGTCCTGCCACACCTCGAATGGCTGCACGCTGTCATCCCAAGCAGGCAGCGCTTTGGGCTGCAGCACTGCACCAAACAACTTCCGCGCCAATTGCTGTAACGCACTGACAACGGTATTCAGCGGGAAGTAATCGCGCAGCGCTTCGGCAGGACACTCACTGCGCGAAGCACGCCGCAGGTACTCGAAATCCCAGGGTTGAGGTTTGCCCAGGCCCTGCTCGGTAGCCCCGCGCTCCACCTGCGAACGCCACCGCAACATGGCGGGTCGCACATGATCGGCCAGATCGTGAAGAAAGCCGCATACCTGGGCTACCGAGCCCGCACTCTTCACCTGCAGACTCTGCTCCAGATGGCCGGAATAACCGAGCAGGAGAGCCTTCGCCTCAAGCAACTGCGCCAGTTGCTGCAGATACGTGCCGTTGTCCTGTTGCGGATCATGGCTGATGCCGCGGGCGTGGAAAGCCCGGTACACACGCTCACGGAGCTGGCGGTTGGCAGCATGTTTGAGCACCTCTCGAGTAGTCAGCGTGTCACAGGCAATCAGCCACCCCTGCTTACCTGCTTGTTGCGCTCCTGCAGCCAATTCGTCGCGTACGCGCTGCGGGAGGCCGCTCAGCTCGGCTTCATCGGTGACAGTGAACCCAGGCCTGTTGATGTTGCCGCGGAACGCCTCGCGTACAGTGCCAATCTGCTCCTGAAGGTTTGCCAGACGCGCTTTGCCTGTGGAGTCGAGTAACGCACCGCCAGCGGCGAACTTGTCCAGGTGCCAACGCAAGGTGGCGCGCTTTCCGGTATCCAGTTGTTTGCCGATGTCACTGCCGGCCAAGCGTTCATAAAGCTCATGCAAGCCAGTGTTGGCGAATTTCTGCTCGAAGCGTGCCGTCACTCTGCCGTAGAAATCGATGATGGCGTTGGCCCAGGCCGTATCCCGGCCGACCAGTGGTGAGGCGGCATACAACACTGCCAGCAGTCGGCTATCCAGCCCATCCACCGCCAGCACCACGTCATCCCAGGTGGGCATGGTTCGTTGATCACGGATGATGCGTTCGACACCGTTCTCGTGTGCCTGCAGCACGTGAGCGAATGCCGCCTGCATGTTTTCGAGGGTGATGGAGGAGTAATCGACGGGGATATGGCTATCTTGCAGAAGAGGGTTGGCCATGACGCACACCTTGCTGATAGAAATGAGCAAGAGAGCTTGCATGGCCAGCGTGTGCCAGGTGGCCTGACTATCTAACACCTGTCCATGCCTGCCCGGGCATTGCGCCCGGGTGGCATGACCGTATTACTCAGCCGGCTTTTTCAGCTTCGGATTTGGGAAGAACTGCACGGTCTGCACCTTGGCCGGCGCGGCTTTCGGCGCCAGGTGGTTGACCCGGGTGCCCAGTTCCTTCGGCACCGACAAGCCCTGCTCGTTGAGGGTGTCGGTAAAGCCGCAAGCTACACACTCGCGGTGCGGTACGCCGTCTTCGTTCCACATCATCAGCTTGTCGGGCTCGCTGCACGCCGGGCACACGGCACCGGCAATGAAGCGCTTCTTGGTCTTGTTCACAGCTACCTCACTCATGCTGCAGCGTCCTCGGTGAGACCACTGTGGCGCAGCAATGCATCGATGGAAGGCTCACGGCCACGGAAGTCGACGAACAGCTCCATCGGCTCGCGCGAACCCCCACGGGCCAGGATCGCCTCGCGGAAGGCGCGGCCGGTCTCGGCGTTCAGCACGCCTTCTTCCTCGAAGCGCGAGAAGGCGTCAGCCGACAGCACTTCGGCCCACTTGTAGCTGTAGTAGCCCGCCGCGTAACCACCCGCGAAAATGTGCGCAAAGCTGTTGGGGAAGCGGTTGTAAGCCGGCGGGCGCATGACCGACACCTCGTCACGCACACCTTCGAGCACCTGCAATACGCTGCGGCCGTCGCCATGGCTGGCGTGCAGCTCGAAATCGAACAGCGAGAACTCCAACTGGCGCACCATCATCATGCCCGACTGGAAGTTTTTCGCGGCCAGCATTTTGTCCAGCAGGTCCTGGGGCAGGGCGGCGCCGGTTTCGTAGTGACCCGAAATCAGTGCCAGGCCTTCCGGCTCCCAGCACCAGTTTTCCATGAACTGGCTTGGCAGCTCGACCGCATCCCAGGCCACGCCGTTGATGCCGGACACGCCAGCATGCTCGATGCGGGTCAGCATGTGGTGCAGGCCGTGACCGAATTCGTGGAACAGGGTGGTGACTTCATCGTGGGTCAGCAACGCGGGCTTGCCGGGCGCGGCCGGGGTGAAGTTGCACACCAGGTTGGCCACCGGGCTCTGCAGCTGGCCGCCGGCGGTGCGGCGACGGTCACGGGCGCCGTCCATCCATGCGCCGCCACGCTTGTTGGCGCGGGCGTACAGGTCGAAGAAGAAACGGCCAACGTGCTGACCGTTTTCCTTGATCTCGAACAGACGTACGTCCGGGTGCCAGCTGTCGAAGCCATTGAGCTCGGCGATTTCGATGCCGTACAGGCGTTGCACGATGCTGAACAGGCCGTCCAGCACCTTGTCGATCGGGAAGTAGGCGCGCAGGGCTTCCTGCGACACGCTGTAGCGCTGCTCGCGCAGCTTCTCGCCAAAGTAGCCGGCGTCCCAGCTGGCCAGCTCGGGGCAGCCTTGTTCGGCAGCGTAGGCCTTGAGCTGTTGCAGGTCCTGGGCGGCGAACGGCTTGGAACGCTTGGCAAGGTCACGCAGGAAACTCAGCACCTGGTCGCTGGACTCGGCCATCTTGGTGGCCAGGCTCAGCTCGGCGTAGTTCTTGTAGCCCAGCAGTTCGGCCAGTTCCTGGCGCAGGTCGAGGATTTCGCGCATCACCGGGCCGTTGTCGAACTGCCCGGCATTCGGGCCCTGGTCGGAGGCGCGGGTGCAGTAGGCGGCGTAGAGCTCTTCGCGCAGGGCGCGGTCGCTGGCGTAGGTCATCACCGCGTAGTAGCTGGGGAACTCGAGGGTGATCAGCCAGCCCTCCAGGCCCTTGGCCTGGGCTGCAGCGGCCATCTGCGCCTTGGCCGAATCGGTCAGGCCGGCCAGCGCAGCTTCGTCGGTAACATGCTTGGTCCATGCCTGGGTGGCGTCAAGCAGCTGATTGGAGAAACGGCTGCCCAGCTCGCTGAGCTTGCTCTGCACTTCGGCGTAGCGCTGCTGCTTGTCCGCCGGCAGGTCGATACCCGACAGGCGGAAGTCACGCAAGGCGTGCTCGAGGATAGTCTTTTGCGCCACGTCGAAGCCGGCAGCCTCCGGGCTGTCGATCAGCGCCTGGTAAGCTTCGAACAGCGCGCGGTTCTGGCCCAGTTCGGTAGAGTAGGCACTCAACGCCGGCAGGCACGACTCGTAGGCCTCGCGCAACTCGGCACTGTTGCACACCGCGTTAAGGTGGCTGACCGGGCTCCAGGCGGCGCCCAGGCGGTCGTTCAGTTCGTCCATGGCCAGCACCAGGCCGGCCCATGTAGGGTTCTTGCCCTGCTTTTCAAGGATCTCGGCAATGGCTTTACGGTTGTCGGCCAAGATCGCTTCGATCGCCGGCAACACGTGTTCGGCACGAATTTGCGAGAAGGGCGGCAGATCGTGGGATTGCAGAAGCGGGTTGTTCGCAGTCACGGTTTGGATACCTTGGCAGAAGAAACACTGCCCCATCTTAATTACAATCGACGCCGACCGCAGCAGGCAGCCTGCCTATCGGCACAGATGAGAGACGCTATCATGGCCATTCGCAGCTTCCAGCAACACACTCCGAAAGTTGGGCCCAGGGCCTTCGTCGACCGTTCGGCGGTGGTGCTGGGCGACGTGGAGATCGGTGCAGACAGTTCGATATGGCCGCTGACCGTGGTGCGCGGCGACATGCACCGCATCCGCATTGGCGCGCGCACCAGCGTGCAGGACGGCAGCGTGCTGCACATTACCCACGCAGGGCCTTTCAACCCGGATGGTTTCCCGCTGATCATCGGTGACGAAGTGACCATCGGGCACAAGGTGATGCTGCATGGCTGCACCTTGGGCAACCGCATCCTGGTGGGCATGGGCAGCACCATCATGGACGGTGCCATCGTCGAGGACGAAGTGATCATCGGCGCTGGCAGCCTGGTGCCGCCAGGCAAACGCCTGGTCAGTGGCTACCTGTACATGGGCAGCCCGGTGAAACAGGCCCGGCTGCTGAACGACAAGGAGCGCGCATTTTTCTCCTACAGCGCCGGCAACTACGTGAAGCTCAAGGACCAGCACCTGGCCGAAGGCTACGATCAACCTGAATGACCGCATTCGCGGGCACGCCCGCTCCCACAGGTTGAGTGGCGCCTTCAAGGCCTGCGCTTTACCTGTGCGGGCATGTCCGCGAAGAAGGCCACGCAGCACTCAAGTGGAACCCTGTACATGCACCAGCAAAACATCCTCTTCGACCTCGACGGCACCCTGACCGACCCACGCCTGGGCATCACCCGCTCGATCCAGTATGCCCTGGCCAAGCTGGGTATCGACGAACCGGACCTGGCCCGCCTCGAACATTTCATCGGCCCCCCCCTGCTACAGGCCTTCATGCAGTTCTACCGCTTCGACGAAGCCAAGGCCTGGGATGCGGTGAACTTCTACCGGGAGCGCTTCCGCGTGACCGGGCTTTACGAAAACCTGGTGTTCGCCGGCGTGCCCGAATTGCTCGAAGCCCTGAACGGGCAGGGCCGCACGTTGTACATTGCTACCTCCAAACCGTGGGAGTTCGCCCGCGAAATCGCCCGGCACTTTGCCTTCGATCATCACTTCAAGGTGATCTACGGCAGTGAACTGGACGGCACGCGCACCAACAAGGTCGAGCTGATTCGCCATTTACTGGATGAAGAAGGGCTGGACCCTGCACAGACGCTGATGATCGGTGACCGCAAGCATGACCTGATCGGCGCACGCAGCAACGGGCTGCAGGCAGTGGCGGTGGGATACGGGTTTGGTAGCCGGGAAGAGCTGATGGCGGAAGAACCCGCTTTCCACTTCGCCACGGTAGCCGATTTGCATCAGGCTTTTAGCAAGGCTTGAGGGCCAGCAGAGCTGCTTTGCAGCCGGCCCTCCCACATCGATCGGCGTAAGCAGGGCCTTTGTGTGAGCGGCCTTGTGTCGCGATGGGCCGCAAAGCGGCCCCAAAATCTCAAAGGCTAACCATCAAACGCTGCAGTGCCGCTTTCCTTTCTTCAATCGGCAACCGCCCCAAATGCTCGACCCGCGCGTAAAACCGAACCCAATCCCCACCCACCTCACGAAATAGCGCCGCAAACGCCGGCACCCACTGGTCATATAGCCCGAACGGCAACAACTTGGCATTGTTCATCGGCCCATACATCCAGGCGTCATAGCGTTTGTCACCGCCCCACTGGCCATCACGCACCTGCCGGTATTCACGCCTCAAACGCTCAAACTCGGCCTGCTTGGCCCGGCGCTTGTGCGCATCATCCAACGGCCCCGCATAAATTGCCTGCAATCGCTCACGGCTGGCCAACACCAGGCGGATAAACTGGTCGCGCTGCTTTCCCTGATCCCCGCCAACCGCCGCCAGCCCACGCGCCGCGCGCCATTGCCGCGTCCCCTCCTGCTCGACGAACGAGGCAAACGATTCATTGAACTCGGTATCGTCCTGCACATAGAAGCGCTGGTGGGCCAGTTCATGAAAGATCAACGTAGCCAGGCGCTCATCGCCCCAGCCCACCATCGACGACAAAATCGGGTCATCGAACCAACCCAGGGTCGAATAGGCTTCCACACCGCCTACGTACACCTCCAGGCCATCCTGGCGCATCAACGCCGCCGCGCCTCGCGCCGCGCCTTGCCGGTAGTAGCCGCGGTACGCCACGCACCCGGCAATCGGAAAGCAGTGCGTTACCGGTTGCAACGACAACTCGGGCGCGGCGAACACATTCCACACCACGTAAGGGCGGCCAAGGTCGGCGTATACCCGGTAGCTGCGGTTGTCCGGCAGTTTCAATTGCTGGCTGGCAAACACCCGCGCCTGTTCGGCCTGTTGCAGGTGCGCGCGCAAGGGTGCAGGGGTAGCAGGGTCGGCCAATACCTGCTCTACAGGCTGCCGCGCCCGCAGCAACTGCCACTGGCCCTGCGCCAATTGCCCATAGTAGGCGACATTGCTGCAACCGTTCAGCAGAAGCGCCGCAAGCAGCGGAACCAAACGGGTGAAATTGCGGTCGAGTGCCCCAAGGCCTGAGCGCTGCATAAGAAAAAGTCGAAGCATCCGGGACTGTCTGACTCGCTCAAGGCCATTTCGCTCCAAGACTATCTCGCCAAGGGGGAGTTTCGCCATGCGTGCATTGTTGGTCGCCGGCTCACTGGTGTTGATCGCTGCCTGTTCAACATTGCCAGCCCCAGACCCGAACCAGGCCTGGATCGACCTCACGCGCTACGACAACACCTCGCTGGACGCCGTGCAGGTAGATGAACGTGACTGGGCTGACAGCCGCTATTTCGAGGTTCAACCCGGCAGCCATGAACTGACCGTGCGCTATCAGTTTCCGGTTAACCCCAGCAATATCGGCCCCGTCGATAAGCCGCTGTGGCGCGATTGCCAGATCAAGCTGACCTTCAAGGACTTCAGCGCCGGGCAGCGTTATCAGTTGCAGGCCGGCAGCATTGGCTTCCGCCCTTGGATCAAACTCTACGACCACCAGCAAAAACTGCTGGGTCAAGGGCTGCCGGCGGGTTGCCAACGCACCTGAACCGCACAAACGGCGCTATGCTTGTTACTTGTAAATCGCAAGTGGGAGTTTCGCCATGCGCCAGCCCATGATGCTGATCGCCCTCAGTACACTGGGGGCTTGCGCCAGCCCCTTGCCGCCCGTCGACCCGAAGCAGGCGTGGGTCGACCTGTACACCATGACCCCCGGCCGGGTGATCATGGCCGACCGCCTTGACGGCAAGCGCCTGGAGGATGGCCGTTACTTTCAGGTGACGCCGGGCAAGCACGAACTGGTGGTGCGCTTCGATTATGAAATCTACTCGGGCGGCATCATGTCACAACCCAGGGACCGAACCTGCTACCTGACCGTGCGCTTTGACAACTTCAAGGCCGGCGAGCGCTATCGCCTGGAGGCGCGAGCGCCAGTGATGGAGCCGCAGGTACTGCTGTATGACGCCAACCGCAAGGTGGTGGTGAACGAGCCTAGCGAAGTGTTCTGCATACCGTGAATTCGGGGCTGCTTTGCAGCCCCGAGCCCTGATGCTTATCGATCGTTCTTCTGATAGATGATCTTCTTCGTCCCACCATCGCAGGTCCCGACGACCATGTTCTGGTCCTCGACCTCGCTGTTGGGCACGATCTCCAGCGTGTAGGACGTAACCCCTTGGGCCTGGATCTTGGCCTCGATCTCGGCTTTCAGCTCCTCGCATGGCTTGACGGCCGCCAGCGCAGACGTGGCGAAAAGGGTAGCCAACACAGCGGTAGCTACGCGAATCATGGAACGGCTCCTGAAAAGGGCAGTGGCGCTGCCGACTTTCTTTAGACTACAGCAAACCACTACCGTTGCACCGTTTCACCCCACCAACGCTGCATCCAGGCTGATCTTCGCATTCAAAACCTTGGACACCGGGCAGCCTTCCTTCGCCTTGTTGGCAATCTCCAGGAATTGAGCCTCGCTGGCCCCGGGTACCTTGGCCCTGAGCACCAGGTGCACGGCAGTAATGGCAAAACCGTCCGCTTGCTTGTCGAGCGTCACCTCTGCAACCGTGTCGATCCGCTCTGCGGTAAGCCCCGCCTCGCCGAGCATCATTGATAGCGCCATCGAGAAACAACCGGCATGCGCCGCGCCGATCAGCTCCTCCGGGTTGGTACCGGGTGTGCCCTCGAAACGTGTATTGAAGCCATAAGGGTTCTGCTTGAGTGCGCCGCTTTCGGTAGAAAGCAGACCTTTTCCATCCTTCAGGCCACCTTGCCAGATCGCCGATGCTGTCTTTTTCATGATGCCTCCTGGTCACTGGGTTGCTTACCTACGGTTCAGAGGCCTGCCGACTGCCGCAAGTTCAGAGCAATATGCTTGCAGCCATTGAATCCAACGAATGCGCCCATACAGAATCAAAAAGGCCTCTGGCCAATCACTTTTGCGGAGGCTCCATGACGCAGCTGCGTGACCTGAAGATTTCCACCCTGGACCTGGTGCCCGTACGCGCCGACGCTGGCCCCGCGCAATCGCTGCGCAACTCGCTGGACCTGGCGCAGCATGTCGAGCGCTTTGGCTATAACCGTTTTTGGGTGGCCGAACACCACAACATGGACGGCATCGCCAGTTCGGCGACTTCGGTGCTGATCGGCTACCTGGCCGGTGGGACCTCACGTATTCGCGTGGGCTCTGGCGGGGTAATGCTGCCCAACCATGCGCCGCTGGTAATTGCCGAGCAGTTCGGCACCTTGGCCAGCCTGTATCCGGGGCGGATCGACCTTGGCCTGGGCCGTGCGCCGGGTTCGGACCAAATGACCGCCTATGCCCTGCGACGCGAGCGCGCTGGCAGCCCGGATGACTTCCCGGACGATGTCGAGGAGCTTTCGCGCTACCTCGGGCCACGCACCGATGATCAAAAAGTGATCGCCGTACCCGGGCACGACACCGACGTGCCAATGTGGTTGCTGGGATCCAGCCTGTTCAGCGCCCAGCTGGCCGGCATGCGCGGCATGCCCTACGCCTTCGCCTCGCATTTCGCACCACGCTACATGCACGAGGCAATTCGCGTATATCGCAACCATTTCAGGCCCTCGACCACGCTGGATAAGCCGTATGTGATGCTGGGCATTCCCATGGTGGTGGCGCAGACCGACGAGAAGGCCGAATACCTGGCCACCTCGGTCTATCAGCGCATCCTGGCGCTGATTCGCGGACAGAGCCTGATGCAGAAGCCACCCGTGGAAAGCATGGATGGGCTGTGGTTGCCCCATGAGCGAGAGACGGTGGGCAGCTTCCTGGGGTTGGCCATGATCGGCAGCCCGCAGAAGGTAAAGGCCAAGGTAGAAGTGCTGCTGGAACAGACGGGTGCGGATGAGCTGATCTTTACCTGTGACCTGTATGAGCATGCGGACCGCATTCGGTCATATGAGCTGATGGCGCAGGCCCTCAAGACCGAGTGATCCTCGTCGCGGGCTCGCCCGTTTCCACCGTTTGACTGGAGCCTTCAAGGCCTGCGCTGTTGGACTGTGGGAGCGGGCAAGCCCGCGTATGAGCGGGCCCATCAGCCGCGGCGGTACACAATCTCCTTGGTACCGGCCTCACAGCTACCAATGACCTTGCCCGCCGGCTCGCCTTTCTTGACGATCTCCAGCTTGTAGCCAGTGACGCCCTTGGCATCCAGCTTGGCCGCAATTTCCGCCTTCAGTTCCTCACACGGTTTGCCCGCTGCCAGCGCACCACCGGCCAGGGTCATCAGGCCCAGCGCCAGAATCAGTTTGTTCATCACTCGCTTTCCTTGTGCAGATGAAATCAGAAGGGGACCCCACCAAGGCGCCCCGTTCCTGAATACCTCATCACGCCGAGATCATGCAGCCCGACGCTATATCAGCTATTGGCGATACGGAAGCCGACCTTCAGCGTGACCTGGAAGTGCGCCGCCTTGTTGTCACGGATATGGCCACGGGTATCGACCACTTCGAACCATTCCAGGTGCTTGATGCTTTTGCCGGCTTCAGCCAGAGCATTGTTGATGGCGTCTTCGATACTGGTGGGCGAAGACCCTACCAGTTCGATTTTCTTGTAGGTGTGATGATCGGTCATGAGTGCTCTCCATGGGTGACAGTGAGTTTCAGCCTAGCAGCGCAGGCCTGGTTTACCTGCGAGCGGTCACTGTCAGCGAAAGTTCGATCGCACTTTCTCGCAGACCAAGGGTCGCAATCCTTAGAGCCCATACTGCAAAGGAGAGTCAACATGCACCGTAACTCGCTGCGTAAAACGTCCCTGGAAAGCATGGAAGCGGAGATCGAGAGCCTTCTGAAAAGCTTGGAAAACCTCAAGCATGATGCGTCGGAAGAGTCCCAGAAGTCGGTGAAGGCAATCCGCAGCAACGCTGAAAGCGCACTGCGTCATTCGCGCAGCCTACTGAGCGATGCGTACGAGGAAGTGAAGCAGCGCACCCGCCAGACCGGCATAGCCACCCGGGACTACGCCCAGGAACACCCCTACACCACCGCCGGTGTGGCCATTGGTGCGCTGGGCCTGCTGGCGGCGTACCTGATGTGCAAGCGAAACTAAGCGCCCTGCCGCGCAAGTTCTGCCCGTAACCACTGCGCCAACTGCTCGGCGCGCCCGTCTGCGGCGCGCCGTGGCACCCACAATGCCAGCGCCGCCTGGGTAGGTGAAAAGCCCCACGGCGCACTCAAGCGGCCCGCCCGCAGGTCATCGGCGACCAGTGGCTGCGGTGCAATCGCCACGCCCAATCCGGCCACGGCAGCTTCCAGCAGGTAATACAGGTGCTCGAAAGCCTGGCCATAGTGAATGGCCGCCGGGTCCAGGCCCTGTTGCAGCGCCCAGGTCGGCCAGGCTTGCGGGCGTGAAGTGGTGTGCAGCAAGGCTTCGCCCAGCAGCGCCTTGGCGGGCGCCCCCTGCAAGCGCTGGAAGCCTGCGAAATGCGGGCTGAGCACCGGTCCGATGCATTCCTCGGCCAGCACATGCACCTGCATGTCCGCCGGCCACGGTGGCTCGGCATACACCAACAACGCATCCAGCCCAGGCCGTCGCGGGTCAAGGTCGCCCTCACCCGCCGACAAGTGCAAGCGCAGCTCAGGCAAATCCGCCTGCAACCGCCCCAGCCGCGGGATGAACCAGCGCGCCAGCAAGCTGCCCGAGCAGCCCAGTACGAACGGCGCCTCACTCACATCACGGCTGAGCTCGGAACACACACTGCGCAGCCGGTCGAAGGCCTCACCGCTGGCATCGCGCAGACGAACACCCGCATCTGTGAGTTTGATGCCGCGCCCGTCCTTGACGAAAAGGGCGACGCCCAGATGCTCCTCAAGCACCTTGATCTGCCGGCTGACAGCGCCGTGGGTCACGTGTAGCGCTTCCGCTGCCTGGCTGACACTGTTCAGCCTGGCTGTAGCCTCGAAGGCACGCAGGGCATTGAGGGGAGGGAGGTCGTGGGCCATTTTACCTGTGAGTTTTTCTGACAAGTTTGCGCAATCTTATCGGTTTTCAGCCGAGCTTGCCGTGGTTAGAGTAAAGCCCATCACTCATTCACTACGCCTTGGAGCGCCCCATGACCCAGTCCCAATACCGCCCCGGCCCCGACGCCAATGGCCTGTTCGGCTCGTTTGGCGGCCGCTATGTGGCCGAAACCCTGATGCCACTGGTGCTGGACCTGGCCCGCGAATACGAAGCGGCCAAGGCAGACCCCAAGTTCCTTGAAGAGCTGGCGTACTTCCAGCGCGACTACATCGGCCGCCCCAATCCACTGTACTTCGCCGAGCGCCTGACCGAGCATTGCGGCGGGGCGAAGATTTTCTTCAAGCGTGAAGAGCTCAACCATACCGGTGCGCACAAGGTGAACAACTGCATCGGCCAGGTGCTGCTGGCCAAGCGTATGGGCAAAAAGCGCCTGATCGCCGAAACCGGCGCCGGCATGCACGGTGTCGCCACCGCCACCGTCGCCGCGCGCTTCGGCCTGCCTTGCGTGATCTACATGGGTGCCACCGACATCGAGCGCCAGCAGGCGAACGTGTTCCGCATGAAGCTGCTGGGCGCAGAGATCGTGCCGGTTACCGCCGGCACCGGCACCCTGAAAGACGCCATGAACGAAGCCCTGCGTGACTGGGTTACCAACGTCGAAGACACCTTCTACCTGATCGGCACCGTGGCTGGCCCACACCCATACCCCGCCATGGTGCGCGACTTCCAGTCGATCATCGGCAAAGAGACCCGTGCCCAGTTGCAAGAGAAGGAAGGCCGCCTGCCTGATAGCCTGGTTGCCTGCGTCGGCGGTGGCTCCAATGCCATGGGCCTGTTCCATGAATTCCTCGAAGAGCCGAGCGTGCAGATCATCGGCGTTGAAGCCGGTGGCCACGGCGTACACACCGACAAGCACGCCGCCAGCCTGAACGGCGGCGTACCGGGCGTGTTGCACGGCAACCGCACCTACCTGCTGCAGGACCAAGACGGCCAGATTACCGATGCCCACTCGATTTCCGCAGGCCTGGACTACCCGGGCATCGGCCCGGAGCACGCCTATCTGCATGAGGTGAAGCGCGTCGAGTACGTCAGCATCACCGACGACGAAGCATTGGATGCGTTCCACGCAACCTGCCGTCTGGAAGGCATCATCCCAGCCCTGGAAAGCTCCCACGCCTTGGCCGAAGCGATCAAGCGCGCACCGAAGCTGCCCAAGGACCACCTGATGGTCGTGTGCCTGTCGGGCCGCGGCGACAAAGACATGCAAACCGTCATGAACCACATGGCCGCCCAGGAGAAACAGGCATGAGCCGTCTTGAACAACGCTTCGCCGAGCTGAAGGCCGAAGGCCGCTCGGCACTGGTCACCTTCGTCACAGCTGGCGACCCAGGCTACGACGCCTCGCTGCAGATCCTCAAGGGCCTGCCGGCTGCTGGCGCCGACGTGATCGAGCTGGGCATGCCGTTCACCGACCCGATGGCCGATGGCGTGGCCATCCAACTGGCCACCCTGCGCGCCCTTGAAGCTGGCCAGACCTTGGCCAAGACCCTGCAGATGGTTCGCGAATTCCGTGTGGATAACCAGACCACGCCAATCGTGCTGATGGGCTACTACAACCCGATCCACCGCTTTGGCGTGGACAAGTTCGTGGCTGAAGCCAACGCAGCGGGCGTCGATGGCCTGATCATCGTCGACCTTCCGCCAGAGCACGACGCCGAACTGGCTACCCCGGCCCAGGCCGCAGGCATCGACTTCATCCGCCTGACCACCCCGACCACCGACGACGCGCGCCTGCCGCGCGTGCTGGAGCGCAGCTCCGGGTTCGTCTACTACGTGTCGGTGGCCGGCGTGACCGGTGCCGGTTCGGCGACCACCGAGCATGTGACCGAAGCCATTGCCCGCCTGCGTCGGCATACCGATCTGCCGATCAGCGTTGGCTTCGGCATTCGCACGCCGGAACAGGCTGCGAACATTGCCCGCCTGGCGGATGGTGTGGTGGTGGGCTCGGCACTGGTCGACAAGATCGCCCAGGCCAAGAGCGCCGATCAGGCGGTGACCGATGTATTGAGCCTGTGCTCGGCATTGGCTGAAGGGGTGCGTGGCGCACGCCGCTAAACCGCGTCGTCTGCTTCGCGGGTAAACCCGCTCCTACGGGGCCAGTGCCACCCTCTGGCTCTGCGATATCGTTGTAGGAGCGGGTTCACCCGCGAAGAGGCCAGCACAGGCAACCCCCGCCTAGCCCCCAAAAACCGATAGATTCAATGGCCGCACGGCCCCCATCCAGATCGCATGATCCCGGTGATCCGCCAGTTCATCCCCGGTTTCCGGATGCATGAATACCACCAGGCCCTTGCGGTACAGCGCCAACCAAGGCAAAACCACCCCCACCACTTCCGGCCCGAACGCCAGCTGGCAACTCCAGTCTGGATGCGGCCCAACCGGTTTCTGGTGCATGCGCCCCATGGTCACGGGGAACAGCCGCGCCGCCTCCTCGCACAGTTCGCGGGCCTGCTCCATGGTGGCTGCGTCGTAATAAACGTGGGCGTGGTAACCCTTGATCCTCTGCACGATAACTCCTGATTGCGGTCCAACCATCACCACCTGCAACGGGAGTGATGCAGTGAAAAACGCCGAAACCCCAGTGTTCAAACTGGTCCTGTTCGGGCCTGAAAGCAGCCTGGGCAATGCCCTGATGGTCGAGCTGCTGTCGCGCCAGCACGAAGTCATCGCCGTGGTCGACGACCTCAACCGCCATTCGCCGCGCCCGGGCCTGCACTTCAAGATAGGGGGGCTGGGTGATGCCCACCAGGCGGAGCAGGGCGCAGCGGGCGGCTCGGCGGTGATCGCCCTGTTACCAGCGCTGGCGCCGGGTGACCTGCCGGGGCAGGCACGCTTGAGCGAGGCGCTGGTGGCGGGGCTTGCGCGTACGACTATACGCCGGCTGCTGCTTGTGGGCGATTTCGATGTGCTGGATGAACCGGGCAAGTACAGCGAGGTGGAGCGGGAATGCGTGGCCCAGGTGGTTGATGGGTTGCAGCGCAGTGCCTTGCACTGGACGCTGATCAATGCACCGCAGGAACTGGCCGGGTTGGGCATGGAGCATTTTCGCAGTACCGAAGGCACGCTGGAGCCTGGGCTGGCTGAGCCGTTGCGGCGCTTGTCCAGGATCGCAGCGGGGATGGTGGACATGCTGGAGCTGGACTTGCACCAGGGCGAGCACCTGAACTTCGTGGTCTAAATTGCCGGGGGCTGCTGCGCAGCCCATCGCGACGCAAGGCCGCTCCCATGGGCCAGCGTGCGCAGTGCCACTGTGGGAGCGGCCTTGTGTCGCGATGGGCCGCAAAGCGGCCCCAAAATCTCAAAGGATGCGCTCCTGCTCCAACCAATCCACGAACCGCTCGATCAACGCCCCACGCCGCTTGCGCGGCGGTAAGACTACGTAGTAGCCGCGTTCCGAGCGCAAACTCCCCTCCAGCGGCCGGCACAGCAACCCTTGCTCCACCAACCCATCCACCAGGTGCCCCCAGCCAATCGCCACCCCTTGCCCGGCAATCGCTGCCTGAATCAGCAACGTATAGTTATCAAACCGCAACTGCCCCGCTGGCGGTGGGCTGGTCACACCAAACCCACGAAATACCCCCGCCCAGTCAAACCAGCGGCTGGCCTGCTCGCCCTTCAAATGCAACAGCGGCAATCGTTGCAAAGCCACAGCTGACAAGGCTTTGCCATGAGTCAGGCGGGGGCTGCACACCGGGAAGACTTCCTCATCGAATAGCCACCGGCTTTCTCCTTGATGAAAGCGTCCATCGCCAAACAGCACCGCCACATCGATGTCCGGGCGCAACATGCCCTGGCTGCGCTCACCCGTCACCAGGCTCACATCCACCTGTGGATAAGCCTCATGAAAGCGTTGCAGCCTTGGCATCAACCAGAACGCCGCAAAGGCAAAGTCGGTGGCCACCTGCAGCACTTCATGCTGGCCACGCCCGCTGGCCTGGGCGATACCGTCATCCATGGCCTGCAGCCCCTGTTGCACCTGTTCGAACAGCACCTGGCCAGCCTCGGTCAGCTCGATGCCCCGGTAAATGCGGTCAAACAGGCGCGTGCCCAACTGTGCCTCCAGGCGCTTCACCTGCTGGCTCACTGCCGGCTGCGTGGTACCCAACTCCAGCGCCGCAGCGGTAAAGCCACGCAGGCGCGCAGCAGCCTCGAATACACGCAAGGTATCCAGCGACAACCCGGCAAGGTGGTCAAACATAAGCGTAGCTAATCCCAGTCATTGCCCGCCATGGGCTTTACCCATGTTATCCACAGTCGCATCTTGGTAGGCAAGCGGTTCGCATAACCCTCAAAGATGGAAGCCCCCATGACGCGTCCGAATATCCTGTTCATCATGGCCGACCAGATGGCCGCGCCCTTGCTGCCGATCTACGGCCCTTCGCCCATCCAGATGCCCCACCTCGGCCGCCTGGCCGAGCACGCCGTGGTGTTCGACTCGGCCTACTGCAACAGCCCACTGTGCGCGCCATCACGCTTCACCCTGGTCAGCGGTCAGTTGCCCAGCCGTATTGGCGCCTACGATAACGCGGCCGACTTCCCTGCCGATGTGCCGACCTACGCCCATTACCTGCGTCGCCTGGGCTACCGCACCGCGCTGTCAGGCAAGATGCACTTCTGCGGCCCCGACCAGTTGCACGGCTATGAAGAACGCCTGACCAGCGACATCTACCCGGCCGACTATGGTTGGGCGGTGAACTGGGACGAACCCGATGTGCGTCCAAGCTGGTACCACAACATGTCCTCGGTGCTGCAGGCGGGTCCGTGCGTGCGCACCAATCAGCTGGATTTCGACGAGGAGGTGGTGTTCAAGGCGCGCCAGTACCTGTACGACCATGTGCGCGAAAACGATGGCCGGCCATTTTGCCTGACCGTTTCGATGACGCACCCGCACGACCCCTACACCATTCCCAAACGCTACTGGGACCGCTACGAAGGTGTGGATATCCCCATGCCCCGTGCCGAGTTCAGCCAGGCAGCACTCGACCCGCATTCGCAGCGCTTGCTGAAGGTCTACGACCTGTGGGACAAGCCATTGCCTGTGGACAAGGTCCGCGACGCCCGCCGCGCCTACTTCGGCGCGTGCAGCTATATCGATGACAACATTGGCCAACTGCTGCAGACCCTGGAGGAATGCAACCTGGCCGATGACACACTGATCGTGTTTTCCGGCGACCACGGCGACATGCTTGGCGAACGTGGCCTCTGGTACAAAATGCACTGGTTCGAAATGTCGGCGCGGGTGCCGCTGCTGATCCATGCGCCGAAGCACTTCGCAGCGGGCCGGGTCACTGCCTCGGTGTCGACCTGCGACCTGTTGCCAACCTTGGTCGAACTGGCTGGCGGCGCTGTGAGTAAAGACCTGCATCTGGATGGCCGCTCACTGTTGGGCCACCTGCAAGGGCAGGGCGGTCACGACGAGGTGATCGGCGAGTACATGGCCGAAGGCACCGTCGGCCCGCTGATGATGATCCGCCGCGGGCACTACAAGTTCGTGTACAGCGAAGACGACCCATGTCTACTCTATGACCTGAGCCGCGACCCGCACGAGCGGGAGAACCTCACCGGCAGCCCGGACCACCAGACGCTGCTGCAGGCATTTGTCGATGAAGCGCAACGGCGCTGGGACATCCCCAGCCTGCGCCAGCAGGTACTGGCCAGCCAGCGCCGCCGCCGGCTGGTGGCTGAAGCGCTGGCCATCGGCAAGCTGAAAAGCTGGGACCACCAACCACTGGTGGACGCCAGCCAGCAGTACATGCGCAACCACATCGATCTCGATGACCTCGAACGCAAGGCACGTTATCCACAGCCCGCCCCCCTGGATTGAGAAGAGAGGCCGCCATGCACAAGTTCTCCGCCGCCGTGTTCGCCCTGGCCCTGAGCGCCACCACGGCCCACGCCGCAGACAGCGATGCGCAATGCAGTACCGTGAAAATGGCCGACCCCGGCTGGAGTGATATTGCCTCAACCAATGCCGTGGCACGCCTGTTACTGGAAAGCCTGGGTTACCAGGTGAAGATCGACAGCCTGGCCGTACCGATCATCTACGGCGGCCTCAAGGACGGCCAGGTCGACGCCTTCCTCGGCAACTGGATGCCCGCACATCAAGGTTTCCATGACAAGTTCATCGCCAACGGCGATGTGCAGAAGCTGTCGCGCAACCTGGAGGGAACCGAGTTCACCCTCGCAGTGCCCGACTATGTGTGGAATGCCGGGGTGAAGGACTTCGCTGACCTGCAAAAACACGCCGGGCAGTTCGACAAAAAGCTGTACGGAATCGGCTCCGGCGCCCCGGCCAACCTGTCGCTCAAGAAAATCATCGACAAGAATGAATTCAACCTCGGCCAGTGGAAGCTGGTGGAGTCCAGCGAGCAGGCGATGCTGGCCCAGGTCGACCGGGCGGTGAAGAAGCAGCAATTCATCACCTTCCTTGGCTGGACCCCGCACCCGATGAACGTGAAGCTGAAAATGCACTACCTGACCGGTGGTGAAAAGTGGTTCGGCAGCAAAGGCGAGGTATACACGCTGACCCGCAAGGGTTATCCACAAGCCTGCCCGAATGCCGCGAAGCTGCTAGGTAACCTTAAGTTCACACTGGACATGGAAAACAGCATCATGGCCGAGGTGGTGGACAAGAAGATCAGTTTCGATGAAGCGGCCAAGGCCTGGGTGAAAGCGCATCCTGAACGATTGGATGGGTGGTTGGCCGGGGTTACCACCAAGGCCGATGGGGATGCCCTGGAGGCCGTCAAAGCCAAACTGTAATCTCACAAAGCAACACACCAACCCTGTGGGAGCGGGCGCGCCCGCGAACACCGGCAAAGCCGGTGCCAAGCAACGCGTTGGCTTTTTCGCGGGCATGCCCGCTCCCACAGGGCTTGGCGACCCCTTAAGGATTGTGGATAACCCATGCATCGCCTCTCTTTACTGCTGCCCTTCCTCAGCTGGCTTCCCCGCCAATCGGGCCGCAACCTGCGCCAGGACCTGCTGGTAGGCCTGAGCGGCGCCATCCTCGCCCTGCCGCAATCCATCGCCTACGCCCTGATCGCCGGCCTGCCCGCCGAATACGGGCTCTATGCTGCCGTTGTGCCGGTACTGATTGCCTGCCTGTGGGGCTCTTCCTGGTACCTGATCTGCGGCCCGACCGCGGCCATTTCCATCGTGCTCTACGCCAGCATCAGCCCGCTGGCCGTGGCCGGTAGCGCTGACTACATCACGCTGGTGTTGCTGCTGACCTTCCTCGGCGGCATTTTCCAGCTGCTGCTCGGGCTGTTGCGCTTCGGCGCGCTGGTCAACTTCGTCTCCCATTCCGTGGTGCTCGGTTTCACGCTGGGTGCCGCCATCGTCATTGCCTTGGGCCAGCTACCCAACCTGCTGGGCATGGCCCTGCCCAGCCAGGCCACCGCGCTGATGACCGTACAGGACCTGGCCAGCCACGCAGGCGAGGTCGACCTGCCTTCCTTGCTGCTGGGCCTGGCCACCGTCGTGATCGGTGTGGCCTTCAAACTCTGGCGCCCACGCTGGCCGAGCCTGTTGATAAGCCTGATCCTGGTCAGCTTGCTGGCCTGGCTGATGCCGGGCTTCTTTGGCCATGTGCCGCGGGTGGCAGCGTTCACCGGGCAACTCCCGCCTTTCAGCCCGCTGCCTTTGCTGGACGTGGAGCTCATGTTGCGTCTGCTGCCCAGCGCCGTGGCGGTAGGCATGCTGGGGTTGGTCACCAGTCTGTCGATTGCCCGTTCGTTGTCGGCACGTTCAGAACAACTGATCGACCCGGACCAGGAAATACGCGCACAGGGCCTGTCGAACATTGCCGGTGCATTTTTCTCTGGTTACCTGTCTGCCGGTTCCTTCACCCGCTCGGGCCTGAGCTATGAGGCGGGCGCCCGCTCGCCCATGGCCGGGGTGTTTTCGGCGCTGTGGGTGGCGTTGTTCGCGGTGACCGGCGCCGGCCTGATCGCGCACCTGCCGATACCGGCCATGGCCGGCAGCATTCTGCTGATCTGCTGGGGGTTGGTGGACCACCGAGGGATCCGTGCATTGTTCCGGGTCAGCCGCTCTGAGTTTCTGGTGATGGCGCTGACGGCTGCAGCGACATTGCTGCTGGAACTGCAGACGGCCATCTATGCCGGCGTGCTGGCTTCGCTGTTCTTCTATTTGAAGCGCACCTCACGACCACGGATCCAACAAAGCCGTGAAGGGGACGCGGATGTCTTGCGGGTAGGTGGGTCGATTTTCTTTGGTGCGGCGCATTACCTGCAGGTGCGCTTGCAGCGCTGCCAGGGGCCGCATGTAGTGATCGATGCCCGGCAGGTGAATTTCATCGATTACTCGGGTGTGGATATGTTGCACCGCGAGGCGCGGCGGTTGCGGCGCTTGGGGGGGAGTTTGACCTTGCACCGGGCCAGGCCGCAGGTGATCGAGGAGTTGCAGAAGCTGGAAGGGGTGGAGTTATGCCCGATCCGGTTTGAGGAATGAGGTTGGGATGCTGGGGCTGCTTTGCAGCCCATCGCGACACAAGGCCGCTCCCACAGAGGATCGGCGTACGACGTACTTTGTGGGAACGGCCTTGCGTCGCGATAGGGCCGCAAAGCGGGCCCGGCCATCTCAGCCCCGAGCGAGTTGCCGGCGCAGTTCAGCCAACACCGGCGCCGTATCCGGCCTCACGCCACGCCAGATAAAGAAGGCTTCAGCCGCCTGCTCGGCCAGCATCCCCAACCCATCCAGCACCTTGGCAGCCCCCAGCTTGGTCGCCCACTGGCAAAACGGCGTCGGCTCCTTGCCATACATCATGTCGTAGCAAACCGTACGACCCGCCTCGACCAGGCTGTCGGCAATCGGTGGTAATTCCCCGGCCAGGCTCGCCGAGGTGGCGTTGATGATCACATCCACAGGTTCCTGCAACCAGGCAAACCCGCTGGCCACCACCGGCCCCAGTTCATCGAACTCGCGCGCCAGCTGCTCGGCCTTTTCCACGGTACGGTTGGCAATCACCAGCGACTGCGGCTTGTGCGCCAGAATAGGCTCCAGCACGCCGCGCACGGCGCCACCGGCACCGAGGATGAGAATACGCTTGCCCGCCAGCTCGACCCCGGCATTCACCGTCAGGTCGCGCACCAGGCCAGCGCCGTCGGTGTTGTCGCCCTGCAGGGTGCCATCAGCCAGCTTGCTCAGCGTGTTCACTGCGCCTGCGCGCCGGGCACGCGGGGTCAGGCTGTCGCACAGGCGGTAAGCCTCTTCCTTGAACGGCACGGTGACGTTGCCGCCACTGCCTTGCTTGAAGAAGCCGCGCGCGCAGTCGCTGAATTCGTCCAGCGGCGCCAGCAGCGTGGCATATTCCAGGTCCTGACCGGTCTGCTCGGCGAACAGGCGGTGGATCAGCGGCGACTTGCTGTGGCCGATGGGGTTACCAAAAACGACGTACTGATCCATGACGGCTCCTTGTTTATCCACAGGCTTACTGGCCGAGCCAGTCACGGTCTTGCAGGAAGTACTCTGTCAGGCGCGCCTCTTCACTACCAGGCGCGGCCTTCCAGTCATAGCCCCAACGCACCTGCGGTGGCAGCGACATGAGGATGGATTCGGTGCGGCCACCGGACTGCAGGCCGAACAGGGTGCCGCGGTCATAGACCAGGTTGAACTCCACGTACCGGCCACGGCGGTATTCCTGGAACTCGCGCTGCTGCGGGGTGTAGGGCGTGTTCTTGCGGCGCTGGACGATCGGCAGGTAGGCGTCGACGAAGGCATCGCCAATGGCGCGGATGAAGGCGAAGCAAGTGTCGAAGTCCCACTCGTTCAGGTCATCGAAGAACAAGCCGCCAATACCCCGTGGCTCGCCACGGTGCTTGAGGTGGAAGTAGCGATCGCACCAGGCTTTATAGCGTGGGTACACGTCGGCGCCAAACGGCGCGCAAGCCTGCTCGGCCACTCGGTGCCAATGAATGCAGTCTTCTTCGTTGCCATAGTATGGCGTCAGGTCAAAGCCGCCGCCGAACCACCATACGGCCTCTTCACCTTCCTTTTCGGCGATGAAGAAGCGAACGTTGGCGTGGGAAGTGGGCACATGCGGGTTGTGCGGGTGTATCACCAGCGACACGCCCAAGGCTTCGAAACCACGGCCTGCCAGTTCGGGGCGGTGGGCACTGGCCGACGGCGGCAGGCCGGCACCAAACACATGGGAGAAGTTGACCCCACCTTTTTCGATCACTTTGCCCTCACCGATAACCCGCGTGCGGCCCCCGCCACCGGCTTCGCGCACCCAGGCGTCCTCGACGAAGCGGGCACCGCCGTCTTCTGTTTCGAGGGCAGAGCAGATGCGGTCTTGCAGGTCGAGCAGGTAGGCTTTCACGGCCTCGGTGCGGCTAGTCATCGGGTCACCAGGAACGGGCAGGGAAGAATTCGCCGCGTAGCATACCACCGCCAGCGCGCGCGCCGCAGTTGACGACGACCAAGCAAAGGCGTCCGATAGAAGGCCTTTCCCGATCCCGACTACAGGAGTGCGAGATGGCCAAGCGTATCCAGTTCAGCCAGCATGGCGGCCCGGAAGTGCTGCAGTTTGTGGAATTCGAACCCACCCCGCCCGGGCCACAGCAGGTGCGTGTGCGTAACCATGCGATCGGCCTGAACTTCATCGACACCTACTTCCGAAGCGGGCTGTATGCGCCGCCGTCCCTGCCTTCTGGGCTGGGTACAGAAGCGGCAGGTGTGGTAGAGGCTGTGGGCGAAGGCGTGTCCCGGCTGAAGGTAGGAGACCGTGTGGCACATGCCGGCGGCCCGCTGGGCGCCTACAGCGAGGTGCATACGCTACCGGAAGCCAACCTGGTCAAGCTGCCGGACACCATCAGCTTCGAGCAGGCGGCGGCGGTGATGCTCAAGGGTTTGACCGTACAGTACCTGCTGAAGCAGACCTATGAGGTGAAGGCGGGTGATGTGATCCTGTTCCATGCCGCAGCCGGTGGTGTAGGGTCGCTGGCCTGCCAGTGGGCCAAGGCCCTGGGCGCCAAGCTGATCGGCACCGTGAGCTCTGCCGAGAAGGCAGAGCGGGCCAAGGCGCTGGGGGCTTGGGCGACCATCGACTACAGCCGTGAAGATGTGGCCAAGCGCGTACTGGAGCTGACCGACGGCAAGAAATGCCCGGTGGTGTATGACGGCGTGGGTGCCGACACCTGGCTGACCTCGCTGGACTGCCTGCGCCCGCGTGGGTTGATGGTGAGCTTTGGCAATGCTTCCGGTGCGGTGAGCGGGGTGAACCTGGGGATCCTGGCGCAGAAGGGCTCGCTGTATGTCACCCGGCCGACCTTGGCCACCTATGCCAACAATGCCGAGAACACCCAGGCCATGGCCGATGACCTGTTTGCGATGATTGCGAGCGGGAAGCTGGTTGTGGATATCCAGCAGCGGTATCCACTGAGCGAGGCGGCCCAGGCGCAGGCAGAGCTGTCGGCGCGGCGGACTGTAGGATCGACTGTACTAATCCCCTAAGCCACACACATTCCCTGTAGGAGCGGGTTTACCCGCGAAGAAGCCACCGCGATGGATGGCACCGGCTTTGCCGGTGTTCGCGGGCAAGCCCGCTCCCACAGGTACTGCGTCGGCTTCGATAACTTCGCTATGCCTTGGAGGCTGGGCGTGACGGCGATGGCGTCGACTCGATGCCATCGAGTATCGCCTCGATCACACCCTCTGCCATCTCAATCGCATGCAGGTTCGACCAGAACATGCCACGGCCTTCTTCACGCATGTAGTCCAAAGCTTTGTAGCCGGTTTCGTAAGCGCTGCGCAGGTACAGGGCTACGTGGACCAGAGCGTCCTCGGCAGAAATGTTTGGGTTGACGGTGAAGAGTGGATCGTGGCCGGCATCGCAGCGGCCGAAGGGGCGGGTGGAGGTGCATGGGAGAGGTGGATCGGGGACTATTTTCTTCATCATTGGAAAATGCTCCTCAAGGCCGCCAACCTTCACTACCACGTGAATGGGTGGCGACTGTACGCGAGGTGGTAGACCCGGGCATTTTCCAATCCAGGCAGGCTCGAAAGCCTCCCACGCACAGCCACCATAGACTGTCATGGAAAAAATGCATCCGGGCTACCACACCCGATCGCCAAGTTATTCGGCGACGGATAGAGCCTAGAGGCAGAGGTTCCCACTTAGAAGGTGATGGAAGGAGACGCGGGTCGTAGGATATTTCCGAAGTGCCCAGCTGGACAGATATTTTGGCAAAAATCAGAAAACCCTGATCACTTAGAAAGCCACAGAAGGCCCATCTATAGCACGCGAGAAAAAGATCCCGGCTTGACCGTACAGATTCGGAAGCGTAGCCTTTCTGCTTGAGGATGTGCTGGTGCGCCGGTTGAGTTTCAAGTTATCCGGGCGAGTGCATCCCCGCCATTTAGGCCGCTTAAGCGGCCTTTATTTTTTGGCTTGTTTCTATCCCCTTTCGGGATGATGGAATAGAGCTCTGCCTTGGGCTTGCGGGCCGTCAGTTCAAAAATCGCCTCATCGAAGACCTCGTTACCATAGCCATCATCGCGACCAAACGTGCTGCGAAGGGCAGTCATGTGCGTGGCACTTTTCCAGATCGACGTCGCAGCCAGTGCTGCCTTGATCTGCAGAATCATGTCATCGATGGTGTAACCATCTCGTACTACCCGGCTTCTGTAGGCATGGCTACCGATGAAAACGATGCCTGGGTCCTCAAGCTGTGGCAAATCCTGCCCGTCCTTCTGCCTATTGATCGCGTCAAACTGATCAGCGGTGAACCTACCAATTTCCACCGCCCTGACCCGGTGGTTGGACGCAAGCTGCTCAAGATTCGCCCTTATCAGGTACTCGGCATTTTCGAATAGCGGCATGTTCCCCAGTACTCCCGCCGATTGGCGACGGTTCTTGCTAGCGTCAAAGATCGAGCGCCGCACGTGCGACGCATGGCTAGCAAGCTAGGGGCTGGGGTTTATACAGGGAAGGTGAAGACTGTGGACGCAGGGAGTAAGAAATTTCCCAAACTCAGTACCGGACAGCCATTCGAGACATAATCAGAAAAATCTGCGGTGAATTGGCCCTAACCTCGTGGGAGCGGGCATGCCCGCGAACACGGGCGAAGCCCGTGCCAGGCACCGAGTTGTATTCTTCGCGGGCGCGCCCGCTCCCACAGGGCCCGAGTCCCGAGCCAGGCCTGTGGATTGTTATCAACCCGGGCGAACGACTTCGCCGGTTGCCAGGTTGCGAATCACACTCGGGTTCTTCCGCCCGCCCAGCGCACCACCCAGCACCAGGTCCAACTGGCCATGGAAGTACTGCTCAACCCGCAAGCGGGTCTTCGCCGCCGGGCGCCCGCCAGGGTTGCACGAGGTGGAAATCAACGGCCCCACCAGCGCGCACAGCTCACGCACCACCGGGTGATCACTGACCCGCAGCGCCACCGTGTCATGCTGCCCGGTCACCCATTCGGGCAACAGGTCCTGGTGCGGCACCAGCCAGGTGTTCGGCCCCGGCCAGGTGCTGCTCATGCGGTCGATCCAGTCTTCGGGGAAGTCCTCGAACAGGAAGTCGAACTGACGGATGTTGTCAGCGATCAGAATCAGCCCTTTATCCACAGGACGCGACTTCAGCGCCAACAGGCGATACACCGCGTCCTCGTTCCATGGGTCGCAGCCCAGGCCCCAGACCGCTTCCGTCGGGTAGGCGATCACCGCGCCCGCCCGGATCTCACGTGCGGCTTGTTGCACACGAAAACTGCTCACCATTGCTGTTTCTCCGCCTATATACCTTGCATGTGAGCAGTGTACTTAGCCCGCGCGGGCAAACCAACGCCCGGCTTCATTGCTGACCCGGCCTTCCAGCTCCAGCTCGGTCAACTGCGCCAGCACGTCGGCCAGCGGCTGCTCGCTACAGTGGGCCAGGCTTTCACTGGTCTGGGGGGCGGCATGCAGCAGGGCAAGCAGGGGATGGTCGAACCTGTCCACAACCGCAGGCGGCAGGTTCTGCCAACCCTGCAAGCTTTCCAGAATCTGCTCCACAGTTTCCACCAGCAGCGCCCCATCACGAATCAGCTGGTGACAGCCCTTGGCCCCCGGGTGATGAATGGAGCCCGGAATGGCGTACACCTCGCGGCCTTGTTCCGCCGCCAGGCGCGCCGTGATCAGCGAGCCGCTGGCGAGGCTCGCCTCGACCACCAGCACACCGAGCGACAGCCCACTGATGATGCGGTTGCGCCGGGGGAAGTTGCCGGGCAGCGGCCCGGCATCCAGGGGATACTCGGAAACCAGCGCACTGCCGTTGTCGATCATCGCCTGCGCAAGGTCCCGATGCCGCTGTGGATAAAGTTTTTGCAAGCCCGTACCGAGCACGGCAATCGTGCCGCCGCCAGCCTGCAACGCGGCCCGATGAGCGGCACCGTCGACCCCCACCGCCAGCCCGCTGGTAATGGTGAAGCCGGCCTGCGCGAGGTAGCGGGAAAATGCCCGAGCGGTGTCGAGCGCCGGGGGTGTGGCACGTCTGCTGCCCACGATGGCCAGCTGAGGGCGATCGAGCAAGGCAGGTTCGCCAGCGACAAAAAGCAGCGGCGGGGCATCGTCGATTTCTGCCAGCAAGGCTGGGTAGTCTGGGCCGTCCCACATCAGCAAATGCTGGCCAGGGCGCTCCAGCCAAGCCATTGCAGCCAGTGCGCCATCGCGTACCTCGGCACTGCGCCGGGCATCGATGGTGGCTTGGGGAATGCCCAACGCTCGCCAGGCCGAAGCGGGAGCACTGAGCGCGGAGGAGGCACTGCCGAAGGCTTCGAGCAACGTTCGAAAGCGCCGCAGTCCAGCCTCGGGGAGGCGATGCAGGCGTAAGCGTGCCTCCAGTTCGGCAGGCGGGCAGGGCGACGAATGGTGACTGGGCATTGAGATCATCCTTGATCGAAACAGGGCCATTTACGTGGTACAAGCTGTGGATAACTCTGTGAGTAACACTTTGAAAAGCTGTCCATTGATTGGGGGCTATCAAGCCCATAGTCACCCTAGACGAGCTTGCCAGGTGCCGAAATCCCCGTTTCCCTTTATTATGTGTGCTCAGTTTTCAACCGAACGCACAGTGACTGCCTGACCTTATGGCCATCTTGAACATTCTCGAATTCCCGGACCCGCGCCTGCGCACCCTCGCCAAACCGGTGACGGAGTTCGACGACGCCCTGCGTCAGCTGATCGACGACATGTTTGAAACCATGTACGAAGCCCCTGGCATCGGCCTGGCCGCTACCCAGGTGAACGTGCACAAGCAGGTTGTGGTCATGGACCTCAGCGAAGACCGCAGCGAACCGCGCGTCTTCATCAACCCGTCGGTCGAAGAGCTGACCCATGACATGGGCCAGTACCAGGAGGGCTGCCTGTCGGTACCGGGCTTCTACGAGAACGTCGACCGCCCGCTGCGTGTCCGGGTCAAGGCCCAGGACCGCGACGGCAAGCCGTTCGAACTGGAATGCGAAGGCCTGCTGGCAGTGTGCGTACAGCACGAATTCGACCACCTCAACGGCAAGCTGTTCGTCGACTACCTGTCGCAGCTCAAGCGCGACCGGATCAAGAAGAAGCTGGAAAAGCAGCACCGCCAGCAAGCCTGATCCCCACCTTCCTGAAGGCTTGCTCCGGCAAGCCTTTTTCTTTTTTGAAGCGAGAACTCCATGCGCATCGTCTTTGCAGGCACTCCAGAGTTTGCCGCCGAACACCTCAAGGCCCTGCTCGACAGCCCCTACGAGATCGTGGCCGTCTACACCCAGCCCGACCGCCCGGCCGGCCGTGGCCAGAAGCTGATGCCAAGTGCGGTCAAGGCACTGGCCGTGGCCCATGACATCCCGGTGTTCCAGCCGCAGACCCTGCGCAACGCCGATGCGCAGGCCGAACTGGCCGCACTGAAACCAGACCTGATGGTAGTGGTCGCCTACGGCCTGATCCTGCCGCAGGTGGTGCTGGATATCCCGCGTCTGGGTTGCATCAACAGCCACGCTTCCCTGCTGCCACGCTGGCGCGGTGCCGCGCCGATCCAGCGTGCCGTGGAAGCAGGCGACGCCGAAAGCGGCGTGACCGTGATGCGCATGGAGGCCGGCCTGGACACCGGCCCGATGCTGCTCAAGGTAGTCACCCCGATCAGCGCCGACGACACCGGCGGCACCTTGCACGATCGCCTGGCCGAAATGGGCCCGCCCGCAGTGGTTCAGGCCATCGCCGGCCTGGCTGACGGTTCGCTGCAAGGTGAAGTACAGGACGATGCCCTGGCCACCTACGCGCACAAACTGAACAAGGACGAAGCGCGTATCGACTGGACCCGCCCGGCTGTCGAGCTGGAACGCCTGATCCGCGCCTTCAACCCATGGCCGGTGTGTCACAGCACTCTGGATGGTGAAAGCGTCAAGGTGCTGGCCGCCAACCTGTCCACAGGCCAAGGCGCCCCAGGCGAGATACTTTCCGCCAGCAAGGACGGCCTCGTAGTTGCGTGCGGTGACCAAGCCCTGAGCCTGACCCGCCTGCAACTGCCTGGCGGCAAGGCATTGAGCTTCAGTGATCTGTTCAACAGCCGCCGCGAGAAGTTCGCCGCTGGCAAGGTGCTGGGCCAATGAACCCACGCCTCGCCGCCGCCCGTGCGCTGGCCGCTGTGCTCAGCGGCAAGGCTTCGCTGAACAGCTCGCTGCCGGCGCAACTGGACAAGGTAGATGAACGCGACCGCGGCCTGACCCAGGACCTGGCGTTCGGCACCGCACGCTGGCAGCCACGCCTCGACCTGCTGGCCGCACAGCTGCTGCAAAAGCCCTTCAAGGCAGCCGATGCCGATGTTCAGGCGCTACTGCTGGTCGGCCTGTACCAGCTGTTCTACACCCGCATTCCGGCCCATGCCGCCATCGGCGAGACCGTGGGCTGTGCCGACAAGCTGAAGAAGCCGTGGGCCAAGGGCCTGCTCAATGCCGTGCTGCGCCGAGCCCAGCGCGAAGGCGAGGAACTGCTCGCCGGCATGGAGCGCGACCCGGTGGTGCGTACCGCCCACCCGCGCTGGTTGCAGAAGGCGCTGAAAGCCTTCTGGCCGGAGCAGTGGGAAGCCATCTGCACCGCCAACAATGCCCACCCGCCGATGATTCTGCGGGTCAACCGCCGTCACCATAGCCGCGATGCCTACCTGGCACTGCTGGCCGAAGCCGGCATTGGCGCCAGCGCATGCCAGTACAGCCGGGATGGCATCGTGCTGGCCGAAGCCTGCGACGTGCGCGGCCTGCCAGGCTTCGCCGAAGGCTGGGTGAGCGTGCAGGACGAAGCTGCGCAGCTAGCTGCCGACCTGCTGGAACTGGCCCCCGGCCAACGCGTGCTCGATGCTTGCTGCGCACCGGGCGGCAAAACCTGCCACCTGCTGGAGGCCGAGGCCGGCCTGGCGCACGTCGTGGCCATCGATCTCGAAGCCAAGCGGCTGACCCGCGTGCGAGAAAACCTCGACCGCCTGCAACTGGATGCCGAGCTGATCGCCTGCGATGCCCGCGACACTGCCAGCTGGTGGGACGGCAAGCCATTCCAGCGCATTCTGCTCGACGCGCCGTGCTCGGCCACCGGCGTGATTCGCCGCCACCCGGACATCAAACTGGCCCGCCAAGCCGACGACATCCCGGCTTTGGCCACGCTGCAAGGCGAACTGCTCGATGCCCTGTGGCCGACCTTGGAAGTGGGCGGCATGCTGCTATACGCCACCTGCTCCACCTTGCCGACCGAGAACACTGAAGTGATCAAAGCCTTCCTCGCGCGCACCCCGGGCGCCCGTGAGCTGGACCTGGCGACCGAAGCCGGCCTGCGCCAGCCCCACGGCCGTCAACTGCTGGCCCAGGAAGGCGGCCACGACGGTTTCTACTATGCCAAGCTGATCAAGATCGCCGCCTCGCGCGGATAAGAACAAAGGATAGGGAGTAGCGCATGAAGATCATCATCCTCGGCGCAGGGCAGGTAGGCGGTACGCTGGCTGAACACCTGGCCAGCGAAGCCAACGACATTACCGTGGTCGACACCGACGGCGACCGCCTGCGCGACCTCGGCGACCGCCTGGACATCCGCACTGTCCAGGGCCGCGGTTCGCTGCCGACGGTGCTGCGTCAGGCCGGTGCCGACGACGCCGACATGCTGGTGGCGGTAACCAACAGTGACGAGACCAACATGGTTGCCTGCCAGGTGGCCTATTCGCTGTTCCATACACCGACCAAGATTGCACGGGTGCGCGAATCGTCCTACCTGACCCGCGAAGAGCTGTTCGACAACGACCATATCCCGGTCGACGTTCTGATCAGCCCCGAGCAGGTGGTGACCAATTACATCAAGCGCCTGATCGAACACCCAGGCTCGCTGCAGGTGATCGACTTCGCCGAAGGCAAGGCCCAACTCGTGGCAGTGAAGGCCTACTATGGCGGCCCGCTGGTCGGCCAGCAGTTGCGCCAGATCCGAGCGCACATGCCCAACGTCGACACCCGCGTGGCGGCCATCTTCCGCCGCGACCGGCCGATCACCCCGCGTGGCGATACGGTGATCGAAGCCGACGACGAGGTGTTCTTCATTGCCGCGAAGAAGGATATCCGCGCGGTGATGGGCGAACTGCGCCGCATCGACGAGACTAATAAACGCATTGTCATCGCCGGCGGCGGGCAGATTGGCGAGCGCCTGGCGGAAGCCATCGAAAGCCGATATCAGGTGAAGATCATCGAGATGAGCCCGGCGCGTTGTCGGCACCTCTCCGATACCCTCGAAAGCACTGTAGTGCTGCAGGGCAGCGCCTCGGACAAAGACCTGATGCTCGAAGAGAACATCGCCGACGCCGATATTTTCCTGGCCCTGACCAACGATGACGAAGCCAACATCATGTCGTCCTTGCTGGCCAAGCGCCTGGGCGCAGGCAAGGTGATGACCATCATCAACAACCCGGCTTATGTCGACCTGGTGCAGGGCGGCGATATCGACATTGCCATCAGCCCGCAGCTCGCCACCATCGGCACCCTGCTGGCGCACGTCCGTCGCGGCGACATCGTCAGTGTGCACTCGCTGCGCCGTGGTGCAGCCGAGGCTATCGAAGCGGTGGCACACGGGGACTCGAAGTCGAGCAAGGTGGTCGGCAAGGCAATCGAGGACATCACGCTGCCACCGGGCACCACGATTGGTGCGATCATCCGTGATGAAGAGGTGATGATTGCCCATGACGACACCATGATCGAATCAGGGGACCATGTGATCCTCTTCGTTGTGGATAAAAAGCATATTCGCGATGTGGAGAAGCTGTTCCACGTCGGCTTGAGTTTCTTCTAGGAGAAGAGGGCATGCGCGAATCGCTGGAGAAGATGCTGGCCAAAGGTGTGGATAACCCGCTGCTGAGGTTTGGCCTGGGCAAGGCCTGGCTGGATGAAGGCAACGGCGCTGAAGCAGCGGTGCACCTGGCGCGCTGTGTAGAGCAGGATCCGAAATACTCGGCAGCATGGAAGCTGCTGGGCAAGGCCTATCAGTTGCAGGGCGACCTGGCGGCGGCGCGCAAGGCGTGGGAAGACGGGATCGTGGCGGCGCAGGCCCATGGTGACAAGCAGGCCGAAAAAGAGATGACCGTATTCCTGAAGAAGCTCAACAGAGCAGCGGGTTGACGCGGCCCCTGCAGGAGCGGGTTTACCCGCGAACGCGTCGGTGAATCCAACATCGCATTCGCGGGTAAACCCGCTCCTGCCAGAGGGCGGTGAATGGCTTAATACCAGCGCGGCTCGCCAGCCGGGCGCTTCTTGAAGCGCTTCATGCTCCACATGTACTGGCTCGGGTACTCGCGCACATAGCGCTCGACCACCTTGCTCATCGCCGCCGCCGATACGTTTACATCGGTGCTGTACATCTCTTCCGGAGCAGCTTCGAGGAACACCTTGAAGCCCGAGCCATCCGGCAACCGCAGCGCATGCAGGAACACGCCTACCGCCTTGCCACCGGCCAGCATGTTCGGCACGAACTTGCTGGTCAGCGCCTGGGTGCCGAGGAACGGCACGAACACGCCCGCCGATTCCGCCGGCTCCGGGTCGGCAGGAATACCCACCTGGCCACCACGGCGCACTTCCTTGATCACGCTGAGGATGCCTTCCTTGGTCGACGGCGCCACGCGATTGCCCATCTGCACGCGCTGCTCGCGCAGCAGATCATCCACCGCCTTCAGCTTCGGCGGGCGGTAGAAGATGATCGGTTTGCACTGGTTGCAGTAGAAGTGGTTCAGCACTTCCCAGTTGCCCAGGTGGCTGGTGATGCCGACCACGCCTTTACCCGAGGCCAAAGCCTGCTCCAGCACTTCCAGGCCATGCACTTCCTTGACCAGCTCCAGCGAGCGCTGCGGCGGCCAGATCCAGGCACAGGCACTTTCGACAAAGGATTTACCGATATCCCGCAGCGCCTGGCCAACCAGTTGCTCACGGGCAACCGGGTCCATCTCCGGGAAACATTTGGCCAGGTTGATCCGTACCACGTTGCGCGAACTGTTGGGGATTTTCCACATCAGCCAGCCAATACCGGCGCCGACACGCTGCACAGCACCCCAGGGCAGCTTGGCAAACAGGCGCAGCACCCCGACCATCAGGGCGCCTTTGAACTTTTCCACAGGCGAATTCCTTATTTCAGCAAGGCGCGCATTGTAACCCCTCAGCGCAACAAGGCGGCGTAGCGATCGCAGTCGGTGGTGTGGTCCATGACCATGCCCGTGGCCTGCATGAAGGCGTAGCAGATGGTCGGACCGACGAACGTGAAGCCAGCTTTCTGCAGGGCCTTGCTCATTGCCTTGGCTTCATCGGTAACCGCCGGCACCTCGCCGCGCGCCTTGAAGTGGTTGATCTTCGGCGAGCCGCCGACGAACGACCACAGCCATTCGGCAGGGTTATCCACAGCCAGCCAGGCCTGGGCGTTGCGCCGCGCAGCCTTGAGCTTGAGGCGATTGCGGATGATGCCTGCATCCTGCATCAATTCTTCGATACGTTCGTCGCTCATGGCCGCCAGCTTTACGGGGTCGAAGCCGTACATCACCTGGCGATAACGCTCGCGTTTGCGCAAAACGGTAATCCACGAAAGCCCCGCCTGGAACCCTTCGAGCAAAAGCATCTCGAAGAGCAACGCCGGGTCGCGCTGTGGCATTCCCCATTCCTGGTCGTGGTAGGCCTGGTACAACGGATCGTCGGTACACCAAAAGCAGCGTGGCATAAGGCTCCAATGAGTAGAGGGCGAGGCGAATCAGGTTATACTCCCGCTCTTTACATCCGCATCCCCAGATACAGGTGAATTTCGTGAGCCAGCCTACGCCAGCCGTGCGTACCTTCCAAGACCTGATCCTCGCCCTGCAGAACTACTGGGCGGCTCAAGGTTGTGTGGTACTTCAGCCCTACGATATGGAAGTAGGCGCCGGCACTTTCCACACCGCTACATTCCTGCGCGCCGTGGGTCCAGAAACCTGGAACGCCGCCTATGTGCAGCCTAGCCGTCGTCCTGCCGACGGGCGGTATGGCGAAAACCCCAACCGCTTGCAGCACTACTACCAGTTCCAGGTGGTGCTCAAACCGAACCCGGCCAACTTCCAGGAGCTGTACCTCGGCTCGCTGAAAGCCATCGGCCTGGATCCGCTGGTGCACGACATTCGTTTCGTCGAAGACAACTGGGAATCGCCGACCCTCGGCGCCTGGGGTCTGGGCTGGGAAATCTGGCTCAACGGCATGGAAGTCACTCAGTTCACCTACTTCCAGCAGGTAGGCGGCATCGAGTGCTACCCGGTCACCGGTGAAATCACCTACGGCCTGGAGCGCCTGGCCATGTACATCCAGGGCGTCGATTCGGTGTACGACCTGGTGTGGGCCGACGGCCCGTTCGGCAAGGTCACCTACGGCGACGTGTTCCACCAGAACGAGGTGGAGCAGTCGACCTACAACTTTGAACATGCCAACGTCGACAAGCTGTTCGAACTGTTCGATTTCTACGAAAGCGAAGCCAACCGCCTGATCAAGCTGGAGCTGCCGCTGCCGACCTATGAAATGGTCCTGAAGGCCTCGCACACCTTCAACCTGCTGGACGCCCGCCGCGCCATCTCGGTAACCGAGCGCCAGCGTTACATCCTGCGTGTACGTACCCTGGCCCGGGACGTGGCGCAAAGCTATCTGCAAGCCCGCGCACGCCTGGGCTTCCCGATGGCCACCCCTGAACTGCGTGACGAAGTGTTGGCTAAGCTGGAGGCTGCACAATGAGTGCTCAAGATTTTCTGGTAGAACTGGGCACCGAAGAGCTGCCACCCAAGGCCCTCGCCAACCTCGGCGACGCCTTCCTGGCCGGTATCGAAAAAGGCCTGCAGGCTGCTGGCCTGAACTACACCGCCAAGCAGGTGTACGCCGCGCCGCGTCGTCTGGCCGTACTGATTCGCCAGCTGGACGTGCAGCAGCCTGACCGCAGCATCAACATCGACGGCCCACCCCTGCAGGCAGCCTTCAACGCCGAAGGCGAGCCGACCCAGGCTGCGCTGGGCTTCGCCAAGAAATGCGGTGTTGAACTGGCCGAAATCGACCAGAGCGGCCCCAAGCTGCGCTTCTCCCAGCACATCCCGGGCAAGGCCACCACAGACCTGCTGCCGACCATCGTCGAAGATTCGCTGAACGACCTGCCGATCCCCAAGCGCATGCGTTGGGCGACCAGCCGTGAAGAATTCGTACGCCCGACCCAATGGCTGGTAATGCTGCTGGGCGACCAAGTGGTCGACTGCACCATTCTGTCGCAGAAGGCAGGCCGTGAATCCCGTGGCCACCGCTTCCACCATCCGGAATCCGTGGTCATCACCACCCCGGCCAACTATGTCGAGGACCTGCGTAAAGCTTACGTGCTGGCCGACTTCGCCGAGCGCCGCGAGCTGATCAGCAAGCGTACCGCCGAGCTGGCCATGCAGCAGGAAGGCACGGCCATCGTGCCGCCGGCGCTGCTGGACGAAGTGACTGCTCTGGTCGAATGGCCAGTGCCGCTGGTGTGCTCGTTTGAAGAGCGTTTCCTTGAGGTGCCGCAGGAAGCCCTGATTACCACCATGCAGGACAACCAGAAGTACTTCTGCCTGCTGGACAGCGAAGGCAAGCTGCTGCCGCGCTTCATCACCGTGGCCAACATCGAAAGCCGCGATCCGAAGCAGATCGTGCAAGGCAACGAAAAGGTCGTGCGCCCACGCCTGACCGACGCCGAGTTCTTCTTCAAGCAGGACAAGAAGCAGCCACTGGAAACCTTCAACGAGCGCCTCAAGAACGTGGTGTTCCAGGCTCAGCTCGGCACCGTGTACGACAAGGCCGAACGTGTTTCCATGCTGGCCGCCTTCGTCGCCCCGCTGATCGGCGGCGACGCCCAGCGCGCTGGCCGTGCCGGCCTGCTGTCGAAGTGCGACCTGGCCACCGAGATGGTCGGCGAATTCCCTGAAATGCAGGGTGTTGCCGGTTACTACTACGCGCTCAACGACGGTGAGCCGGAAGATGTAGCCCTGGCCCTGAACGAGCAGTACATGCCGCGCGGTGCAGGCGCCGAGCTGCCGCAGACCCTGACCGGTGCTGCCGTGGCCATCGCCGACAAGCTCGACACCCTGGTGGGCATCTTCGGCATCGGCATGCTGCCTACCGGCAGCAAGGACCCGTACGCCCTGCGCCGTGCTGCTCTGGGCGTGCTGCGTATCCTGATCGAGAAGCAACTGGACCTGGACCTGACCGGTGCGGTCGAGTTCGCGGTCAAGCAGTTCGGCGCCAAGGTCAAGGCCGCCGGCCTGGCCGAGCAAGTACTGGAGTTCATTTTCGACCGTCTGCGCGCGCGTTACGAAGACGAAGGCATCGATGTGGCCACGTACCTGTCGGTACGTGCACTGCAGCCAGGCTCCGCGCTGGACTTCGACCAGCGCGTACAAGCCGTGCAGGCGTTCCGCAAACTGCCGGAAGCCGAGGCCCTGGCTGCGGTGAACAAGCGCGTGTCGAACCTGCTGAGCAAGGCCGAAGGTGCCATCGCCGAGCAGGTCGAACCGAAGTACTTCGACAATGCCAACGAGTTTTCCCTGTACTCGGCCATCCAGCAGGCCGACCAGGCCGTGCAACCGATGGCTGCGGCACGTCAGTACAGCGAATCGCTGGCCCGCCTGGCGGCCCTGCGTGACCCGGTCGATGCCTTCTTCGAGGCGGTCATGGTCAACGCCGAAGACGCCAAGGTACGTGCCAACCGTTATGCCCTGCTCAGCCGTCTGCGCGGCCTGTTCCTGGGCGTGGCTGACATTTCGCTGCTGGGGTAAGCCTTGAAACTGCTGATTCTCGACCGTGACGGGGTGATCAACTACGACTCCGATGCGTACATCAAGACGCTGGAAGAATGGGTGCCGATCCCCGGTTCGGTCGATGCGATCGCGCAGTTGAGCAAGGCGGGCTGGACGGTGGCCGTGGCCACCAACCAGTCCGGCATTGCCCGTGGCTACTACCCGCTGGCAACCCTCGAAGCCATGCACGCGCGCCTGCGCGCGCTGGTGGCCGAGCAGGGCGGCGAGGTGGGCCATATCGTGTATTGCCCGCATGGGCCGGACGAAGGGTGCGATTGCCGCAAGCCCAAGCCCGGCATGCTGCGGGCGATCGCCGAGCATTACCAGATCGGCCTGAAAGGCGTCTGGTTCGTCGGCGACAGCAAAGGTGACCTGGAGGCCGCCCTGGCCGTCGGTGCACAACCCGTGCTGGTGAAGACCGGCAAGGGCGAGCGGACCCTGGAAAAAGGTGTCCCGGAAACTACACTGATTTTCGACGATCTGGCAGCTATCGCCAGAGAACTAATTTAAACAGTGCGCCTTTTGGCGCATTTTTCACAGGCGGGCATGCCCCGCAATGGTACAAGCCACTATGTCGATCCTGCAGGCGATCAGAATCTTTCTTTTTTACCTGCTGCTGGGCACCAGTTCGCTGCTGTGGTGCTCGCTGAGCTTCTTCGTCGCGCCGTTCCTGTCGTTCCCCAAGCGCTACAAGTTCATCAACGTGTACTGGTGCCGCTGCGCGCTGTTTCTGGTGCGCACCATCCTGGGCATCGACTACAAGATCACTGGCGCCGAGAACGTGCCAGCTGAGCCTTGCGTGATTCTGTCCAATCACCAGAGCACCTGGGAAACCTTCTTCCTGTCGCAGTACTTCTCGCCGCTAAGCCAAGTGCTCAAGCGCGAACTGCTGTATGTACCGTTCTTCGGCTGGGCCATGGCCATGCTGCGGCCCATCGCGATCAACCGCGACAACCCCAAGGAAGCGCTGCGCCAGGTGGCGAGCAAGGGTGACGAACTGCTCAAGCAGAAGACGTGGGTGCTGATTTTCCCAGAAGGCACCCGTGTGCCGTTCGGCACCATCGGCAAGTTCTCCCGCGGCGGTACCGCACTTGCCGTGAATGCCGGGCTGCCGGTGCTGCCGATTGCCCACAACGCCGGCAAGTTCTGGCCCAAGGCCGGTTGGGGCAAGCGTGCCGGTACAATCGAAGTGGTCATTGGCGAACCGATGTACGCCAACGGCACTGGGCCACGGGCCATCGCCGAACTCAACGACCGCGCTGCAGCCTGGAACGAAGCGACCCAGCGGGCCATGGGATCGCTGCCGCCAGCAGAGGAAAAACCTCAGGAGCAGATGGCATGATCTTCTGTGGATAACTTGTGTGCAGTTTTTGGATTAAATGCTTGAATTGATAGCTAAGCCTTTGAATTTGCTATTTATTTTTATGTATGAAATTTTTCTGAAAACCGTGCATAAGTTTTTTTGAGGCATAAGAAAACCGGCTTTTACAGCCGGTTTTTTTATGGCATGTGGACAGCATCAGACTTTGTCGATATCGACATCCTTGGTTTCTTTTAGACAGAAGATCCCTACTACCAGGCTGATCCCGGTCACCAGCACCGGGTACCACAGCCCGTAGAAGATATCCCCGGTGTAGACCACCAGCGCGAACGATACGGTAGGCAGGAAACCACCGAACCAGCCGTTACCAATGTGGTAGGGCAGTGACATCGAGGTGTAGCGGATGCGGGTCGGGAAGAGCTCGACCATCACCGCCGCCAACGGACCATAGGTCATGGTCGCGATCAGGATCATCGCCACGATCAGGACCACCACCATTACCTGGTTGACCTGCGCAGGGTCAGCCTTGGCCGGGTAACCAGCCTGCTCGATTGCAGTGCGCATGGCAGTTTCGTCAAAGCCGTTGATGGTCTTGTCACCGATGTTCACCACCACATCACTGCCGGCCACGCTTACCGAACTGTACGGTAGACCCTGCTTGACCAGGAAGGTCTTGACCTTGTCGCACGGGCTGTCGAAACGAGCCTTGCCCACTGGGTCGAACTGGAATGTGCAGCCTTGCGGGTCGGCGGTGACCACGATCGGCGCCTGACGGCTGGCGGCGTCGATCTGTGGGTTGGCGTAGTGGCTTAGCGCCTTGAACAGTGGGAAGTACAGTACCGTGGCGAGCAACAGGCCAAGCATCAGGATCGGCTTGCGGCCGATACGGTCGGACAACCAGCCGAAGAACACGAAGAACGGCGCGCCAATCACAACGCTGATGATGAGCAGGGTGTTGGCCTGAGCCGAGTCCATTTTCAGCATCTGGGTCATGAAGAACAGAACGTAGAATTGCGCCGTGTAGAAGGTCACGGCCTGCCCCGCGTTGATGCTGAACAGGGCGGTAAGCACCACTTTCAGGTTTGGCCAGGAGGTGAACGACTCACGGATGGGCGACTTGCTGACCTTGCCCTGAGCCTTCATTTTCACAAAGGCCGGCGACTCGTGCATGCTCATGCGAATCCAGGTGGAGATCGCCAGCAGCACGATCGACAGCAGGAACGGCAAGCGCCAGCCCCAGGTTTCGAACTGGTCGCCACTGATATACCGGCTACCCAGCACCACCAAGAGCGACAACAACAGGCCCAGCGTTGCGGTGGACTGGATGAAACCGGTGTGTAAACCACGCTTGCCGGGCGGCGCATGCTCTGCCACGTAAGTGGCTGCACCGCCATACTCGCCGCCCAGCGCCAGCCCCTGAAGCATGCGCAGGATCACCAGGATGATCGGTGCGGCGATGCCGATGCTGGCGTAGGTGGGCAACAACCCCACAGCGAAAGTGGACAGACCCATCAGCACGATGGTGACCAGGAAAGTGTACTTGCGCCCGATCATGTCACCCAGGCGGCCGAACACCAGCGCGCCAAACGGCCGCACCAGAAAGCCCGCAGCAAAGGCCATCAGGGCGAAGATGAAAGCGGTGGTATCGTTCACGCCAGCGAAGAACTGTTTGCTGATGACCGCTGCCAACGCACCATAGAGAAAAAAGTCATACCACTCGAAAACCGTCCCGAGGGATGACGCGAAAATGATCTTGCGTTCTTCACGGCGGCTGGGGCTGCTGGCCACCGCATCCTGCTCTTGGATGTAATCCGACATCGTTGCTGTCCTCGGCCGTTAGGCCACAGTGATTATTCTTGTTGTTCCACTGTCGGCGACTTCTGACCGCAAGCCGCCGGTACTGCACGCACCCGGGTCAGGGCGTCGGTAACGCGTCTTGGTTCAGGTAGGTCTGGGTAGCAGCTCCTTTGAGGATCAGTTGCGCCGCCTTTTCGGCGATCATCAGGGTGGGGGAACACGTATTGCCGGAAGTTATCTGCGGCATGATCGAAGCATCGGCTACACGTAGACCGGGGATGCCATGCACGCGCAGCTGGTTATCCACAACGTCCATGGCACCGTTGCCCATGCGACAGGTACCGACCGGGTGGAAGATGGTGGTGCCGATCTTGCCAGCGGCCTCGAACAGTTCTTCCTCGCTTTGCAGCGCCGGGCCCGGCAAATATTCCTTGGGCTCGAAAGCGGCGAGGGCAGGGGCCTGGACGATGCGCCGGGTAAGGCGAATGGCATCGGCAGCAACACGCAAGTCCTGCGGAGCACTGAGGTAATTGGGGTCGATCAGCGGCGTGCTGTTCATGTCGGTGCTGCAGATGTCGATGCGCCCACGGCTGGCCGGGCGCAGGTTGCACACCGAGGCAGTAAAGGCCGGGAACTGATGCAACGGCTCACCGAAGCGTTCCAGTGACAGCGGCTGTACGTGATACTGAAGGTTGGCGGTGGCCTGTTCGGGGCTTGAACGCACGAACGCGCCTAACTGGCTCGGCGCCATGGCCAGGGGCCCGCTACGGTCGTAGAGATAACGCAGGCCCATGCCCATCTTGCCCCATAGGCTGTTGGCCATCTGGTTCAAGGTGCGGGTGTTGCGGATCTGGTAGATCAGGCGCAGTTGCAGGTGGTCCTGCAAGTTGCCACCAACGCCGGGCATATCGTGGCGAACACCAATGCCCAAGCTTTCCAGCAACTGACGCGGGCCGATGCCGGAGCGCTGGAGGATGCCCGGTGAACCAACCGCCCCAGCACAGAGGATGATCTCGCGACGCGCCGCAAACTCATGCCAGGCCCCTTGCCAGAGCGCCTTCACCGCCCTTGCGCGGGTGTTGTCGAGCAGTACCTGGTCAACCTGCACGCCAGTCAGCACGGTGAGGTTGGCGCGATCCTTGATCGGCCGCAGGAAGGCTTTGGAAGCGTTCCAACGTACACCACTGCGCTGGTTGACCTGAAAATATCCACAACCCTGGTTGTCGCCGGTGTTGAAATCCTCGACCTTGCCAATACCGCTCTGCTCGGCGGCATCACGGAAAGCATCAAGGATCGGCCAGCTGTAGCGTTGGCGCTCGACCCGCCATTCGCCCTCCGCGCCATGGTGCTCGCTGGCGCCGGCAAAGTGGTTTTCGCTGGCCTTGAACAGCGGCAACACATCTTTCCACGCCCAGCCGTCGTTGCCTTGCGCGGCCCAATGGTCATAGTCGGCGGCTTGGCCCCGCATGTAGATCATGCCGTTGATCGAAGAACAGCCACCTAGCACCTTGCCCCTTGGATAACCCAAAGCGCGACCACCGAGGCCAGGCTGTGCCTCGGTCTTGAAGCACCAGTCGGTGCGCGGGTTGCCGATGCAGTAGAGGTAACCGACGGGGATGTGGATCCAGGGATAATTGTCACGGCCACCCGCCTCCAGCAGCAGCACGCGGCAGGAAGGGTCGGCGGACAAACGATTGGCCAGCAGGCATCCGGCGGGACCGGCCCCTACCACCACGTAGTCGAAGACAGAATCGGCTGATGGCATGTGCAACCTCGCGCCTGTTTTTTATTCTTGTCCCGGTCCATCTTAGTGAGTAATTTCGTGGTGGAAACACGAGATTTCGCGCAGCCGCTGTGCGTTTTAGCACAGTGGCAAGCCTGTACCGACCTCTTCGCGGGCGCTCCCGCTCCCAACGGGACCACGTTGCCTTCAGGATGTTCAGCGCACCTGGACTGCCCGCGAAGAGGCCGGAACGAACTGCCAAAAAGGACAAGCATGTTCGACTGGAACGATCTGCGGTTTTTCCTCGAGTTGCAGCGCAGCGGCCGCCTGCTGACTGCCGCCAAGCGCCTGAACACGACCCACAGCACCGTGGCCCGGCATATCGAGAGCATCGAGCAGAGCCTGGGAACCGCGCTGTTCGTGCAGCATGCCCAGGGTTACGAGCTGACCCCCTCGGGCCAAGCCCTGCTCAAGCATGCCGAAGCCATGGAAAACGTCGCCCTGCTGGCGCAGGAAGAAATCACCCAGGCCATCACCCCGCTGGGCAAGATTCGCCTGGGGGTGACCGAAGGCATCGGCATCATGTTCTTCACCCCGCGCATGAACGCGTTGTTCGAGCGCTACCCCGGCCTGGAAGTGGAGTTGGTGGCAGTGCCGCGTTTCGTCAGCATCCTCAACCGCGAGGCAGAAATCAGCATCCATCTGGAGCGGCCCAACGCCGATCTGCTGATCACCCGCAAACTCACCGACTACCGCTTGGCGCTATACGCCAGCCAGGACTACCTGGACCGCGCGCCGCCATTGCGCCACCGCGAAGACCTGGCCCGGCACAGCTGGATCGGCTACGTCGACGATTTGCTGTTCAGCCAGGAACTGCTGTTTCTCAACAGTTTCTGCCGAGCACCCAACGTGGTGTTTCGCAGCACCAGCGTGATCGCCCAGCAAGCCGCTGCCCGCGCAGGGCTGGGCATCGCCGTGCTGCCCAATTACATGGCGCGCCACGACCCGACACTGGTGCGCGTGCTGCCGGGTGAGACCATCCAGCGCAGCTACTGGATCTGCACCCGCCGCGAGCTGCACAAGTCTGTGCGCCTGCGGGTGGTGTGGGACTACCTGCTGGCGTTGTGCGCGGCCGAACAGAGTGAGCTGCTAGCCCAGTAGCGCCTTGCCCGCCAACAACAGGGCAGCGACCCAACCTGCCACGGCAAACATCTGCTGCAGGCGCGGCCCGGCCAACCTGGCTGCCAAGGGTCGCGCCAGCAGCAGGCCGAGCACCGCGCCGACGGCAAACGGGGCGCCAACCTGCCAGTGCATGACGCCTGCAAGGCTGGCGCTGACCACACTGCCGGTAGAGACCAAGGCAATCACCGCCAGCGAGGTGGAGACGATGCTTGCCATGCGCAGGTTGGTGTAGCGGTTCAGGGCCGGGATAATGACGAACCCCCCACCCACGCCGAGCAGGCCGGACAACAACCCGGACAGGGCCCCCGTGAATGCCAGTGCGCGCGCGCAGGGCAGGGTCCAGCGCAAACGCCCCTGCAGAGGGTTCAGCACACACGGCTCGATAAAGCGATGGGCGTCATTGGCTTCGCCACGCAGTTCTTTGGCCGCCTTGCGCCAGATGCGCAGGCAGGCATAAACCAGCACCCCGGCGAACGCCAACTGCAACGGTGTATTCGGCAGGCGGTGCGCCAGCATCAGCCCGAACGGCGCTGCTGCCACACCAACCAACGCAATGAACAGCGCGGCCCGATAACGCACCAGCCCTTGTCGCAAGCCCAGCACTGCGCCAACCGCCGCAGCCAAACCAACAGCCAACAGGCCGACCGGTGCCGCCTCGACCATCGATAGCCCCAGGCCGAACACCAGCAAAGGTACAGCGAGAATGCCACCGCCTGCGCCGGTCAGTGCCAGCACCGCGCCGATGATTGCTCCCAGGCCCGCTCCTAACAGTTGATGCTCGATCACTGCCCACCCTCGGCTACCAGTTGCGGGCGTGCCAACCACTCGCGCCCCTTGAGCATGCCTTGCCAGTACAACGGTGGTAGCGCCTGTGCTTTGAGCAGCCAGGCCAAGCGTGTTGGCTTGCGGCCATCCAGCAACCAATTGGGGAAGCTCGGTGCCAGCTTGCCGCCATAGGTGAACTCGGCCAAGACGATCTTGCCGCGCTCAACGGTAAGCGGGCACGAGCCATAGCCGTCGTACTGGGCCAGGGTTGCCAGCCTGCCCAGTGCCACCAGCACATTGTTGGCGACCACCGGTGCCTGCTTGCGGGCCGCCGCGGCGGTCTTGGCGTTGCTGGTGTTAGCCACGTCACCCAGGGCATGAACGTTGGTGTATTTGCGATGGCGCAGGGTATGCGGATCGACGTCGACCCAGCCGGAGCTATCGGCCAACGGGCTTTCGCGAATGAAGTCTGGCGCCACCTGTGGTGGTACCACGTGCAGCATGTCGAAGGCCTCGATCCGCGTTTCGCTGCTGCCATCGGGCAAGGTACGCAAGAATGTAGCGCGCTTGCCCGGGCCGTCTACGGCAACTAGCCGGTGGGAGAAGTTGAGGTCGACGGCGTATTTTTCGATGTACTTCATCAGCGCGGGCACGTAGTCGGCGACACCGAACAGTACGGCACCCGCATTGTAGAAGCTGGCTTTCACCGCCCCCAAATGACCATGGCGCAGCCAGTGGTCGCAAGACAGATACAGCGCCTTCTGTGGTGCACCGGCGCACTTGATCGGCATGGGCGGCTGGCTAAACACCGCGCGTCCTTGCTTGAGCTTCTGCACCAGTTCCCAGGTATAGGGCGCCAGGTCGTAGCGATAGTTGGAGGTGACACCGTTGCGGCCCAGGGTCTCGCTAAGCCCATCGATGGCTGCCCAGTCCAGCTTGAGGCCGGGGCAGACGATCAGCTGTTCATAGCTGATGGTACGACCATCATCGAGGATGACCAGCTGACCCAACGGGTCGAATCCCTGTACCCGCGCCTTGATCCAGCGAACACCGCGAGGAATGGTCGACGCCATGGTGCGGGCAGTGCTTGGGGCCTTGAACACACCGGCGCCGACCATGGTCCAGCCGGGTTGGTAGTAGTGCACTTCGGCAGGGTCGATCAAGGCGACGTCCAACGATGGGTCGCGGCTGATCAGGCTGGAAGCAGTGGCGATACCGGCGGCACCGGCACCGACGATGACCACCTTGTGGTGGTCGGTATTGGCAGGGGACAACAAGGCAGGCATGGCGGCAAATCCTGGAAATCTGATTATGAGGGCAGGGCGGTTACAGCTTGTTCAGCGGGATCTTCAGATAGCTCACACCGTTCTCCTCCGGTGGGGGCAGTTGGCCGCTACGCATGTTTACCTGCACCGAAGGCAGGATGAGCACGGGCATTTCGAGCGTCTTGTCGCGGGCCTCGCGCATGGCTACGAAGCTGTCCTCATCGATACCCTGATGGATGTGAATGTTGTGGGCACGTTGCTCGGCGACAGTAGTGACGTACTGCATGTCGCGGCCACCCGGCAGGTAGTCGTGGCACATGAACAACCGAGTCTGGTCGGGGAAGGCCAGCAGGCGACGGATTGAGCGGTACAAGGTGCGGGCATCGGCCCCGGGAAAGTCGCAGCGGGCGGTGCCATAGTCGGGCATGAACAAGGTGTCTCCAACGAATACCGCGATCTCGCCGGCATCCTCGATCATGAAACTCATGCACGCGGGTGTGTGCCCAGGTGTGTGCAGCGCCCGAGCCTGCAGGTTGCCAATCCGGAAGCCTTCCTCGTCTTCGAGCAGCACATCGAACTGGCTGCCATCTCGGGCGAAGCCGGGCTCTGCGTTGAACAAGGCGCCAAACACTTTCTGCACCTGGGTAATGTGCGCGCCGATAGCGGTATGGCCGCCCAGCTTTTCCTTCAGATAGGCAGCGGCTGAAAGATGGTCGGCGTGTACATGGGTTTCCAGCACCCACCGCACACTGGCATTCAGCTCGTTCACACGCTCGATCAGGCGATCAGCCGAAGCACTGCAGGTACGCCCGGACTTGGGGTCGTAATCCAGCACGCTGTCGATCAATGCGCATTGTCGGGTTTCACGGTCCATGACCAGGTAGCTGATGGTCGAGGTCGCCTCGTCGTAAAAGGCGTCCACGTGAAGGTTGTTGCCGATGATCATCACGTTCTCCAATTTATCCGCCCCGCCTTGTACAGGCGTAGGCAGTAACAGGAGCTTTATCAAGATGCATGCCAGGCTTTTTGCCACTCACTGGCCAACAAAACCGGCCAGTTGCAGACAGTTGCCGATAAAACTGACAGCCCAGATGGCAGTCGACTGACAGCTAATGGCAGTGTTTGGCAGTCCTTGTTACCCTGCATCGGTCATCCATACGGTGCCGTCATGCCTGAAGCCCATCCCCTCATCCTAGCTCTGGTTTCCTACCTTGAGCACGATGCCCTCCCGACCATCGTGTTGGACACCGACTACAACATCCTCGCCGCCAATGCGGCCTATCGCCGTCAGTTTGGCCGGCATGATCAGGCCCCACTGGGCGAGAAGTGCCACAGGGTTTCGCATCACTACGCTGTGCCGTGCGACCAGGCTGGCGAACATTGCCCGATGCGCAAAGCGTGGGACAGCAAGGTACCGGAGCGGGTATTGCACATTCATCACACACCACGCGGCCCGGAGCATGTGGATGTCGAGTTGCGGCCGATCCTGGATGAACAGGGCAAGGTAGTGGCCTTTGTCGAACGCCTCACCACCATCACCCTCGCCTCGGCGCAGCCTCAGGAGCAAGGGTTGGTCGGCCGCGCGCCAACCTTCAAGGCCGCGCTGGCCAGCCTGCAGCGTGCGGCACCGGCGCAGATCCCGGTGTTGTTGCAGGGGGAGTCGGGGACCGGTAAGGAGCTGTTCGCCCGTGCAGTGCACATGGGCAGCCCCAGGGCCAACGGCCCGCTGGTAGTGGTCGACTGCACCGGCCTGACCGAGTCATTGTTCGAGAGTGAATTGTTCGGCTATGAGAAGGGCGCGTTCACCGGAGCGAATCAGCGCAAGATAGGCTTGGCCGAGGCGGCCCATGGCGGCACCCTGTTCCTCGACGAAATCGGTGAAGTGCCGCTGGCGATGCAGGTGAAGCTGCTGCGCCTGATCGAGTCCGGCAGTTTCCGTCCCGTGGGCAGCCTGCGCACTGTGCATTCGGATTTCCGCCTGATATCGGCCACCCACAAACCGCTCAAGAAAATGGTCGCGGATGGCTCTTTCCGTGAAGACCTTTACTACCGCATCAGCGGCTTCCCGATTCGTCTGCCTGCGTTACGCGAACGGGTGGAAGATCTACCGCTACTCGCCCAGAGCCTGCTGCAGCGCATGGCCGGCCAGCCGACGCCCAAGCTAAGTGAAGACGCCTTGCAGCAACTTGCGTTGCATCCGTTTCCGGGCAATATCCGCGAGCTGCGCAACATTCTGGAACGCGCGCGTTTGTTTGCCGATGACGGTGTGATCAGACCGGAGCATTTGCCGGAAGACACCGGACTGGCTGGCGCAGCTAAAGGAAGCGGCCGTCGCAATGACCTGGGTGAATTGGCGCAGGCGCTGGAGCAGTTCAAGGGGTCGCGTAGTGAACTGGCCAGCCACCTAGGCATGAGTGAACGCACGCTGTATCGCCGCTTGAAAGCGCTCGGGCTGCACTGAAAGAACGGCAGACTTTACCGGACCTTTACCTGCGTCCTGACATTACAAGGGAAAAATCGTGGTCTGATCAGTTAACCGAATCTGGCAATCAATACGTGCCAGGCGATAACACGCAGAGGACCGCATCAAATGAAGAAAACCCTAACCGTGATCTGCGCCGCGCTCATACTCAGCGTACCGCTGGCCAGCTTCGCGCAGCCTGGCCCACCTGATCGACATGATGGCAGCCGATCGCACCAAGGCAACCCGCCACATGCTCATCCGCACCAGCAGGGCCGCCATGACAACGGCCGCGGTCCTGCTTACCGAGATCCAAACTTCCGTCCACAGCACGGCATGCCGATACCTCATAAGCAGTGGCACCGTGGTCATGCCGTTGATCCACATTACCGTGGTGACCGTTACTGGGTAACCGACTGGAAAGCGCGCCACCTGTATGCGCCACCTCGTAATCATCGCTGGCTGTATGTGAATGGCGACTATGTGCTGGTGGCTATTGCCAGCGGTGTGATCGTGAACATTCTCACCGGCTACTGATTTTTTGCAGACACTAAAAAGCCCGCATCAGCGGGCTTCTTAGTGTCTGGCGACTTACACCTGATCAGAAGTCCAGGTTCGAGACCGACAGCGCGTTACTTTCGATGAAGTCACGACGCGGCTCGACCGCATCACCCATCAGAGTGTTGAAGATCTGGTCAGCAGCAATGGCATCTTCGATCGTGACCTTGAGCATGCGGCGAACGGTCGGGTCCATGGTGGTTTCCCACAGCTGGTCCGGGTTCATCTCACCCAGCCCTTTGTATCGCTGAATCGTATGGCGCTTGGTGGTCTCGTTCATCAGCCAATCCAGGCCCTCTTTGAACTCGACGATTGCCTTGCGACGTTCACCGCGCTGTACGTACGCACCTTCACCCAACAGGCTCGACAGCTTGGCACCAATGTTGACTACGGTACGGTAGTCATTGCTGCCGAAGAAGTCGCGGTTGAACGTGATGTAGCTGGCTAAGCCATGGGAGGTGATCTCCACTTCAGGCAGCCATACGTTGCGCTCTTTGTCTTCACGCAGGCTGGCGTTGTAAGCCAAGCCAGACTTCTGATTGGAGTTCAGACGCGCCTGGAACTGGGCCAGCCAGGCCTGCATCACAGCGTGGTCGCCCAACTGCTCCAGAGTCACCTCCGGCAGGTAGACGAAGTGCTCAGTCAGCTCTTCCGGGTACAAGCGCGACAGGCGCTTGAGGGTCTTCATGACACTACGGAACTCATTCACCAGCGCTTCCAGCTGCACACCAGAAACTGCTGGCGCGGATTCGTCCAGGTGCAGGCTGGCATCTTCCAGAGCCGACTGGGTCATGTACTCTTCCATGGCCTCATCGTCCTTGATGTACTGCTCCTGCTTGCCTCTCTTCACCTTGTACAGCGGTGGCTGGGCAATATAGATGTAGCCACGCTCGACCAGCTCCGGCAGCTGACGGAAGAAGAAGGTCAGCAGCAGCGTACGGATGTGCGAACCGTCAACGTCAGCATCGGTCATGATGATGATGTTGTGATAACGCAGTTTATCGATGTTGTACTCTTCGCGGCCGATACCACAGCCCAGCGCGGTGATCAGCGTGCCCACTTCCTGGGAAGAAATCATCTTGTCGAAGCGCGCTTTCTCGACGTTGAGGATTTTACCCTTCAGCGGCAAGATCGCCTGGGTACGACGGTTGCGGCCTTGCTTGGCCGAGCCACCCGCAGAGTCACCCTCCACCAGGTACAGTTCGGAGAGGGCAGGATCCTTCTCTTGGCAGTCCGCCAGTTTGCCCGGCAGGCCAGCGATATCCAGCGCACCTTTACGACGGGTCATCTCACGAGCTTTACGTGCAGCTTCACGGGCGCGAGCAGCGTCGATCATCTTGCCAACGACGGCCTTGGCCTCGTTCGGGTTTTCCAACAGGAAATCGGCGAAGAACTTGTTCATCTCCTGTTCCACGGCGGTTTTCACCTCCGAGGAGACCAGCTTGTCTTTGGTCTGCGAGCTGAACTTCGGATCCGGTACCTTTACCGAGATGATCGCGGTCAGGCCTTCACGGGCGTCGTCGCCAGTGGTTGCCACCTTGTTCTTCTTGGCCAGGCCTTCCTGCTCGATGTAGTTGTTAAGGCTACGGGTCAGCGAGGAACGGAAGCCCACCAGGTGGGTACCGCCATCACGTTGCGGAATGTTGTTGGTGAAGCACAGCAGGTTTTCGTTGAAGCTGTCGTTCCATTGCAGGGCGACTTCAACACCCACGCCATCGTCACGCTGAACGTTGAAGTGGAAAACCTGAGAGTTGACCGGCGTCTTGTTGGTGTTCAAGTACTCGACGAACGCACGCAGGCCGCCTTCGTACTTGAAGAACTCTTCCTTACCGCTGCGCTCATCCTTCAGCAGAATGCCGACGCCCGAGTTGAGGAACGACAGTTCGCGGATACGCTTGGCCAGGATGTCCCAGCTGAAGTGAATGTTCTTGAAGGTTTCAGCCGATGGCTTGAAGTGGATGTGGGTACCCGTGGTTTCACTGTCACCAACAACCGCCATAGGTGCTTGTGGAACACCGTGAACGTAAGTCTGTTCCCAGATCTTGCCGCTACGGCGAACGGTCAGAACCAGCTTTTCGGACAGGGCGTTCACAACCGACACACCTACACCGTGCAGACCGCCGGATACTTTGTAGGAGTTGTCGTCGAACTTACCGCCGGCGTGCAGCACAGTCATGATGACCTCGGCTGCGGAAACGCCTTCTTCCTTATGCACATCGACCGGAATGCCGCGCCCGTTGTCGCGCACACTGATAGATTCGTCCGGGTGGATGATGACAGTGATGTCATCGCAGTGACCGGCGAGGGCTTCGTCGATCGAGTTGTCGACCACCTCGAAGACCATGTGGTGCAGGCCACTACCATCATCGGTGTCGCCAATGTACATGCCGGGACGCTTGCGTACGGCATCCAAACCTTTCAGCACCTTGATGCTGGAGGAGTCGTACGTTTGATTTTCGCTCATGCCTTCACTCCCGATGGTCGTGGGTCTGGGTGATACGGCCTTGTTCCACGTGGAACAAAGCAACTGGCGTTTCCGTCTGCCAGCCTTCCCTCAGTAATTCGTGATCTACACAGGTGATGAACACCTGGCAGCGTAATTCTTCAAGCAAGCGGCACAGTGCGCGGCGATGCTGGTCATCCAGTTCGGACGGCAAGTCATCCACGAGATAAATACAGTGACCGCGGCGAGCCTGACTAACGAGATGGCCTTGGGCAATGCGCAATGCGCATACCACCAACTTTTGCTGACCACGCGAAAGGATGTCGGCTGCATTGTTGCCAGCCAACCGCAAACGCAGATCAGCACGCTGCGGACCGGCTTGGGTATGGCCCATCTGCTGATCGCGAAGGAGAGAGGAGGCGAGTACTTCTTGCAGTTCGCGGTCCTTGTCCCAGCCTCGGTAGTAGCTTAGGGTCAACCCGTCCAGCTCGACCAGTTCGCTCAGGGTTCGCTCGAAGACGGGCTTCAAGGCCTTGATGTAGTTGCGACGGTATTCATCTATTTCCGCGCTAGCCAGGCACAATTCCCGGTCCCAGGCGGCTTGCGAAGCTGGGTCAAGTGTACCATGACGCAACCATGAGTTCCGCTGCCGCAGCGCCTTCTGAAGGCGTTGCCAGGCTGGCAGAAAACGAGGTTCCACGTGGAACACCCCCCAATCCAGAAACTGGCGGCGTATTTTGGGGGCACCTTCAAGCAGCCGGAAGCTGTCTGGGTTGATGAGCTGCAGCGGCAGTAACTCAGCCAATTGCGCGGCGCTGCGCGCATTCTGCCCATCGATGCGGATAGTGAACTCCCCTTGTCGCTCACGGGACACTCCTAGGTTGCTCGTGCCCCCCTCCGTCAGCTGCACCTCGCCGAACACCGTACAGGCAGATTGTTCGTACTGAATAACCGGATTCAGGCGGGTGCTGCGAAATGAACGGGCCAGGCCGAGCAAATGCACGGCTTCGAGCACGCTGGTCTTGCCGCTGCCGTTGGAGCCGTAAAGGATGTTGATGCGGGGGGAGGGGAAGAGTGTCACCGGGTGCAAGTTGCGCACCGCGGTGACCATGATACGTCGAAGGGACATTTCGCCTGCTACAGGTTACAGGCGCATCGGCATGACAACGTAGGAAGAATCGTCATTGCCAGCTTCCTGCAGCAGCGCACTGCTGTTTGAGTCGGACAGGATCAGACGAACTTGCTCAGTAGTCATCACGCCCAGCACGTCCAGCAAGTAGCTGACGTTGAAACCAATTTCCAGCGAGCTACCTTCGTAGTCCACGCTGATTTCTTCTTCAGCTTCTTCCTGCTCGGGGTTATTAGCCTGGATCTTCAGTTGTCCGGCAGCCAGTTGCAGGCGAATACCACGGTACTTCTCGTTGGAGAGAATCGCAGTACGGCTGAAGGCTTCACGCAGCGCCTGGCGGTCTCCGACAACCAGCTTGTCACCGCCTTTGGGCAGTACGCGCTCGTAGTCCGGGAATTTGCCGTCCACCAGCTTGGAGGTAAAGGTGAACTCGCCAGTAGTGGCGCGAATGTGATGCTGACCCAGCACGATGCTGACCATGCCTTCTGGGTCTGTCAGCAGGCGCGCCAACTCCAGGATACCTTTACGCGGCACGATGACCTGGTGTCGATCCTCCTGCTCGATCGGCGCGCTCATCGAGCAAAGCGCCAAGCGGTGACCGTCAGTGGATACGGCGCGCAACGTGTTGCGGGAAACCTCAAGCAGCATGCCGTTAAGGTAGTAGCGCACATCCTGCTGGGCCATGGCGAAGCTGGTTCGCTCGATCAGGCGGCGCAGCTTGCTCTGCTCCAGGTTGCAGGTCAGCGAACCCGGGCCTTCTTCCACAGTCGGGAAGTCGTTGGCAGGCAGGGTCGACAGGGTGAAGCGGCTGCGGCCGGCCTTTACCAACAATTTCTGCTCATCGACCTTGATATCGATCAGGGCGTCGTTAGGCAGGCTTTTGCAGATGTCCATCAGCTTGCGCGCCGGAACAGTGATTTCGCCAGGCTCGGCCGGCTCATCCAGTTGCACGCGGCCTACGAGTTCGACTTCCAGGTCGGTACCGGTCAACGACAGTTGCTGGCCTTGTACGACCAGCAATACGTTGGACAGGACCGGCAAGGTCTGACGGCGCTCGACGACACCGGCGACCAGTTGCAGGGGTTTCAACAGGGCTTCGCGTTGAATGGTGAAATGCATGGTCTAGTCCCTTGCCTTCAATTAGCTGCGCAGACGGCCATCAGGTCGTCAGCGTCCGCAGCAGGTTCTTGTAGTCCTCGCGGATGTCCGCGTCGGATTCCTTCAGTTCATTGATTTTGCGGCAGGCGTGCAGCACGGTCGTATGGTCGCGACCACCGAACATGTCGCCGATTTCCGGCAGACTGTGGTTGGTCAACTCCTTGGACAGGGCCATGGCTACCTGACGCGGGCGCGCGACAGAACGCGAACGACGCTTGGACAACAGATCGGAGATCTTGATCTTGTAGTACTCAGCGACGGTACGCTGAATGTTATCCACACTGACCAGTTTGTCTTGCAGCGCCAACAGATCCTTGAGCGATTCACGAATCAGCTCGATGGTGATGTCACGCCCCATGAAGTGCGAGTGAGCGATAACCCGCTTCAGTGCACCTTCCAGCTCACGGACGTTGGATCGGATGCGCTGAGCGATGAAAAAGGCTGCGTCATGCGGGAGCTCGACTTTGGCCTGGTCAGCCTTCTTCATCAGGATTGCTACGCGGGTCTCCAGCTCTGGCGGCTCGACAGCCACCGTCAGCCCCCAACCAAAGCGCGACTTCAGACGCTCTTCCAGGCCTTCGATTTCCTTGGGATAGCGGTCAGAGGTAAGAATTACCTGCTGGCCACCCTCAAGCAAGGCGTTGAAGGTGTGGAAAAACTCTTCCTGCGAGCGCTCTTTGCGAGCGAAAAACTGGATATCGTCGATCAACAACGCGTCCACCGAGCGGTAGAAGCGCTTGAATTCGTTGATGGCATTGAGCTGCAACGCTTTGACCATGTCCGCGACGAAACGCTCCGAATGCAGGTACACCACCTTGGCGTTCGGGTTCTTCTTCAGCAGATGGTTACCCACAGCATGCATAAGGTGGGTTTTACCCAAACCCACGCCGCCGTAAAGGAACAGTGGGTTGTAGCCATGCTTGGGATTGTCCGCTACCTGCCAGGCAGCCGCGCGGGCGAGCTGGTTCGACTTGCCTTCGACGAAAGTGTCAAAGGTAAAGGTCCGGTTCAGGTAACTGGTGTGCTTGAGCGCACCTTCAACCTGCACGGTGCGCTGTTCAGCCCGACCACCACTGGGCGGCGGCGCAGCGGGCTCTGCCATGGCATCAAAGCTGTCACGCGAAGACGTCTCGACCAGTACAGGCTCGGCCGCGGCCACGGCAACGGGTTCAACCGCTGCTGCCGGGGCCGCCTTGTGTGCCTGGGTCTGCGCCAGCGAAGCGGCAACGGCAGCGCTGACCGGAGCGTTGGGCGCAGCCCTTGGGGCCGAGCTGCGGCGGCTACCTATTAATAAGGAAAGGGCAGGTGCAATGCCGCTACCGTTCTCCCCCAACAGCTCGAGCAAGCGACCCAGGTACTTTTCATTGACCCAATCGAGAACGAAACGGTTAGGCGCATAGACGCGCAACTCGTCGCCTTCGGCTTCGACCTGTAGCGGACGGATCCAGGTGTTGAATTGCTGGGCAGGCAGTTCATCGCGCAGAAGCTCCACGCACTGCTGCCAAAGTTCCACTGACACGGATATCCCCTGAGTTTGAAAGCCGGATGAGGCAAAAACAAACCGCCATTGTACCGGTCGAGCGTTCAGTTATCCACATGTGGACACGTTAGGAACCATGACAAAACAGCCATTTATCGACCAAAACGGCTTTCTGCCTCTGTGAATAAGACCTGTGGATAACGGACCATGAGGTCTATGCACAACCCTGGGTACCAACCTGTTGATAACCTTGCTGTGGATAAACTGCATTTTCATCCACAGCTTTCGCCCACGATGGGAACAGTCGCAGCACCGGTTCAGAACAAAGTTGTAAAACTCTGTACATCACGTAAATCATGGCCTAGCGATGGTTATCCACAGAAGGTTATCCACCTAAGATTTATAAGTTCTTCAGAAAAGCTTTTTATATGTCTCTTCTTTTTTTTCATGTTGTCCCCGATTCGTGTGTCCGATCAAGCACCCTTTGGCACGAACCAGGAGGCACCGTCCATCACAGCTCTATATGGAATGACTGGTTGGAAATTGACCTATGGGCTTGCTTTCTCTAGAATCGCCGGTCTCTTAAAAAGGGGGCCATCCCGGCCCGTCGTCGACAAACCAGGTAACACGCCATGAAACGTACTTTCCAACCAAGCACCATCAAGCGCGCCCGCACCCACGGTTTCCGTGCCCGTATGGCTACCAAGAACGGCCGTGCTGTTCTGTCGCGTCGTCGTGCCAAAGGCCGTAAGCGTCTGGCCATTTGATTTTTCGGCACAGGTGGTGAGTCAGGACTTCAGTCGGGAAAAGCGACTGCTTACACCCCGACACTTCAAAGCGGTCTTCGACTCCCCAACCGGCAAGGTTCCAGGGAAAAACCTGCTGATCCTTGCTCGCGAGAACGGCCTCGATCACCCACGCCTTGGCTTGGTAATCGGCAAGAAGAGTGTCAAGCTCGCCGTTCAACGCAACCGCCTCAAGCGCTTGATGCGCGATTCCTTTCGTCTGAACCAGCAATTGCTTGCTGGCCTGGACATCGTGATCGTCGCGCGCAAGGGATTGGGTGAGATAGAAAACCCGGAATTGCACCAACACTTTGGCAAGCTCTGGAAACGCCTGGCACGCAGCCGGCCGACACCAGCAGTCACCGCCAATTCCGCAGGGGTAGACAGCCAAGATGCGTAAACTGGCACTCGTTCCGATCCAGTTTTACCGTTACGCCATTAGTCCTCTGATGGCCAATCACTGTCGGTTTTTCCCCAGTTGCTCCTGTTACGCGTATGAAGCCATCGAAAACCATGGCATCTGGCGTGGTGGGTGGCTGGCCGTTCGTCGCCTGGGGCGTTGTCATCCGTGGAATGACGGCGGTTTCGACCCCGTTCCACCCGCTCCTTCCTCCCGAACTTCTTCGATAGCCGAGTAATCATGGATATTAAACGCACGATCCTGATCGCCGCGCTGGCAGTCGTGTCCTACGTCATGGTCCTGAAGTGGAACGATGACTACGGCCAGGCTGCCCTGCCGACTCAGAATACTGCTGCCAGCACTGTTGCTCCGGGCTTGCCCGATGGCGTGCCGGCCGGTAACAACGGTGCCAGCGCCGATGTACCGAGCGCCAACGCCGAATCGAGCCCTGCCGAACTGGCACCGGTCGCACTCAGCAAGGACCTGATCCGAGTCAAGACCGACGTTCTGGAACTGGCTATCGATCCGGTCGGTGGTGACATCGTCCAGCTGAACCTGCCGAAGTACCCGCGCCGTCAAGACCACCCGAACATTCCATTCCAGTTGTTCGACAACGGTGGTGAGCGTGTTTACCTGGCACAAAGCGGTCTGACCGGCACCGACGGTCCGGATGCCCGCGCCAGCGGCCGTCCCCTGTATGCTGCCGAACAGAAGAGCTACCAGCTGGCCGACGGCCAGGAACAACTGGTGGTAGATCTGAAGTTCAGTGACAACGGCGTCAACTACATCAAGCGTTTCAGCTTCAAGCGCGGTGAGTACGACCTGAATGTCAGCTATCTGATCGACAACCAGAGCAGCCAGGCGTGGAGCGGCAACATGTTTGCCCAGCTCAAGCGTGATGCCAGCGGCGATCCGTCCTCCAGTACTGCCACTGGTACCGCTACCTACCTGGGTGCCGCTCTGTGGACAGCTTCCGAGCCTTACAAAAAGGTCTCGATGAAGGACATGGACAAAGGTAGTTTGAAAGAAAATGTGTCCGGCGGCTGGGTTGCCTGGCTGCAGCACTACTTCGTGACCGCCTGGATTCCAGCCAAGTCGGACAACAACGTTGTCCAGACCCGCAAGGATAGCCAGGGCAACTACATCATCGGTTACACCGGCCCGGTTATCAGCGTACCGGCTGGCGGCAAGGTCGAAACCAGCGCCATGCTGTACGCCGGTCCGAAGATCCAGTCCAAGCTGAAAGAGTTGTCCCCAGGCCTGGAATTGACCGTCGACTACGGCTTCCTGTGGTTTATCGCCCAGCCGATCTTCTGGCTGCTGCAACATATCCACAGCCTGCTGGGTAACTGGGGCTGGTCGATCATCGTGCTGACCATGTTGATCAAAGGCCTGTTCTTCCCGCTGTCGGCTGCCAGCTACCGCTCCATGGCGCGTATGCGTGCCGTTGCACCTAAGCTCGCCGCACTCAAGGAACGCTTCGGTGACGATCGCCAGAAGATGTCCCAGGCGATGATGGAGCTTTACAAGAAAGAGAAGATCAACCCGCTGGGCGGCTGCCTGCCGATCCTGGTGCAAATGCCGGTATTCCTGGCCCTGTACTGGGTATTGCTGGAAAGCGTGGAAATGCGCCAGGCCCCATGGATACTGTGGATTACCGACCTGTCGATCAAGGATCCGTTCTTCATCCTGCCGATCATCATGGGCGCCACCATGTTCATCCAGCAGCGCCTGAACCCGACACCGCCGGATCCGATGCAGGCCAAGGTGATGAAAATGATGCCAATCATCTTCACCTTCTTCTTCCTGTGGTTCCCTGCCGGTCTGGTGCTGTACTGGGTTGTGAACAACTGCCTGTCGATTTCGCAGCAGTGGTACATCACTCGCCGTATCGAAGCAGCTACCAAAAAAGCTGCTGCTTGACGGGCTAATACGCTAGCCTGTGAATAAAAAACGCCCCCTAGTGGGGCGTTTTTGCTATCTGTCGTTTTGTCGTAGAGGCTTTCGAGCATGAACACTGTGCGTGAAACCATCGCCGCCATCGCCACGGCCCAGGGCCGTGGTGGTGTGGGTATTGTCAGGTTGTCCGGCCCTCTGGCTGCCAAGGCCGGCCTGTTGATCACCGGCCGCACCCTGACCCCGCGGCATGCCCATTACGGCCCATTCCGCGACGATGACGGGCTGGTGCTGGACGAAGGGATTGCGTTGTTCTTTCCTGGGCCTAATTCGTTCACTGGCGAGGACGTGCTTGAACTGCAGGGTCACGGCGGTCCTGTGGTGCTGGACATGCTGCTGCAGCGCTGTGTACAAGTCGGCTGTCGTCTGGCCCGCCCGGGCGAATTCAGCGAGCGCGCTTTCCTCAACGACAAGCTCGACCTGGCTCAGGCCGAAGCCATCGCCGACCTGATCGAGGCGAGTTCCAGCCAGGCAGCGCGCAACGCCCTGCGCTCGCTGCAAGGGGAATTCTCCAGGCGTGTGCACAGCCTCACCGAGGCGTTGATTGCCCTGCGTATTTACGTCGAGGCGGCGATCGACTTTCCTGAGGAAGAGATCGACTTCCTTGCCGATGGCCACGTGCTGTCGATGCTTGATGCCGTGCGCAGCGAGTTATCCACTGTGCAGCGCGAGGCCGGGCAAGGCGCCTTGCTGCGCGACGGCATGACGGTAGTCATTGCCGGCCGGCCGAATGCCGGTAAATCAAGCTTGCTGAACCAGCTGGCCGGACGGGAAGCAGCCATTGTCACGGACATCGCCGGTACCACGCGGGATATCCTGCGCGAACATATCCACATCGACGGCATGCCGCTGCACGTTGTCGATACTGCCGGCTTGCGCGATACCGATGACCATGTGGAAAAGATCGGTGTGGAACGTGCCCTGAAGGCAATTGGCGAGGCAGACCGCGTTCTGCTCGTGGTCGACTCCACTGCGCCCGAGGCCAGCGATCCGTTCGCTCTCTGGCCTGAGTTTCTCGCTCAGCGGCCGGATCCGGCCAAAGTCACGCTTATTCGCAACAAGGCCGACCTGAGTGGTGAGCGGGTAGCGCTGGAACAGTGCGATGACGGCCACGTGACCATTACCCTCAGCGCCAAGGGCGACGACACAGGGCTGCAACTGCTCCGTGAGCATCTGAAGGGCTGTATGGGTTACGAACAGACTGCAGAGAGTGGATTCAGCGCCCGCCGGCGCCATCTGGATGCCTTGCGCCAGGCCAGCGAGCACCTGGAGCACGGCCGTGCACAATTGACCTTGGCGGGCGCAGGAGAGCTTCTGGCTGAGGACTTACGCCAGGCACAGCATGCGCTGGGGGAAATCACAGGAGCATTCAGCTCGGATGACCTGCTTGGGCGGATTTTCTCGAGCTTCTGCATCGGCAAGTAATCCACAGCCTGGCAAGGTCAAGCGCCGCTCCTTAGGGAGCGGCTTTTTTTTGCCTGAAATTCGTTGCAGAAGCTGAATGCAGGCCGATGACCCAAGCACCCATGTGAGCGGGTGGGCCCGCGAAGAAGCCCTTACAAGCACCAGATCTCTGCGGATGTACCCATCCTTTCGCGGGCTCGACCGCTTCAACCTGATCATGTCTGCCCGCCAGCGCGATGAATTTTTCATGGCCGGCTTGAAAACTGTGCTCAGGAGCCCTGTGGAAAAGTCGCCTTCAGCTCAGTTGATAAGCGGGCTTTTTTTCTGAGGAAAAAACCGCCTGTGGGTAAACAGGCATTTAATCCACAGGCTAAATGGCGTTATCCATAGCCCTCATGCCACTCCAGACACAGGGTTTAATTTCTCTCTACATAGCGTCATTCGTGGGATAGGAGACTTTATCCACAGATATCGTTGTGCATAAGAATAAACATAAAAACAAAGCTTTTTAAATTTCTTCTCTCTGATTTCTGTTGTTTGCCACTCATCCACAGACTGGTCAAAATTTGCTCAGACGGTTTCTTTACTGGGGGTGAAGTCCCTATACTTGTCCGCTTACCTTCTCTATTCGCAAAAACAGGCACGAGGTGCGTGGTGGATTTCCCTTCCCGTTTTGACGTGATCGTCATCGGCGGCGGCCATGCCGGTACCGAGGCTGCGCTTGCGTCTGCACGCATGGGTGTGAAAACCCTGCTGCTGACCCATAACGTGGAAACCCTCGGTCACATGAGCTGCAACCCCGCCATCGGCGGTATTGGCAAAAGCCATCTGGTCAAAGAGATCGATGCGCTCGGCGGCGCCATGGCGCTGGCCACCGACAAGAGCGGCATCCAGTTCCGCGTTCTGAACAACCGCAAGGGCCCGGCCGTACGTGCCACCCGTGCACAAGCCGACCGCGCCATCTACAAGGCAGTGGTGCGTGAAATCCTGGAAAACCAGCCAAACCTGTGGATATTCCAGCAGTCCTGCGACGACCTGATCGTCGAGCAGGACCAGGTCAAAGGCGTGGTGACCCAGATGGGCCTGCGTTTCTTTGCCGAATCGGTGGTACTGACTACCGGTACCTTCCTCGGCGGCCTTATCCACATTGGTCTGCAAAACCATTCCGGTGGTCGCGCCGGTGATCCACCTTCGATTGCCCTGGCCCACCGCATGCGTGAACTGCCGCTGCGCGTCGGCCGTCTGAAAACCGGTACCCCGCCACGCATTGACGGCCGCTCTGTGGATTTCTCGGTAATGACCGAACAGCCGGGCGATACGCCGATCCCGGTGATGTCGTTCATGGGCAATGCTGAAATGCACCCGCGTCAGGTGAGCTGCTGGATTACCCACACCAATGCGCGCACCCACGAGATCATTGCCTCGAACCTCGACCGTTCACCGATGTACTCGGGCGTGATCGAAGGTGTCGGCCCGCGTTACTGTCCGTCGATCGAAGACAAGATCCACCGCTTCGCCGACAAGGAAAGCCACCAGGTGTTCATTGAGCCGGAAGGCTTGAACACCCATGAGCTGTATCCCAACGGTATTTCCACTTCGCTGCCGTTCGACGTGCAACTGGAGCTGGTCCGTTCGATCCGCGGCATGGAAAACGCCCACATCGTGCGCCCCGGGTATGCCATCGAGTACGACTACTTCGATCCCCGTGACCTCAAGTACAGCCTCGAGACCAAAGTCATCGGCGGTCTGTTCTTCGCCGGGCAGATCAACGGCACCACCGGATACGAAGAAGCCGGTGCCCAAGGCCTGCTGGCCGGGACCAACGCTGCACTGCGTGCGCAAGGTCGCGACAGCTGGTGCCCGCGCCGCGATGAAGCCTACATCGGTGTGCTGGTCGACGACTTGATTACCCTGGGTACTCAGGAGCCGTACCGCATGTTCACTTCGCGCGCCGAGTACCGCCTGATCCTGCGCGAAGACAACGCCGACCTGCGCCTGACCGAAAAGGGCCGTGAACTGGGCCTGATCGATGACCAGCGCTGGGCCGCGTTCTGTGCCAAGCGCGACGGTATCGAGCGTGAGGAACAGCGCCTGAAATCGACCTGGGTGCGCCCGAACACTGAGCAAGGCCAAGCGATTGTGGATAAGTTTGGTACACCGCTTAGCCACGAATACAGCCTGCTCAACCTGCTGGCGCGGCCGGAAATCGATTACGCCGGCCTGATTGAGGCGACCGGTGGTGAAGCGATCGACCAGCAGGTCGCCGAGCAGGTCGAGATCCGCACCAAATACGCGGGTTACATCGACCGCCAGCAGGATGAAATCGCCCGATTGCGTGCCAGCGAAGACACCCGCCTGCCTGTGGATATCGACTACTCGACGATCTCCGGCCTGTCCAAGGAGATCCAGGGCAAGCTGGGCCAGACCCGTCCGGAAACCTTGGGGCAGGCTTCGCGCATCCCTGGCGTGACCCCGGCGGCGATTTCCCTGTTGTTGATACACTTGAAAAAACGCGGCGCTGGCCGCGAATTGGAGCAAAGCGCTTGAGTTCCCTGGTCACCCCGCAACACGCTGAAGAGTTGTCCACAGGTGCGCGCAAACTCGGAGTCGAGCTGAGCGCCGAGCATCACGAAAAGCTGCTCGGCTACCTGGCCCTGCTGATCAAATGGAACAAAGCGTACAACCTGACTGCCGTGCGCGACCCGGACGAGATGGTTTCACGCCATCTCCTGGATAGCCTCAGTGTCATGTCGTTTATCCACAGCGAACGTGACAGTTGGCTGGACGTCGGCAGCGGTGGAGGCATGCCGGGGATCCCGTTGGCAATTTTGCATCCGCACAAGCGGGTGACCGTGCTGGACGCCAATGGCAAGAAGACCCGTTTCCTGACACAGGTGAAAATGGAACTCAAGCTGGACAACCTCACGGTTATCCACAGCCGGGTCGAGGCCTTCCAGCCGCCACAACCGTTCGACGGAATCATCTCCCGCGCCTTCAGCAGCATGGAGAACTTCACCAATTGGACCCGCCACTTGGGCGACACCGGGACGCAATGGCTTGCAATGAAGGGGCTGCATCCTGCCGATGAACTGGTAGCATTGCCCGCAGACTTCACAGTGGAAAGCGAACAGGCCCTGACCGTTCCGGGTTGCCAGGGCCAGCGCCATCTGCTGATACTGCGCCGCAAGGCATGACTGGGAACACTCGCAACAATGGCTAAGGTATTCGCAATCGCGAACCAGAAAGGTGGTGTGGGCAAGACAACCACCTGTATCAATCTCGCCGCCTCGCTGGCTGCGACCAAGCGTCGTGTCCTGCTGATCGACCTCGATCCGCAGGGCAACGCCACCATGGGCAGCGGTGTGGACAAGCACGAGCTCGAGCACTCGGTCTACGACCTGCTGATCGGGGAGTGCGACTTGGCCCAGGCTATGCACTACTCCGAGCACGGAGGCTTCCAGTTGCTGCCGGCCAACCGTGACCTGACCGCCGCTGAGGTGGTGCTGCTGGAAATGCAGGTCAAGGAGAGCCGTCTGCGCAACGCGCTGGCGCCCATCCGCGATAACTACGACTACATCCTCATCGACTGCCCACCGTCGCTGTCGATGCTCACGCTCAATGCGCTGGTCGCTTCCGATGGCGTAATTATCCCCATGCAGTGTGAGTACTACGCGCTGGAAGGTCTCAGCGACCTTGTGGATAACATCAAGCGCATCGCCGCCCGGTTGAACCCGGAGTTGAAGATCGAGGGCCTGCTGCGGACCATGTACGATCCGCGTCTGAGCCTGAACAACGATGTTTCGGCGCAGTTGAAGGAGCACTTTGGCCCTCAGCTGTACGACACGGTCATTCCGCGCAACATTCGCTTGGCCGAGGCCCCCAGCTTCGGCATGCCAGCCCTTGCTTACGACAAGCAATCGCGGGGCGCGCTGGCTTACCTGGCCCTGGCAGGGGAACTGGTACGCCGTCAACGCCGTCCATCACGCACTGCACAAACAACTTAAGGAATCCGTATGGCCGTCAAGAAACGGGGTCTCGGACGTGGGTTGGATGCACTGCTCAGTGGTCCTTCCGTCAGCGCGCTCGAAGAGCAGGCTGTGAAGATCGACCAGAAAGAACTGCAACACCTGCCGGTCGAGCTGGTCCAGCGTGGCAAGTATCAGCCTCGCCGGGACATGGACCCGGAGGCGCTGGAAGAGCTTGCGCACTCGATTCGCAACCATGGTGTGATGCAACCGATCGTGGTGCGCCCGATTGGCGACAACCGATACGAGATCATCGCCGGTGAGCGCCGTTGGCGCGCTACCCAGCAGGCCGGCCTGGACACGATCCCGGCCATGGTCCGCGAAGTGCCCGACGAAGCCGCCATCGCCATGGCATTGATCGAGAACATCCAGCGCGAAGACCTCAACCCACTGGAAGAGGCCATGGCCCTGCAGCGCCTGCAACAGGAATTCGAGCTTACCCAGCAGCAGGTGGCTGACGCTGTGGGCAAGTCGCGGGTGACCGTGGCCAACCTGCTGCGCCTCATTACCTTGCCCGATGCGATCAAGACCATGCTCGCCCACGGTGACCTGGAGATGGGGCATGCCCGTGCATTGCTCGGCCTGGATGAAAATCGTCAGGAGGAGGGGGCGCGTCATGTTGTCGCACGTGGCCTCACCGTGCGCCAAACCGAAGCACTGGTCCGTCAGTGGCTCAGCGACAAGCCTGATCCGGTCGAACCGAGCAAACCTGATCCGGATATCGCTCGCCTTGAACAGCGGCTCGCAGAGCGCCTGGGCTCGGCCGTGCAGATCCGTCATGGCAACAAGGGCAAAGGCCAGTTGGTTATTCGCTACAACTCGCTTGACGAGTTGCAAGGCGTGCTCGCTCACATCCGCTGAAACAATTCCTGTTGTAGCGTGAAGTCGGAAATCACTACCGAAGAGTTGAATAGGGGTTAATCCACCCCTATACTCTGCGCGCATTTTGTCGGCACAAATTATGCCAAGTCATAGCTGACTTGTTGGTCGACTTCCGAGGAGCAGTTGTGATGGAAATACGCACGCCAAACCGCCTGCCTTTCCATCGCTGGGCGGTTTTTCCGGTACTGCTGGCTCAATTTGTCGTACTGCTGCTGGCAACCTTGGTGTTGTGGCAGTGGAAAGGGTCGGTCAGTGGATATTCAGGCCTTTGCGGAGGTTTGATTGCCTGGCTGCCCAATGTGTATTTCGCCTGGAAGGCTTTTCGCTTCAGCGGGGCTCGGGCGGCACAAGCTATCGTCAAGTCGTTTTACGCTGGCGAGGCAGGCAAGATGATTTTGACGGCAGTGCTTTTTGCACTGACCTTTGCAGGAGTGAAGCCACTGGCGCCGCTAGCAGTATTCGGCGTCTTCGTGTTGACCCTTTTGGTCAGCTGGTTCGCGCCCCTGCTGATGAATAAAAGACTTTCGAGACCTTAGGGCGTTTGAGGCAACCATGGCAGCAGAAACCGCTTCGGGCTATATCCAGCACCACTTGCAGAACCTGACCTACGGTCAACTACCAGACGGCAGCTGGGGCTTCGCCCATTCGGCTGCAGAAGCCAAGGCAATGGGCTTCTGGGCGTTCCACCTGGACACCCTGGGTTGGTCCGTCGCGCTGGGTCTGATCTTCCTGTTGATCTTCCGCATGGCGGCCAAGAAGGCGACTTCCGGCCAACCTGGCGGTCTGCAGAACTTCGTTGAAGTGATGGTCGACTTCGTCAACGGCAGCGTGAAGGACTCCTTCCACGGCCGTAGCCCGGTAATCGCGCCGCTGGCGCTGACCATTTTCGTCTGGGTATTCCTGATGAACGCCGTCGACCTGATACCGGTCGACTGGATTCCTCAGCTGGCCATCCTGATTTCCGGTGACCCGCACATTCCGTTCCGCGCCGTGTCGACCACCGACCCGAACGCGACCCTGGCCATGGCCTTCTGCGTCTTCGCCCTGATCATCTTCTACAGCATCAAGGTCAAGGGCCTGGGCGGCTTCATCGGTGAGCTGACCCTGCACCCGTTTGGCAGCAAGAATATCTTCGTGCAGATCCTGCTGATTCCGGTCAACTTCCTGCTGGAATTCGTCACCCTGATCGCCAAGCCGATCTCGCTGGCACTGCGTCTGTTCGGCAACATGTATGCTGGCGAGCTGGTGTTCATCCTGATCGCTGTAATGTTCGGCTCGGGCCTGCTGTGGCTCAGCGGCCTGGGTGTGGTGCTGCAATGGGCGTGGGCTGTGTTCCACATCCTGATCATCACCCTGCAAGCTTTCATCTTCATGATGCTGACCATCGTCTACCTGTCGATGGCTCACGAAGATAACCATTAAGACCGCCTGGCGTGTCTGATAGCCTTCCCTGCCTGTACGGGGGGAGGGCTTAAAAAGTCCGCAAGGGCATGCTGTACCAAACGATTTGTTTTACCGCTTCAAACTAAAAACCTAACCAATACGACGTAAAAGTCGGGAGGAAAGATGGAAACTGTAGTTGGTCTGACCGCTATCGCTGTTGCTCTGCTGATCGGCCTGGGTGCTCTGGGTACCGCCATTGGTTTCGGCCTGCTGGGTGGCAAATTCCTGGAAGGCGCTGCTCGTCAACCAGAAATGGTTCCAATGCTGCAGGTCAAAATGTTCATCGTTGCCGGTCTGCTCGACGCCGTAACCATGATCGGTGTTGGTATCGCTCTGTTCTTCACCTTCGCGAATCCGTTCGTTGGTCAGATCGCCGGCTAATCACTCGTCACCACGAGTTGATGGCTGTATGAATTAAGACCGAGCGAGGTGTTGGCGTGAACATTAATGCAACCCTGATTGGCCAATCCGTTGCTTTCCTGATTTTTGTACTCTTCTGCATGAAGTATGTATGGCCTCCGGTCATCACTGCCCTGCAAGAGCGCCAAAAGAAGATTGCCGACGGCTTGGACGCTGCCAACCGCGCAGCTCGCGACCTGGAGCTGGCCCAAGAGAAAGCGGGTCAGCAACTGCGTGAAGCTAAAGCACAGGCAGCCGAAATCATCGAGCAAAGCAAGAAACGCGCTGCTCAGCTTGTCGACGAAGCCCGTGAACAGGCTCGCGTCGAAGCTGACCGTGTGAAGGCTCAGGCTCTGGCCGAGATCGAACAGGAACTGAACAGCGCTAAAGACGCCCTGCGTGCCCAAGTGGGTGCTCTGGCCGTTGGTGGTGCTGAAAAGATCCTTGGCGCCACAATCGATCAAAACGCGCATGCGGAGCTGGTTAACAAACTGGCCGCTGAAATTTAAGCGAGGGCGATCATGGCAGAACTGACCACGTTGGCCCGACCTTACGCTAAGGCTGCCTTTGAGCATGCCCAGGCCCATCAGCAACTGGCCAATTGGTCAGCCATGCTCGGCCTGGCTGCTGCGGTGTCGCAAGACGACACCATGCAGCGCCTGCTCAAGGCCCCGCGACTGACGAGCGCAGAAAAGGCCGCCACGTTCATTGACGTGTGCGGTGACAAGTTCAATGCACAGGCACAGAATTTCATTCATGTTGCCGCGGAAAACGACCGTCTCCTGCTTCTGCCGGAGATTGCCGCTCTGTTCGACCTGTACAAGGCCGAGCAAGAGAAATCCGTGGACGTGGAAGTCACCAGTGCCTTCGCGTTGAACCAAGAACAGCAAGACAAACTCGCCAAGGTTCTCAGTGCACGGTTAGGCCAGGAAGTGCGCCTGCACGCGTCGGAGGATGCCAGCCTGATTGGCGGCGTCGTCATCCGCGCCGGTGACCTGGTAATCGATGGCTCTGTTCGCGGCAAAATCGCGAAACTGGCCGAAGCATTGAAATCTTGAGTTTGAAGGGGCAGCAGAGCAATGCAGCAACTCAATCCTTCCGAAATTAGTGAAATCATCAAGGGCCGCATCGATAACCTCGATGTGAGCTCCCAAGCCCGTAACGAAGGTACCGTCGTTTCGGTATCCGACGGTATCGTGCGGATCCACGGTCTGGCCGACGTCATGTACGGCGAAATGATCGAGTTCCCTGGCAGCGTCTACGGCATGGCCCTGAACCTGGAGCAAGACTCCGTAGGTGCAGTGATCCTGGGTGGCTATGACACCCTCGCCGAAGGCATGAGCGCCAAGTGCACCGGCCGCATCCTGGAAGTTCCGGTTGGTAAGGAACTGCTGGGCCGCGTCGTTGACGCACTGGGTAACCCGATCGACGGCAAAGGTCCTCTGGGCAACACCGAGACCGACGCAGTCGAGAAAGTGGCTCCAGGCGTGATCTGGCGTAAGTCGGTAGACCAGCCTGTACAGACTGGCTACAAGTCCGTCGACGCCATGATCCCTGTCGGCCGTGGCCAGCGCGAGCTGATCATTGGCGACCGTCAGATCGGCAAGACCGCCATGGCCATCGACGCCATCATCAACCAGAAAGACTCCGGTATTTTCTGTGTTTATGTTGCAGTCGGCCAGAAGCGTTCCACCGTTGCCAACATCGTTCGCAAGCTGGAAGAAACCGGCGCCCTGGCCAACACCATCGTGGTTGTTGCCAGTGCTTCGGAATCCGCCGCACTGCAATTCCTGGCGCCATACGCCGGTTGCACCATGGGCGAGTTCTTCCGCGACCGCGGTGAAGACGCACTGATCGTTTACGATGACCTGTCCAAGCAGGCTGTTGCCTACCGTCAGATCTCCCTGCTGCTGCGCCGTCCACCAGGACGCGAAGCATACCCAGGCGACGTGTTCTATCTCCACTCCCGTCTGCTGGAGCGTGCATCGCGCGTTTCGGAAGAGTACGTCGAGAAGTTCACCAACGGTGCTGTCACTGGCAAAACCGGTTCCCTGACCGCTCTGCCGATCATCGAAACCCAGGCTGGCGACGTTTCTGCGTTCGTTCCGACCAACGTGATTTCCATCACCGACGGTCAGATCTTCCTGGAATCGGCCATGTTCAACTCGGGCATCCGCCCTGCAGTGAACGCCGGTGTTTCGGTATCCCGCGTAGGTGGTGCCGCTCAGACCAAGATCATCAAGAAGCTGTCCGGTGGTATTCGTACCGCTCTGGCTCAGTACCGTGAACTGGCTGCATTCGCCCAGTTCGCGTCCGATCTGGACGAAGCGACCCGCAAGCAGCTGGAGCATGGTCAGCGCGTTACCGAGCTGATGAAGCAGAAGCAGTACGCGCCGATGTCCATCGCGGACATGGCTCTGTCGCTGTACGCCGCTGAGCGTGGCTTCCTGACCGACGTAGAGGTCTCCAAGATCGGCAGCTTCGAGCAAGCACTGATCGCCTTCTTCAACCGTGATCACGCTGAACTGATGGCGAAGATCAACGTGAAGGGTGACTTCAACGACGAAATCGACGCAGGCCTGAAAGCCGGTATCGAGAAGTTCAAGGCCACCCAGACCTGGTAAGCCGCAGCGGGGGCTCAGGCCCCCGCTTGCTAACCTGATAGGTGATACATGGCAGGCGCAAAAGAGATTCGCAGTAAGATTGCGAGCATCAAAAGCACGCAAAAAATTACCAGCGCCATGGAGAAAGTGGCGGTCAGCAAGATGCGCAAGGCACAAATGCGCATGGCTGCTAGCCGTCCTTACGCGGAACGTATCCGCCAGGTGATCGGTCATCTGGCCAACGCCAACCCGGAATACCGCCACCCGTTCATGATCGAGCGCCCTGTAAAGCGCGCCGGTTATATCGTGGTGAGCAGTGACCGTGGTCTGTGCGGTGGCTTGAACACCAACCTGTTCAAGGCCCTGGTCAAGGACATGAGCGCAAACCGCGAACAGGGCGTGGAAATCGACCTGTGCGTGATCGGCAGCAAGGGTGCGACTTTCTTCCGCATCTTTGGCGGCAACGTCGTAGCAGCGATCAGCCACTTGGGCGAAGAGCCATCGATCAATGATCTGATCGGCTCCGTCAAAGTGATGCTGGACGCCTACCTGGACGGCCGTATCGATCGCCTCTCGGTGGTTTCGAACAAGTTCATCAATACCATGACCCAGAAGCCGACGGTCGAGCAATTGGTACCGTTGGTGGCAACCCCGGATCAGGATCTCAAGCATCACTGGGACTACCTGTATGAACCCGACGCAAAAGAGCTGCTGGACGGCTTGATGGTGCGTTACGTGGAGTCGCAGGTATACCAGGCGGTGGTCGAGAACAACGCTGCTGAACAAGCGGCCCGGATGATCGCCATGAAGAACGCCACAGACAACGCCGGTGATTTGATCAAAGAGCTTCAGTTGATCTACAACAAGGCGCGTCAGGCTGCGATCACCCAGGAGATCTCGGAAATCGTCGGCGGCGCTGCCGCGGTTTAACGGTTCACATATTCAGAGGATCCAGCTATGAGTAGCGGACGTATCGTTCAAATCATCGGCGCCGTCATCGACGTGGAATTCCCACGTGACGTCGTGCCGAGTGTATACAACGCGCTTAAAGTACAAGGCGCGGAAACCACCCTGGAAGTTCAGCAGCAGCTGGGCGACGGCGTGGTTCGTACCATTGCGATGGGCTCGACCGAAGGCCTGAAGCGCGGTCTGGATGTCGTCGACACCGGCGCTGCCATTTCCGTTCCAGTTGGTAAGGCCACCCTGGGCCGTATCATGGACGTACTGGGCAACCCGATCGACGAAGCCGGCCCGATCGGCGAAGAAGAGCGTCGCGGTATCCACCAGCCAGCGCCTTCGTTCGCTGACCAGGCGGGCGGCAACGACCTGCTGGAAACCGGCATCAAGGTTATCGACCTGGTTTGCCCGTTCGCCAAGGGTGGTAAGGTTGGTCTGTTCGGTGGTGCCGGTGTCGGCAAGACCGTAAACATGATGGAACTGATCCGTAACATCGCCATGGAACACAGCGGTTACTCCGTGTTCGCTGGTGTGGGTGAGCGTACTCGTGAGGGTAACGACTTCTACCACGAGATGAAGGACTCCAACGTTCTCGACAAGGTAGCGCTGGTCTACGGTCAGATGAACGAGCCACCAGGAAACCGTCTGCGTGTAGCGCTGACCGGCCTGACCATGGCCGAGAAGTTCCGTGACGAAGGTAACGACGTTCTGCTGTTCGTCGACAACATCTATCGTTACACCCTGGCCGGTACCGAAGTATCCGCACTGCTGGGCCGTATGCCTTCGGCAGTAGGTTACCAGCCGACCCTGGCTGAAGAGATGGGCGTTCTGCAAGAGCGCATCACCTCCACCAAGGAAGGTTCGATCACCTCCGTACAGGCCGTATATGTACCTGCGGACGACTTGACCGACCCGTCGCCAGCGACCACCTTCGCCCACTTGGACGCCACCGTCGTTCTGTCCCGTGACATCGCCTCCCTGGGTATCTACCCAGCGGTCGACCCACTGGACTCGACTTCGCGCCAGCTGGACCCGAACGTGATCGGCAACGAGCACTACGAGACCGCTCGTGGCGTTCAGTATGTTCTGCAGCGCTACAAAGAGCTGAAGGACATCATTGCGATCCTGGGTATGGACGAACTGTCCGAAGCCGACAAGCAACTGGTAGCCCGCGCTCGTAAGATCCAGCGCTTCCTGTCGCAGCCGTTCTTCGTGGCAGAAGTCTTCACCGGTTCGCCAGGCAAGTACGTTTCCCTGAAAGACACCATCGCTGGCTTCAGCGGCATCCTCAAAGGTGACTACGACCACCTGCCAGAACAAGCGTTCTACATGGTCGGCAGCATCGACGAAGCGATCGAGAAAGCCAAGAAACTGTAATTCCTGCGCCCCGCAAGGGGCGCTATCAGGTTGAGGCAAGCAGATGGCTATGACAGTCCATTGCGATATCGTCAGCGCGGAAGGAGAGATCTTCTCCGGCCTGGTCGAGATGGTGGTTGCGCACGGTAACCTGGGTGATCTTGGTATCGCTCCAGGCCATGCGCCACTGATCACCAATCTCAAGCCTGGTCCGATCACGCTGACCAAGCAGGGTGGCGCACAAGAGGTGTTCTACATCTCTGGTGGTTTCCTCGAGGTTCAGCCGAACATGGTCAAGGTGCTTGCCGATACCGTGCAACGTGCTGCAGACCTGGATGAAGCTCAGGCTCAGGAGGCCCTCAAGGCTGCCGAGAACGCCCTGAATCTGAAAGGCGCGGACTTCGACTACGGCGCCGCCGCCGCACGTCTGGCCGAGGCCGCAGCTCAGCTGCGTACCGTCCAGCAAATGCGCAGAGGCAAGTAATCGGCTACGGCTGATAACTTCTGTTGCGATTGAGTAAAAGGGTAGCCTCGGCTACCCTTTTTCTTTTTCTGTTTTCTCCCCCCCCACGGTCTTTCACTGACCGCCCAGGATTGGTAGCCAGTAATGTCACTCGATATCGTTATTCTCGCCGCCGGCCAAGGCACCCGCATGCGCTCGGCGCTGCCCAAAGTGTTGCACCCGGTAGCTGGCAATTCCATGCTCGGCCATGTTATCCACAGCGCGCGCCAACTTCAGCCGCAAGGTATTCATGTGGTCATTGGCCATGGTGCCGAACTGGTTCGCGAGCGCCTGGCCGCTGACGACCTGAATTTCGTCATGCAGGATAAACAGCTGGGTACCGGTCACGCTGTTGCCCAGGCACTGCCGGCGCTGACCGCTGACACTGTGCTGGTGTTATACGGCGACGTGCCGTTGATCGAAGTGGAGACCCTGCAGCGTCTGTTGGCAAAGGCCAACGATCAGCAACTGGGACTGCTTACAGTCACCCTCGACGATCCGACCGGCTATGGCCGAATCGTGCGTGACGAGCAGGGCAAGGTAACTGCCATCGTTGAGCACAAGGACGCCAACGACGCGCAAAAAGCGATCAAGGAAGGCAACACTGGAATTCTGGCCCTGCCAGCCGCGCGTCTTGCCGACTGGATGGGCCGGCTGTCGAACAACAACGCCCAGGGCGAGTATTACCTGACTGACGTAATCGCCATGGCAGTGGCCGATGGCTTGGTGGTGGCAACTGAACAGCCACACGATGCTATGGAAGTGCAGGGCGCCAACGACCGCCGCCAGCTGTCCGAGCTTGAGCGTCACTACCAGTTGCGTGAAGGCCGCCGTCTGATGGCTCAGGGAGTTACCCTGCGCGACCCGGCACGCTTCGATGTTCGTGGTGAAGTGAGCGTAGGTCGTGACGTGCTGATCGACATCAACGTGATTCTCGAAGGCAAGGTGGTCATCGAAGACGATGTGCAGATCGGCCCTAACTGCGTGATCAAGAACACGACCCTGCGCAAAGGCGCGGTGGTCAAGGCCAACAGCCACCTTGAAGGCGCGGTGATGGGAGAAGGCAGCGATGCTGGCCCGTTCGCCCGCCTGCGCCCGGGCAGCGTACTGGACGCCAAGGCCCATGTGGGTAACTTCGTCGAACTGAAGAACGCCCACCTGGGTGAAGGGGCCAAGGCTGGACACCTGGCTTACCTGGGTGATGCCGAAATCGGTGCGCGGACCAATATCGGCGCCGGCACCATCACCTGCAACTACGATGGTGCCAACAAGTTCAAGACCGTGATGGGTGAAGATGTGTTCATCGGTTCGAACAACTCGCTGGTGGCGCCTGTGGAAATCAAGGCCGGCGCGACCACCGCAGCCGGTTCGACTATCACCCAGGCCGTAGAAGCGGGTGACCTGGCTGTAGCCCGTGCGCGCCAGCGCAACATATCGGGCTGGAAGCGCCCGGAGAAGATCAAGAAGAGCTGAGTTATTCACAGCCATTTCGATCGAAAGCCGACTTATGTGAATAAGTCGGCTTTTTTATTGGCCCTGTCCCGCGTCTACAGGACCGCGCCAAAGCAGAGGAAACAATCCACAGGTCAGCGACAGCTTGACGAATCGCTCGTCTTAGGTTTTGATTGCAACCACTAACTTTCGAATCGAAACTTAAACGCACATGTCGAAACGAAACACACCACAACGGCGACACAATATTCTGGCTTTGCTCAGCGAGCAGGGTGAGGTAAGTGTGGACGCGTTGGCCAAGCGTTTCGCCACCTCGGAAGTGACCATTCGCAAAGACCTCGCTGCCTTGGAAACCAACGGCTTGTTGTTACGCCGCTACGGTGGCGCGGTGCCGGTGCCGCAAGAGTTGCTCGGTGAACCGGCGCAACCCGTCTCTTCCTATAAAAAGGCCATTGCGCGTGCCGCCGTCGGACGTATCCGCGAACATGCGCGCATTATCATCGACAGCGGCAGCACCACGGCGGCAATGATCCCCGAACTGGGGCGCCAGCCAGGCCTGGTGGTGATGACCAATTCACTCAATGTGGCCCGTGCAATCTGCGACCTCGAACACGAGCCGGTGCTGCTGATGACCGGTGGCACCTGGGACCCGCATTCCGAATCGTTCCAGGGCCAGGTCGCGGAGCAGGTACTGCGCTCCTACGATTTCGACCAATTATTCATCGGTGCCGACGGCATCGACCTCGGCCGGGGTACCACTACCTTCAACGAACTTCTTGGGCTGAGCCGGGTCATGGCGGAAGTTGCCCGTGAAGTGATCGTGATGGTCGAGTCGGACAAGGTGGGGCGCAAGATCCCTAACCTCGAGCTGCCCTGGGGCAGCGTGCACACCCTTATTACAGATGAACGCCTGCCAGCAGCAGCGCGCGAACAAATTCAAGCCCGCGGCATCAACCTGATCTGCGCCGCGATCAGCCAGGAGCAATAAAACATGTGTGGAATCGTTGGTGCTGTCGCCGAGCGTAATATCACAGCCATCCTGATCGAAGGCCTCAAGCGTCTTGAATACCGCGGTTACGACAGCGCCGGTTTGGCTGTACTCACCCAGAACGGTGAACTGCAGCGCCGCCGCCGCATCGGCAAGGTCAGCGAGCTGGAGGTTGCTGTTGCTGATGACCCATTGGCAGGCCAGCTGGGTATTGCCCACACCCGCTGGGCTACCCACGGCGCGCCAACTGAAGGCAACGCCCACCCGCACTTCTCGGGCAATGACGTGGCCGTGGTGCACAACGGCATCATCGAGAACCACGAGGAACTGCGCGAAGAGCTGAAGGGGCTGGGCTATGTCTTCACTTCGCAGACCGATACCGAAGTCATCGTCCACCTGATCCACCACACCCTGAAGAGCATTCCAGACCTGACCGACGCCCTGAAGGCAGCGGTGAAGCGCCTGCATGGTGCTTACGGCCTGGCGCTGATCAGTGCCAAGCAGCCGGACCGCCTGGTCGCCGCACGCAGTGGCAGCCCGCTGGTAATCGGCCTGGGCCTTGGCGAGAACTTCCTGGCGTCCGATCAACTGGCGCTGCGCCAGGTTACTGACCGCTTCATGTACCTGGAAGAAGGCGATATCGCTGAAATTCGCCGTGATCAGGTCTCCATCTGGGACCAGCAGGGCAACAAGGTCCAGCGCGAAACCGTGCAGTATCACGAAGGTGCCGAGGCTGCCGACAAGGGCGCTTACCGTCACTTCATGCTCAAGGAAATTCACGAGCAGCCAAGCGTTGTTCAGCGCACGCTTGAAGGCCGCCTGGGCAAGGACAACGTGCTGGTCCAGGCCTTTGGCCCGCAAGCTGCCGACTTGTTTGCCAAGGTGCGCAACGTGCAGATCGTTGCCTGTGGCACCAGCTACCACGCCGGTATGGTTGCGCGTTACTGGCTGGAAAGCCTGGCCGGCATCCCTTGCCAGGTGGAAGTGGCCAGCGAGTTCCGTTACCGCAAGGTGGTGGTGCAGCCGGACACGCTGTTCGTCTCCATCTCGCAGTCCGGCGAAACCGCCGATACCTTGGCCGCACTGCGCAACGCCAAGGAGTTGGGTTTCCTTGGCAGCCTGGCGATCTGCAACGTGGGTATCAGCTCGTTGGTACGCGAGTCGGACTTGACCCTGCTGACCTTGGCCGGCCCTGAAATCGGCGTGGCTTCGACCAAAGCGTTCACCACCCAGCTGGTTTCGCTGATGCTGCTGACCCTGGCCCTGGGTCAGGTGCGCGGTACGCTGGAAGCCGGTGTCGAAGCTGAGCTGGTTGAAGAGCTGCGTCGACTGCCAACCCGCCTGGGCGAAGCCCTGGCCATGGATGCCACCGTCGAGAAAATCGCCGAGCTGTTCGCCGACAAGCACCATACCCTGTTCCTCGGCCGCGGCGCGCAGTACCCGGTGGCGATGGAAGGTGCTCTCAAGCTTAAAGAGATCTCCTACATCCACGCCGAAGCTTACCCAGCAGGCGAGTTGAAGCACGGCCCGCTGGCTCTGGTGGACAACGACATGCCGGTGGTTACCGTTGCACCGAACAACGAACTGCTGGAGAAGCTGAAGTCCAACCTGCAGGAAGTGCGTGCCCGTGGTGGCGAGCTGGTAGTGTTCGCCGACGAGCACGCTGGCATGACCAATGGCGAAGGCACCCACGTGATCAAGGTGCCGCACATTGCCGATGCCCTGGCGCCAATCCTGTACACCATCCCGCTGCAGTTGCTGTCTTATTATGTGGCCGTGCTAAAGGGGACCGACGTTGACCAGCCGCGTAATTTGGCCAAGTCGGTGACTGTCGAGTAAGGGGTCTGCTCGTGATAAAGCTGTAGATTTAGGGAATTAAACCTGTCGCAGGAGGCGGTGAGTCGACCCCGCCGCCGCCTGCAATGCTCCTGCTCCTTAAAGTTGCCTCACTCGTTCGACGCTGGCTTTTGGGCAATGACGTCAAAGCGATGCCAATGCTTCGTGCCTCGCATGCTGGGCCCATCATATTCATGGATTTTGAACGCCTTCAAGCTAAGGTCTTGGAATAGCACGCGGGCTTCTGACTCAGAGTGAAAGGTCCTCTCCGGGTCGGATGCCCAATCATCCTTGTCACCGAAGAGTTGGCCCACGAACACTCCTCCAGGGAGAAGTGCAGACGTCACAACTGACCAGAATTTTTCAAAGTGATCTGGATGACAAAATGGTAAGGCCATGCCTGCATGGATCAATGACGAGGGTGGCAAAGCCTCGATGCTTTCAAACCATTGGGTAGCTGTTTCTAGCTTTGCAGCAGGGTGATCCAGACCTATGGCGTGTACCATTTCGATTGCGGCCGGCTCTCGGTCGATAGCTAGAACATCCCAGCCCGCTTGAAGTAAAGCGCGAGTCTCATTGCCAGAGCCACAGCCCAGATCCACAGCTTTTCTAGAGTTTGTCTGAGTGCTCGCAAGTCCGATTGCTGTGTGAAGAAGCGATGATGCTGGGCGGTCTCTGTGGTGCTCGTAATACGTTGTCCACTTGAAAGACCCGCACGCGTCTTTGCATTGCATTCTTGTATCCTTCCCTGAGGTCGTAATCTTGTAAGCGTACGCCCAACTCACCTTGCGTAAGTCAGGCCGATACCCGCTGATGCGGCAGTTGCCCAATCTCACTGGCCCGCTGTGTCGGCAGCCGCGTCAGCACATCTTTGAGACAGGCATACGGATCATGCCCATTCATGCGCGCTGACTGGATCAGACTCATGATTGCAGCAGCTCGTTTGCCACTGCGCAGTGATCCGGCAAACAAGCCGTTCGAGCGACCGAGTACCCATGGCCGTAGCTGCTTCTCGACCTGTTGTTGCCGATGGACACAGCGCCATCGTCCAGGTAGCGCGTCAGCGCTACCCGGCGTTTCAGGCTGTATTCGAGGGTTTTGGCCGTGGCTGATCCGTTAGGTGCCAAGTCGCGTTGGGCCAACATCCAGTCGTGCAGTGTTTTGCTGATCGGTACCGCCATTTCCTGACGTATTCGCCAACGGTCTTCGATGGTCATGTCCCGAGCCTGGCGCTCAACCTCGTACAAACCGCCAATCGAGTGCAGCGCCTGTTCGGCCAACTGGCTTTTGTTCGCGACATGCAGGTCAAAGAACTTGCGGCGAGCATGAGCCCTGCAGCCGATTTCAGTGATGCCTTGCTCAAAACCGGCTTTGTAGCCGGCGAAGTCATCGCAGACCAACTTGCCGTTCCAGTCGCCCAGAAAGTTGCGTGTGTGTTCGCCGGTACGGCTTGGTCTGAAGTCATAGATTACTGCCTTGAGCGCTGAAAACGGCGTCGTGGTGTAAGCCCAGACGTAGGTCCGGTGGGTTTTCTTCTCGCCTGGTGCGAGCATTTGCACGGGTGTTTCATCGGTGTGAATCACACCCTGGTTCAGCACCGCTTCATGCAGTGCATCGACCAGCGGTTGGAGCCGTACACCGGTTTGCCCGACCCACTGGGCCAAGGTCGAGCGAGCAATGGTCAGCCCGGCACAGCCACCTTTTCATGCACTTGCCGATTTGCTCTCGCCAGCCGTAATCAGCCAGTGGGATTGAGCAACTGCCACACTTGAATGAGCCCGACCAGGTGCACAAGGCCATACAACAAGCATATTGCCGAGCTGACCACGATGAAACGGCCACTGCGCCCGGTACCCGCCAGAGCAAAAGGGCCAAGTACGCCGCGTAACAGGTAGATCACGGTGATGGCGATCAGCGCAGGCCGTAACAAGGGCAATGGATCGACCACTCCGGCTCCTGATAAGGCATACAGGCCCCAGGTAGCGAGAACCAGGGCGATGCCCGCCGTTACTACCGCTGGATACCAACGCCCAGCCTGGGCCGCACGCACAAAACGCTCGCCAGCGCCGAACAGGCGATACCACGATGGCCCCACCAGGATTACCCCCACGTGCATGATCGACGCCAGTAGGCTAAGCCCCGCGGCCAGCAGCAAAGCGGTGTTGTAGTCATTCGACATATCATCTCTCCATGATGAATTGCACAGTGCCAGCTGCCTCATGCACGACAGGCCTTACCCCCCGGCGTTGCGTTGACTCAAGCGCTTACCTGGGCCTCAGCACGCGTGCCGACATCCATGATCTGGTAGCGTAGCTTGCGGCCGTCGACAGCGGCAGCGGCTTCGACACCACCCGTCATAGCACCAAATATCCCGTGCCCGGTGCGGGTGGATGCGCCACACAAGAACAGGTTTCGTATTTCGGTTTTGGTACCCGGGCGATTATGCAGGAAGTACTCAGGCGTGAATGCCAGGCCATAAGATGTTCCACCGGCTGAACCGATGAAACGGGTCACCGAGAACGGGGTGGAGACTTCCTGATACACGATATGCTGCGACATACCCGGTATCACGCGTTCAGCCAGTGCAATCAGTTGCCGCGCATACCATTCCTTCTTGGCCAGGTACGTTGGGTTGTTCCGGTAGCTGCCATCCGCTACCTCGGCCTGCGTAACACCCCAGCTTTCCGGGTTCGAAGGAACTGCCGACATCAATTGCAGGTTGTAGATGCCTGGCGGGGCAATGGCCGGATTGTCCGGGTCCTTCATGGTGGCATTACCGATGAACAGATGGGGCTCATCCGGGAACTGTCCGGCGAACACCTCACGGTAGGCACGTTCGTAGTCGCAACCGGGATAGATGCGATAATTGGTGTTCTTCAGCCCCATCGCCTTCAGGTCCATATCGATACCCAGGTAAACCACACCCATAGCCGGCGACATTTCGAAACACTCTGCCTTGGTGACGGTTTTAGCCGTGAGGTGGTCCCGTCCGATCAAGTCCAGCAAGGTGTGTTTGATGTCGGCGTTGCAGATCACCGCGTCTGCCTTGACCGTACGTTTGCCCAGATGCTTGTTACTGAATTCGACACCTACCGCGCGGCCCTTCTCGACCAGGATACGCTCGACCTTGGAACGCAGCAGGATCTTGCCTCCGTTGCGTTCGACAACCGCGCCGAGTTTGTCAGAGAACATCTGCCCCCCTCCCGACGGGTAATATGACCCTTGCAGGAAGTGGTTCACCACCGCAGCGTGGCCAGCCATGGTCGCCCTGCTGGGCGGTTGATGGTAAACGCCAAGCTGCCCGGTCAGGATGGCGCGCAGGCGCTGATCCTGTGTGCAGGTGTCGAGAAACTGGGCGACCGTCGATTTCGAATGACGCATCAGCATCCAGGAACGTGGCAGCACCCATAGCGCCGAGAGCGGCCGGGAGTGAATGCCCATGAAATCCCAGACTTGCTGTAGCATCTTGAAATAACGGTTGATGCCTGATTTTTCCATGGGGAACGCTTCGATGAGCCTTTCCCGGAAGCGCTCATATCCGCGCGGCACGGCAAACTGAAAATCGGGGAAACAGAGCGTTTCGAAACCTTCTGGATCCTGCTCGATAAAGTTGATTTCACCATCGTCGATGCCGGCGCCGCGTAAAATACGCGGGATCAACCCTTCCTTGCCACAGTCGCCGATGTAATGAAGACCTACGTCGAACTCGTAATCCTTGCCCTTACGATGAAAGACCGTGGCGCAGCCCCCCATTTCATAGTGCATGTCCAGCACCAATACCTGCTTGCCACGATTGGCGAGGGTAGCGGCTGCGGTCAGTCCACCAATGCCGGCACCCACGACAATCACGTCGAAGGTATCGTTTTCCAGCGTCTTGAATCGGTCATAGCTTTGCATGGGCATCCGTCCGGGTGCACTTCAAGCGTGCTGCAGATGGTGGTCGCGGGTCGGATCGACCGCTTCGGCTTCGCGCACAAGGTGTGCAAGTTTGTTCGGCTGATGACTCCACTTCTGGTAATCGTCCAGCGGTGGGATGCTCTGGAGAATGACGGGCCAATGTTGTGCAAGCTCGGCATTCAACTCCAGGAAGTACCGATTACCGTCATCCAGGCGGTTCTCCGGCAAAATCGCCTCTTCAGGGCATTCCGGCAGGCAGAGACCACAATCGACGCATGCCTCCGGGTTGATCACGATGAAGTTCGGCCCCAGGTGGAACGCGTCTGCAGGGCATATATCCACACAGTTGGTGTGTCGGCACTGGATGCAGTTGTCCGTCACTACATAAGTCATGGTTAGTCTCTCGAGGTCGTATTTACGGGCACATCACTGGCTAGAAGTAGCGGTCAACCAACAAGCGGGCAGACAACATCGTTCCGATGAAGCCAGCACCAGGGAACGTCCACGCGCCCACCTGGTAAAGCCCCTTTACCGGATACTTCTGCGGGAAACGGTTAAACAGTCCGGACTGCTGAGGCGTTTGTTCGAACCCATAGATCGCACCCTGTGGGTTCTGTGTGAACTTGGTCATCGTGCGCGGTGACCCTGCTTCACAGACTTCGATGTGGTCGCGCAGGCCTGGAATGACGCGCTCGGCATTAGCGATCAACAACTCGGTCAGCGCGGCTTTCTTGCGGCGGTAAGCGAGTTTTTCCAGCGAGTGCCAAACGTCCGGGCCGGTGAGGGTGAACAGGCCAAGGCTGGATTTCCCGGGCGGCACCATGGACGGATCGACATTGGAGAAATAGTTGATCGACCAACTGGTGTTGTCCTGATGCAGTTCGCCGGCCTGGATATGTTCGAATTGCGCGCGTTGCGTTTTCCCGGGTGAGAAGAAGTGGATGTATTCCTCAGGGTCGACACCCAGTTCACTCAGCGGGCAATCCAGGCCCAGATACACCTGGAAGCCGGATACCGAAAACTTCAGCTGGTTCAACCGAGCGAGGTATTTGCTGGAGAAGTGCTCTTTTCCTGCCAAACCCACCACGGCATGCGGCGAAACATTGGCCACGACGCTCGGGGCCTTCACCGGCCCCGATCTGCGCGTGACGACGCCGGTGACCCTGCCTCGGTCGACCATTATCTGCTGGACTCCCGACTCCAGTTCGACACGGCCGCCGTGCGCCTCGATAACTTCGACCAATGCCGAGGAAAGCGCCTGCGAGCCGCCCTTGATTGAGTAGCCGCCGTTTTCCAGATAGTCGATGAAGGGGTACGAGAAATAGCCGAATGCCAAGTCTTTCGCCGGCAGCCCGTAGTAGCTCCACTGTGCCGACAGTACTTCCTTCAGGCGTTCGTTGCGGGTGAACCTGGAAAAGTACTTATCCACCGTTTCATGGCCATAGCGCAGAACCCGGGGATAGGCGAAGGGGGTCGCGACAAATCGCATCCAGAACGGTTTGGGTGAATAAAGGAAGCCGCAAAGGTCCTTATAGTTGCGCTTGGACTCGGCGAACAACCGATTGATGTTGTCGATTTCCTCGGGGAAGCAGCGATACAGGGTCTGTTTGTAACCTTCCAGGTCGCGATGCCCTACGGTGATGTCGATATCGGGTGAACGGTAGCGATAGAGCGTCGGGTGATGGAGAAACTCGATCTTGTCCGCGACACCGCAAGCCTCGATCACCTTGAATGAATGCGCACCGCGGACGACACCATCGAACGAATGCAGGGACACATCGAAGGTGAAGTCTTTACGGCGAAAATTGCTCGCGTAACCACCCGGAATATTGTGCTTTTCCACCACCAGGACTTTTTGACCCCGTTGGGCCATCAGGCTGGCGCTGGCGAGCGCGCCCAGCCCTGCTCCTACAAAAACAGTATCGTATGATTGACTCATGAATGCTCCAGGCATCACCACGCAGCAGATTGCGCAAGGCGAATCAGGCTGTCAGGCCACCGTCGATCAGGAAGGTCTGGCCAGTGATGTAGTCGGCTTGCGGTGACAACAGGAAGCTGGCCAATGCAGCAACTTCCTGTACTTCACCGAAGCGCTTGAGCGGGATGTTGTCGGTGATCGACTTGCGCACATGATCGGGGATCTGATCGATCATGTCCGTGGCGATGTAGCCGGGCGCGATGGCATTGACATTGATCTTGAAGCGCGCCAGTTCCAACGCCATGGTCTTGGTGATACCAATCATCGCGGCCTTGGTCGCGGAATAACCCAATTGGCCCTTGTTCCCCTTTACGCCACTGACGGAGGACATGTGCAAAATCTTGCCTCGCCGTTCACCAGCCATGGCCGGGACCAACGACTTGCTGAAATAAACCGCCGAGTCGAGGTTGGTCGCAACCACGTCGCGATAGCGCTCGACATCGAGGTTGAACAACAGCTGGTCGCCAGTCACGCCCATGTTGTTGATCAAGCCATAGGGGCCGCCAAGATCGTTGACCAACTGTTCGCACAATGAACTGACCGACTGGAAGTCCCGACCGTCACAGGCATGCCCGTGCGCCCGGCCACCGTTGGCGGCTACCTCCTGCTCGAGCTGGCGGGCCGCGTCAGCAGAGGATTGATAGGTGAACGCGACCTCATAACCCTCACGCGCCAGGTGTTGTACAAGTGCGCGCCCTATACCGCGGGTACCGCCGCTGATGAGTATCCACTTGCCTTTGCCCAGCTGTTGGACATCCATGTTCTGTTTCCTTAATTCAAAGAGCCCAGAGTCAGGCCGTTACAACGGGTTTATGAGATTCTGCACGGGCGAAGAACGCGAAGATCTCCTGGAAGTACCGATCCCGGTGCTTCTTATGGTTTTCCAGGTGGCGACACGCTTCGAAGCCGACCACATGCAGGGATGTGCAATCCAGGCTCAGCCTTGTCACACTCGCCTCGGGGATATAGCGGTCACTCAACCCGTAGAAGTAAGCGATTGGCAGGTGGTGAACGCTCTTGAGGGAATGGTCGATCGCACAAGTACCGGTAGGCACTGCCAGACGGCTTCCGCTGATCCAGCGCATGGCAAGGCGTAACGGACCACGCGTGAAATAGCTGCGAACCGAGACAGGCACGCTGTCCAGAACTGCCGAGGTGAAGGGCGAGGCGTCCCGTGCCAAGGCATGTGACAGGTGGTAGCCACCAAATGAGCAGCCCACAAGATGAATCGGCAGGCCTGGGTATTCCCGGGCGATCTTTCGCGCAATGGACAAGACGTCATCGGCGAATGCATGACCACCGATGGTGCTGCGCCCAAAGCCTTTGAAGTTGAAGGCAATGACGTGGTAGCCCTGTTCCAGGAATACCTGATCGATGCCGTTCTCAAAAAAATAGTGCATGCCATATTTCAAGAACGGATGGCAAAGCAGCACAACACCCTTGGCTTTGGCTGGGTTGGCCAGCAACACCGCACCTTCCAGCTTGCTGCCGTCGCTGGCCGTCTCAACGAAGCCCTCGGCCCGGCTGGGTACGTCGCGCTCCCACCCTTGTACCTGCCTGAACATCACGCGAATGAAAAGTTTGGAAATGGCTATCCCAAACCGGGTGGGGGACTGTTCAACCGCTCTCATGCGCGTCTCCATTGCCTGGCTTTCATCTCGGCATAGCCAAAGGCGGCCTCGTAACTTGGGCCAGCTACCCAAGCGCTGAGAAATTGCACGCCCTGCACCGGGAAGCCGTGATGGAAGACATGCCCTTTGAGGTCGGTACCCACCATCGCCCCGTAGCCAGAGCCATCAGTGTTATTGGTGAAGCGCACATAGGTATGCGGGGTTGCCACTTCCGTATGCAGAATGTGACCACGCAGTTCAGGAATCTGAGCCAGCAGCCGCTCTACCAGCACCTCACACGCGCGTTGCTTTTTCGCGCGATATTGCGCCGTACGCCTTGCAGGCCAATGTGCGATGGAATCAAGCACATTGATACACACGACCTTGCCGCCAGCGGGCGCCAGGGCGTGATAGTTGGTGACCTCGATCGGGGACATGGCCCAGAAGGCCTGTTCACAGAGCTCTGGCTGAAAACCACTGCGCTCGGCGTTGATGCGCAGCTCGGCTGCCAACGCGGGGTCCGCAGCAAACAGCATCGACTCGCTATGCCGCAGCCCCAGCTGTTCGGGTGCTTGATCCGTGGTCAGGTACACCGTGGTGGTCGAGCGTGCCGGCTTCAACGCGGCCAGCTTCTCTCGGGTGCTCGTCAGGTCCACATCCGCCTGGAACAAATGCTCCACAGCATAATGGGGTGAGGTATTGATGAAGACCTGTGGCGCATGAAACTCACCAGCACGGGTGCGTACCCCCGTGACATTGCCTTGGTTGTCGGTGGTCACCTCTTCTACAGGCGTGCTGAGCATGATCTTGCCCCCGGCCTGTTCGATCTGCTGCGCCAGCAAGTCGGACAAGCGTTGGGAAGAGCCTGCGACATAGGCGTTGCCGCGATTGAGCGTGGCATACACCACATGCAGGTAGTACAGGTAGCCCAGATCCTCCGAGTAGCCGCCAACATAAATGCCAGGGGCTGCCAGAATTTCAATCAGGTAGGGGTCATCGAACAACTCATGCAACGCTTCACGCACGGTCTTGTGCTTGAGGTTACGATGGGCCCAGCGCAACTGCGCCATGTCAGGTTCGAAACTGCCATCGAGCATCTGGAACTGGTAGTACCCGTTGCGCCCATAGGTGCGTACCTGAGTGAAAAAGGTAACCAAGGGCTCTGCCTGATGAGGGAACCGTTCGATCAGTTGCCGTTCGACCTGGTCGGCATCGTTAGCCAACGGCAGCGCCGTGCCGTTCTGGTAGGCGCAGAAATAGTCGTTGGGGTAGACCAGGTTCAGTTCATCCTCAAGGCCCAGATCCCGCAGGATGCGGATGAGGTTGCCCCCTTCCGACATGCCGCTGAGCTTGTGCAGGCTGCAATCGAAAATCGCCGATTGCTTGGGCCGGCTGAACGTCGAGGCATAGCCCCCAACCACAATATGCTTGTCGAGCATCAGGACGCGTGCACCGTGATCACGCTTGACCAGCATGGCCGCGCAGGCCAGGCTCGTGATCCCGGTACCCACGAAGACCGCGTCCCAGGTCGAAGAACTCATTGCCGCAGCCCCAACTTGTCGATCCAGGCGTAAATTTCGGCGAAGCGAGCGTCGTTCAGTCGGGCATTGTTCGGTGAGCGCCAAACCTCTTCGATTTTCGCCTTGTCATCCACTGCAATCGGAAACGCGAAGGAAGTGTGCAACGCGATCTCGGGGTTGTAGGTGAACATGTCGATCAGCGCCGGAATGATTTTCCGGCTCATCGCTTTAACCTGGGCGATCGATTCAGCGCTGGCAGTTTCGAAGTAGGACTCGCTGATCCAGCGGCCAAAGGCGATGTGCCGTGCCTCGTCATAGTGATGCTCACGGAACAGGGTACGGGTCATGGGTTCGACCGCAGCGCCTTGGGAGGTGTGCATGGCCCCCATTTCGGCAACCCATTCGATCAACAGCGTGAACAGCACGCCAACCGCCGGCTCCATTTTTGGCAGTGTCTGGGTCAGCAACTCATAGAGCCCGACCGGTGGGTTCCAGGTCTGCAGGCCAGCCTTGGCCATGAAGCGCTTGAAGGTGAGGGTATGAACGATCTCTTCCTTGGAAAAGATCATCAGGTATTCCTGCAGGTCCGGCGAAATACGGTCATGGAACTGCGTGATGTAGCCCATGTACAACGGCGGAATGGTCTGCTCGAGCCAGATGAACATGGAAATGTCACGGCCCGTCTCGAGCCAGGCCAGTTCCAGTTTCTGGGCCTCGGTCAAGCCTTCGCAATAGCGTGTTCCATTGATCCACAGATGCTCGGGATCCTTGGGGTAAAGGCTTCGATTGATGTCCTGGTCCCATGGTAGTACGGTCGCGTGGTCCATCGTCTTGTGATGCGACACTTCGCTTAACTTGCGAACCTTCGACTCCCTCGCCGGGGAAATAGCGAGCACACTGTTGGTCAGCGTAGACATTTCCTGCTCCTCCATGAATTGGGCCCAGCGGCTCAGGCCTCGACGGCAGTCGATTCCTTGAGCTCAACAATGAATTCACAGAGCTGGCGCAAAGTGGCGATCTTGCGGGTGACGAACGAATCCGGGTTGATCGCCACGCCGATCTTTTTCTGCACGACCACCTGCATCTCGACGAAGTCCAGGCTGTCGAACTCCATTGCTTCAATGGTGGTATCGAGGGTCACTTCGTTGTCGTCGACATCCTTGAGGTCCAGGATCAGATCACGAACGATGGTGAATACTTGGTCAACGGTGGTCATTGTTTCGCTCCTGTGGGGGTGAGAACGGTTTTAATCATCAAGCCTAGGGTTATGGTCATCACATGGCTGCCGCTGACGACGACACCCAGGTCGAGGGTGCCGACGGCCTTGCCTGGTGTTTCAATCAACAGAATGTTGTCGATCTCGCAGCGGATATCGGATTGCAAACTGCCCAATGAACGCAGTTGCGTGCAGAACGTGATCTGGTGACTGGTCTGGACGACCAGGTGATTGGTGATGTCCTCGATACGCTCGGGAACCTGGTGTTGGGCAAATTGCCCGGACAGGCGCTCGAAGATCACCCCCAGATGGTTGCGGATGAAGTGGGAAAATATCAGCGCATCCAGTGCCACCCAATCATCTAGCCCCTTGCCCAACCCGTCACGAAACTGGGTAAGCCAAGCCTCTACATATTCCCGGTCAAGCGCGAAGCCTGGGGATTTCGATGTCCACGTTGGCGGCGGAACTTGAGACACATGGCCGAGCACATGCTCGCCTTCACTTTTTTCTGAACGCAGCGTAAATGCAGTGCTTGCACTGCGGGGGCGGGTAGCAAGCGCGACAGGGCAGTTGCGCAGGACCGGCGCCTTCAGTAGCGCCTTGAACTGTACCCAGTCCTCATCGCGGCCCTCGGCAACACGCCCCATTTGATGTTTGATTGGCAGCAGCGCCAGCATGCCGTGCACCACGACATCCGCGGCGTCCATGCGCCGCGCTGCTTCCAGGTCAAAATGGATAGGGTTGCGGTCGCCGGAAAGATCAGCCCACGCTTCGATCTGTTCAGGGCCAAATTGCCACTGCATGATCATTGCACCTTACGCAGCATGATGCCGGCATTGGCGCCACCGAACCCGAAGCTGAGGTTCAGCACGTTTTCCAGGTGCTGTCCGTGCAGGTGCTCGTTAGGGACGAAGTTCAGGTCGCACTCAGGATCGGCCTCATCCAGATGGATGGTGGCCGGGATCGTTCCGCGGGCAATGGCTTTGAGGCAGAAGATTGCTTCCATCGAACCTGCTGCACCAATCAGGTGGCCGGTGTACGACTTGGTGCTGGACATCGGAATGCCATGGGCAGCGTCACCCAGCGCCAGTTTGATGGAGCGGGCTTCGTTGACGTCGTTCAGCGGGGTGGAGGTGCCATGCAGGTTGATGTAATCGATGTGCGGCGCATCGACACTGGCTTGCCTGCACACTTCCTGAATCACCCGCACTCGAGCCAGCATGTCCTCGGCCGGGGCCGTCATGTCGAATGCGTCCGAGTAGTTGGCGTAGCCGGTGATTTCGCCAAGGATCTTGGCGCCGCGGGCCTTGGCCAGCTCATAATCCTCAAGACACAGTACCGCTGCGCCTTCGGACAGGATGAAACCGCTTCGCCCTTTGCTGAACGGACAGCATGCCAGGCGCGGGTTTTCCTGCTCCTTGCTCAACGCCTGGATGACGTCGATTGACCAGACGTTGAACTGCTCTTTCAACGATTCGCTGCCACCGGCGATCATCATTTTCGCTCGGCCGGCACGAATCGCTTCATAGGCCTCGCCAATGGCGATGGTGCCAGTTGCGCAGGCTGCCACCGGGCTGTTTTGAACGCCGCGCATGTTCCAGTTCATGGTGATGGCAGCCGTCGCGGCATTGCACATCGACATGACCGTGGCGAACGAGGTGGAAATGCCTTGTTGGCAGTATTCGTTGTTGTTGAAGTTCGCCGTGTCCAACCCGCCCCAACCGGTGCCGAGAACGACACCACGGTCGAACGGTGCGACCACGTCATCCAGTGGTGTGTCGCCATAAGCCATGTGCAATGCTTCATGGGCCGCCACCAAGCTGTACTTGGCGAACAGAGGCAACATCTTGGAAATCTTCTTCGAGAACGGTCGCATGGCCTCGCGGCCAAAGTCATCGATAAAACCGAAGAAGCGCGCATGGATCGTCGGATCATCAAAACGGTGCAGACGATAGCCGATCTGGTAATCCATCATCGCGTCCCAGATAGCATCGGCGTTCTGGCCGAGCGAGCAGATCGCACCGTAACCAGTAACGACGACGCGGCGAGGTGCTGGAGAGGCTGGCTTTTCCATTGTCTTCCCTGATTGATGTGCTGACGTGACAACCCTTGTATGAACAAGGGCGGCATTGAGTGCAGGCGATAACTGCCAGGGCCGAAGGTACGATGGTTTTCGATACCCACCGCAACCGTGCGCCTGGCAAATAGCGTCTTGTAAGTTGTGAAAACTGGCGTCCTACACAACGCCCCGAGAAGTGTGCCCAATTTTGCGATGACGACAACTGTATCTAGGTGCAGGTGTTTGGTATTTGGAGAAATACCGACGGCCTGCATGCACTTAAGTACAGGTTGCTCAGCGCCGTCAGTTGATAGAATCAGCAGGTTGTTATACCAACGCCCACGCGAACGCCATACCTGAGGCAAGGGAACAGCCCAACATGATAACTATCGACTTTCACAAGATTGAATACCGTCGTGACCCGCATCCCTGGGTTGCCGAGTTATACGGCTTACGCAAGCATGTCTTCTGTGATCGCCTTAATTGGAAGGTCGCTGTGAGAAATGGCATTGAATTGGATGAATATGACAATTGGAACACGACCTATCTGGTTGGCACTTGCCAAGGCATACCGTTGGCAGGCCTTCGCCTGATCAATACACTGCACCCTTATATGGTTGAAGGTCCCTTTCGCGATTTCTTCAGTTGCATACCGCCCAAGCGGGCATTGATGGCTGAATCCAGCCGCTTCTTCGTCGACAAGACCCGTTCACGCAAGTTGGGCCTGGCGCACTTGCCATTGACCGAAATGTTGCTTTTCAGCATGCATGACCACGGCGAACTGACCGGCTTGAAATCGATCGTCACCGTGGTCAGCGATGCCATGGCGCGCATCGTTCGACAGGCAGGCTGGCACTACCAGATTCTGGACAGCGGCGAGGCGTCGCCGGGTGAGACGGTGCATTTGCTGGATATGCCGATCAGCTCGTCCAACCGCCTGCGACTGCTTGAAAGCATTGCGCGTAAGCAACCGCTGTCATCCCTGCAGACCCAGCAGTGGCCGTTGAGCCTGCAGTTGCACGATGTATCCGACAACCACATCGCCTGATCAGATGATGCCCTGTCGCTTTGCCTCGTAGACGGCTTGCTTGGCGTTGCCGACCTGCAATTTGCCAGAAATGTTCGACATGTGGAATTTCACTGTGCGCTCTGAAATTCCACAGTCCGTGGCAATTTCGCGGTAGGTTTTGCCGCGCATGACCAGTTGCAGCACGCCCAGTTCGCGGGTGGAAAGCGGCCCATCGGCCGCACTGGAAAACAGCTGATCCGTTGTGCGCGAGGTCATCAGCCAACTATGAAATTCGATCAGTAGCAGTTGCAGCTGGCTTTGCTGCTTGGCCAGACGCCGATCAAAATCTACCTGCGAACCCGCATCGCACACACTCAAGGCACAGAATGTCCCGGAAGCATCGCGCAGGGTGAATGTGGTGCCCGAGCAGATTTGATAACGGGTGGCGCGCCTGAAGAAGTCCACGCCTTCGGGACCGCTGTTGGCAAGGGCATCATGCCAGGAGAAGGGGGTGATCTCCTTGAGCCCATGTTTGATGATCGGGTCAATCAGATAGCTCTTGTTATCTTTATAGCTTTTGACCCAACTCGGTGGGTAATTTGAAATGATAATCGGCTCTACGTTGCGATTGTGCGTAGCCGCGTAGTAGGCGTATTTCAAATCCTTCAAACCACACAATTGACGCTGCAACTCGTCGTGCAGGTGTGTGATGGGGTGGTTTTTATCGCATGTCGTGGCTGCGTCCCGGTTTCGACTTTCCATGTCGTCTTCCCTGCCGTTTTTACGGCGCCAATAAACTGGCAGAGCCATTGCGCCGTGCAAACCCTTTTAGAGTTGTTGTTCGAAGAGATCGTGATTCTCGGATTACCGCGCAAGCGTGATGGTCGGAGATATTAAAAAGTAAGTCAATGAGAATGCTGGATCTCTGGTTACCCGTTTTTCGTGGCTATCGAGATTACGTCCAAAGTACGTATCGCATGTTACATATAGATTGCGACTTTCGGATAAGTTCAACGATGGTTCTATTTGCTGGCCGAGGCCATCAGAACCCCAAAACAAAAGAAGGTAATACCGGAGAGCTTGCCGGCGATTCGCGCACCACGGTTGGTCGACAACCAACCCCTGGCACCACTGGCCATCAGCGCGTAGCCGGTGTGTACCAGCACGACCAGCAACGCGTAGGAAGAGACCAGCAGGAAGAACTGCCTGTAGTAGTTGGCCTGCGGGCTGATGAATTGTGGGAACACCGCCAGGAAGAAGAATCCAGCCTTGGGATTCAGCAGCTGGATCGACAACGCTTCGACGAAGCGCCGCCAAGGTTGCGTGGCGGTCACGGTGAGCTCCGGGATGAAACGCTGGGTACGCCACATCTTCACCCCCAAGTACAACAGGTACAACGCGCCGACGTACTTGAGTACGGTGAACGCCGTTGCCGAGGTCGCCAGAACCAACCCCACGCTACTGGCCGAGAGCCCAGCGACGATGAAAGCGCCCAGGGCGATACCGAAGATCCCCGTCAGAGCACCGCTCCAACCGTGGCGCAGGGCATTGGAGAGAGTCAGCACCACCCCGGGGCCGGGGCTCAATACGGTAAGGGTCGCGAGGATGAGAAACAGTCCATAACTGGCCATGCAAGGTGCCTCCTGGCAATAAATTCAACAGCTACCGGGTGTCCGCAGCCTGGACTGCTCCAAGTAGCCCCGGTTAACAACGCGCCTGTACCGACCACGTGCAGCGTGGCCCATTGGATCTGCCCCTTCAGCCTGTGACAACCTTTATTATTGAGACACATGAAAAGCCCTCCATCCGGAGGTCTTTTCATTTCTGATATTCAGAAAACGGCCACTCACTCATACGATCCAGATCATGATCATGGCCTGACGCAGCGAGTGGGGCTCATCAGATTTGCATGGCCATGCCATCCACATTCATCGCCGCCTGGCGCAGGGCCTCGGAGCGCGTCGGGTGTGGGTGGCAGGTGAGGGCGATATCTTCTGCCGAGGCCGAGAACTCCATAGCCACGCAGAACTCACCAATCATCTCGCTGACGCTTGGGCCCACCAGGTGCACACCCAGTACTTCATCGGTTTCGGCATCGGCGATGACCTTGGCGAAGCCTTCGGTCTCGTGGTTGATCTTGGCACGGCTGTTGGCGGTGAAGGGGAACTTGCCAACCTTGTAGACACGTCCTTCGGCCTTGAGCTGCTCTTCAGTCTTGCCCACGGTGGCCATCTCCGGGCGGGTATAGATCACGCCAGGGATGAGGTTGTAGTTGACCTCGTGGGGCTTGCCGGCGATGCGTTCGATACAGGCCACCGCTTCGTCTTCGGCCTTGTGCGCTAGCATCGGGCCCGAAGTGACGTCGCCAATCACCCAGACACCCGGCACTGAGGTACGGTGGTGCTCGTTGCCGAGCATGCCGCGCTTGTCGGTTTCCAGGCCCACGCTTTCCAGGTTCAGCCCTTTGGTATAAGGACGGCGGCCGATAGCCACCAACACGTAGTCGGCTTGCAGCGATTCTGCGGTACCACCGGCGGCAGGCTCCAGCGTCAGGCTGACGCCATCGGCACCTGCGGTAGCCTGAGTCACTTTACTGCCCAGCTTGAACATCATGCCTTGCTTGGCGAGAGCCTTCTGCAGGGCCTTGGCGGTTTCCGTGTCAGTGCCTGGGCAGATGCGGTCCAGGTATTCGATGACAGTGACCTGACTACCCAGGCGGCGCCAGACCGAACCCAGCTCAAGACCGATCACGCCAGCACCGATGACGACCAGGTGCTTGGGCACTTGCGGCAGCGACAGCGCGCCGGTCGAGTCAATGATGCGCTGGTTGTCGACGGTCACACCTGGCAGAGGGGTAGGCTCAGAACCGGTGGCAATGACGATGTCCTTGGCCTGCAATGCAGTTTCGCTTCCGTCTTCGGCCTTGACCACGACCTTGCCGATGCCATCCAGGCGGCCCCAGCCTTTGATCCACTCGACCTTGTTCTTGCGAAACAGGTATTCGATGCCCTTGGTCAGGCCTGTCACGCTCTCATCCTTCTGTCTCATCATCTGGGCGAGGTTGAGGGTGGGCTTTACTTCGATACCGAGGTGGGCGAACTCGTCACCGCTGGCCGCTTCGTAAAGCTCCGAAGCATGCAGCAGTGCCTTGGATGGCATGCAGCCGACGTTCAGGCAGGTACCGCCCAAGGTCGAGCGGCCTTCCACGCAGGCAACGCTCAGGCCCAACTGGCCAGCACGGATGGCTGCGTTGTAGCCGCCAGGGCCACCGCCGATGATCACCACGTCATAGGATTTCATGGGTTCAACTCCAGGATGTAGAAGTGCGAGAGGGCACAAGGTTAAGCTGAGACGCACAGATTGTATACAATCTGCTGTGTGGATAAGATCAGTTGGTTCTAGACCATGGTCTTGCTTAGAGGAAACATCCTACAGATGAACTACTCTGATCCGGTGACGTTCGAAATATTAGGCGTCGTGGCCAATTACGGACAGGAGGGGTGTTTCATGCTTGCTCAACTTCCACCTGCATTGCAGAGCTTGCATCTGCCGCTGAGGCTGAAGCTGTGGGACGGCAACCATTTTGATCTTGGGCCTAGTCCTCAGGTCACGATTTTGGTCAAGGAACCACAGCTGATCAGCCAGTTGACCCACCCAAGCATGGACCAGCTAGGCACCGCATTCGTCGAAGGCAAGCTGGAGCTGGAAGGCGATATCGGTGAGGCCATCCGCGTGTGCGACGAGCTGAGCGAAGCGCTGCTGGCGGATGAGGATGAAACGCCGCCGCAACGGTTGTCTCATGACAAGAGCACCGACGCCAAGGCAATCTCCTACCACTATGACGTGTCCAACGCGTTCTACCAGCTTTGGCTGGACCAGGACATGGCCTATTCCTGCGCCTACTTCCGTGAGCCGGACAATACGCTCGACCAGGCGCAGCAGGACAAGTTCGACCACCTGTGCCGCAAGCTGCGCCTGGATGCCGGTGACTACCTGCTCGATGTTGGCTGTGGCTGGGGCGGGCTGGCGCGGTTCGCTGCCCGTGAATATGGCGCCAAGGTGTTCGGCATTACCCTGAGCAAGGAGCAATTGAAGCTCGGCCGCAAGCGTGTGCAAGCCGAAGGGCTTGCCGACAAGGTCGACCTGCAGATTCTCGATTATCGCGATCTGCCTCAGGATGGTCGCTTCGACAAGGTTGTCAGCGTGGGTATGTTCGAGCATGTCGGGCATGCCAACCTGGCGCTGTACTGCCAGAAGCTGTTTGGGGCGGTGAGGGAAGGGGGGCTGGTGATGAACCACGGCATCACAGCCAAGCACGTCGATGGCCGACCGGTCGGGCGCGGGGCGGGTGAGTTCATCGATCGCTATGTATTCCCCCACGGCGAACTGCCGCACCTGTCGATGATCAGCGCCAGTATCTGTGAAGCCGGGCTGGAGGTAGTGGACGTGGAGAGCCTGCGCCTGCACTACGCTAAAACCTTGCACCACTGGAGCGAGAACCTGGAGAACCAGTTGCACAAGGCAGCAGCGCTGGTGCCTGAGAAGACCCTGCGGATCTGGCGTTTGTACTTGGCCGGGTGTGCCTACGCCTTTCAGAAGGGCTGGATCAACCTGCACCAGATACTGGCAGTGAAGCCATACGCCGACGGGCATCATGACCTGCCCTGGACGCGGGAAGACTTGTACCGCTGAAATCGTAAGTGTCTCAGCCCTGATTTGGCTTTGCAGGAGCGGCCTTTAGCGCGAAAAGGCCGCTTTCAACGGGAGTACTCACCCTAAAGAATCGGCGATATCAGCCGCGCAATTCGCATCCCCAATTGCTGCAGTCGATGGGTATCTTGGGTGTCTTCTGCAGTAATTTCCCGCGCTTGTTCGAAGTCTTCCTGGAGCATGTGCTCGACCTGGTCTGCGAAGCCGCGATCGACTGTCAGCAGGGTAATCTCGAAGTTCAGACGGAACGAGCGGTTGTCCAGGTTGGCACTCCCAATGGCGCTGACGTCATCATCCACCAGCACTACCTTTTGATGCAGAAACCCGGGTTGGTAACGGAACATACGTACCCCCGCGCGCACTGCTTCGAAGGCAAACAGGCTGGAGGCGGCGTAGACGATGCGGTGGTCAGGGCGTGACGGGATCAGCACCCGCACATCTACTCCCCGTAGCACCGCCAGCCGCAAGGCGGCGAACACGGCCTCGTCAGGGATGAAGTAGGGGCTGGTGATCCACACCCTGCGGGTGGCCGAATGAATCGCTTCAAGGAAGAACAGCGAGCAGGTTTCTTGTGGGTCTGCCGGGCCGCTGGCCAAGGCCTGACACAGCACGCCGTTGTCCGGGTACGTATCGGGCAGGATCAGCGGCGGTAGCTGGCGCGTGGCCCAGTACCAGTCTTCGGCGAATGACTCTTGCAGGCAGGCCAATACCGGACCGCTGATCTGTACGTGGGTGTCACGCCAGGGTGAAAGCTGTGGATGTTCACCCAGGTACTCGTCTCCCACGTTGTGACCGCCGAGGAAGCCGAGCAACCCATCCACTACCACAATCTTGCGATGGTTGCGGAAGTTCACCTGGAAGCGGTTGAACCAGCCGCGACGGGTGGCGAATGCATGGATCTGCACACCGCCGTCACGTAGCAACTGGCTGTAGCTGGCCGGCAAGGCGTGGCTGCCGACACGGTCGTACAGCACGAACACCTGCACGCCTTCGGCGGCTTTACGTAGCAAGAGTTGCTGCAGTGCCTTGCCGAGGGTGTCGTCATGAATGATGAAGAACTGCACCAGTACCACATCGCGTGCTTTCTCGATGGCTGCGAAGATCGCATCGAAGGTGGCCTTGCCGTTGATCAACAATTTCACCTGGTTATTTGCCAGGCATGGCATGCGACCTAGCTTGGGCATGGCGCGCAAAGCTGTATAGCTTTCCGACTCGCGGGCGGCAAGGGCTTCTTCAACCCAAGGCCGCCAGTTGAGATTGGCCATGGCCACGTGCATTTCCTGGTTGGCTTGGCGCCGAGCCATGATGTAGGCATAGAACGAGCGGGCGCCGAAAATCAGGTAGGGGATCAAGGTGAGGTAAGGGATGAAGAGCAAGGGCATCGCCCACGCAATGGCACCCTGAGCTGTCCGCACCGTGAACAGCGCATGCAGTGCGGCGACAATACCCAGCAGATGGATCAGGCCGAGTAGGTAACCAAAGAAGTAGGGGCTGTGGTAATCCATATGCATCCTGCTTGCCGAGTACACTTGAGGTAACAGAACACGTTCCCGGTCCGCCTGCAACCCGCAGGCGGATTTGGCGTCTAAGGCTCAGTCCGGCCCGTTTGACCGGCTTTTTTCCAGGAGCGTTCGTCCATGAAGAATCGTCTGCCACTGTTGGCGTTGGCCCTAGGCATGAGCAGTCCGCTGGTGCAAGCCCAGATGCTGCAACCGGGTTTGTGGGAGCTGACCACCAGCAACATGCAGGTCGATGGCAAGCCGCTACCCGACATGGAATTCATGCTCGGCCAGTTGAAGAACCTGCCGCCAGAGCAGCGCGCGATGATGGAAGGAGTGTTGGCCAAGCAAGGGGTAAGTATAGGTGGCAAGGGTGTGCGTTCGTGCCTGACGCCAGAACAGGTGGCAACGAATGACATTCCGCTGCAGGACCCGAAATCGGGCTGCACGCAGAAAATTACTGACCGTACCGGTAACGTGTGGAAATTCCAGTTCAGCTGCCCAAAGGCACAGGGTAGTGGCCAGGCTACATTCCTCAGTGATCGGGAATTCACCACCCAGGTCAGTGGCACGTTCAACGCTTCGGGTGTGCAGCAGCAAGGCAGCATGAACACGCGTGCGGTGTGGTTAGGCAATGATTGCGGGGCGGTCAAACCGCGCAGCTGAAATCCCCACTGGTGAGTGGCAACCGCGTCGTGGGCATGCAGGCTCGGATAGTTCCACGTGGAACATTTCATTTCGATCCTTGTCTCGACGCGGTTACGGCTTAGCTTTTCGGTCTGACAAAGGGCTGGTCAAGGCTGGCGTTTTCAGCACGAGCTCGACGCTGACTTACAAAAGAGGCGGCAGAGAAAAAGCGTTCTAAATAAAAGCAGGGGTCAACGGCACCCCTCGATCAAGCTGCAATGCAGCTTGAAGCGCTCCCCGCTGGAACTGGATACGCGGTTCAAAGTGGTCCAGCCTACGCGGCGGCTGTAACCCACCCAGGCCTCACCATCGCTGGCCAGGCCGGTAAAAAAAGTCAATGTGCCATAGCGGCTGTTGGTTTGTGCCCACAGCCGACGGCTGCTGAAGTCGTAGCCGCGAAGGTAGAAGGTGCTGCCTTCAGTACGCACACTGTAGTAACTGCCTTTGCCGTCCTGGCAAGCGAGCAGCGTCGCACTTCGCGTACAAAGGGCCAGTGTTTGGTTTTGTGGCATGGCCAACAGGGAAGCAGGCATGGCGAGTAACAGCAATGCCATGACGCGTGGCAGATTCATTTTTCATCCTCTGTGAGCACTCGTCCGTCGAGAACCACTTGGCGAAAGTGTATTGTTACCTTATAACATTATGCAATGCATCGTTTCGAATGCGTCTGCCTGAAGAGGTTCGCCATGTCCAATCGTCTCCCCGTCACCGTGCTGTCCGGCTTTCTCGGCGCCGGCAAGAGCACGCTGCTCAACCATGTGCTGCGCAACCGCGACAACCTTCGGGTCGCGGTTATCGTCAACGATATGAGTGAAATCAACATCGATGCCAGCGAGGTGCAGCGCAATGTCAGTCTCAACCGCGCTGAAGAGAAACTGGTCGAGATGAGCAACGGCTGCATTTGCTGCACGTTGCGCGAAGACCTGCTTGAGGAGGTTGCGCGGCTGGCCGAAGAGGGGCGTTTCGATTATTTGCTGATCGAGTCCACCGGTATCTCTGAGCCACTGCCAGTGGCTGAGACTTTCACTTTCCGCGACGAGCAGGGTCGCAGTCTGTCCGATATGGCGCGACTGGACACCATGGTCACCGTGGTCGATGGCTTGAACTTCCTGCGCGACTATCAAGCAGCAGACAGCCTGGCCAGCCGCGGCGAAACGTTGGGCGAAGAAGACGAGCGGTCGATCAGTGATTTGTTGATCGAGCAGGTCGAGTTCGCAGATGTGCTGCTGCTGAGCAAGATCGACCTGATCAGCCAACATGAGCGCGAAGAACTCATCGCCATTCTGCGCAGCCTCAATGCCCGGGCGCAGATTGTACCCATGGTCATGGGCCAAGTGCCGCTGGCACGTATCCTCGACACCGGGCTGTTCGACTTCGATCAGGCGGCCCAGGCACCAGGCTGGTTGCAGGAACTGCGCGGTGAGCATGTGCCAGAAACCGAAGAGTACGGTATCGCGGCCATGACCTGGCAGGCTCGACGCCCGCTTCATCCACAGCGCTTTTACGACTTTATCCACAAGGACTGGAGTAACGGAAGGCTGCTGCGTTCCAAAGGCTTTTTCTGGTTGGCCAGCAAATATCAGGGAGCGGGCAGCTGGTCGCAAGCGGGTGGCATGATGCGCCATGGTCTGGCTGGCCGCTGGTGGCGCTTCGTGCCACGCGAGCAGTGGCCGCAGGATGTGGATAACACGAGCGAGATCTTGAAACACTGGACCGCTGAGACCGGTGACTGCCGTCAGGAGTTGGTGTTTATCGGGCAGAATATCGACTTCGAAAAATTATCCACAGCCCTCGATGCATGCCTGTTGACGGATCAAGAAATGGACTTGGGCCACATGGGCTGGTTGCGCCTACCTGACCCATTTGGCCCATGGCATGAGGAGGCGGCAGCATGAACCTGGCGCACCGACCTGTGGATATCTTTCAGGTGTTTGGCGAGACGCCCCAGGTGCTGGCCGAAGTGCTGCAGGATGGCGTAAACCTGGCTGTATGGCGGCGGCGCTTGCCGGCACAACTGGAGGACTTTGCCGCACTGGTGATCAGCCTTGGCCAGCCCTTGGCTGATCAGCGGGTAATTGATGTGGACGAGGAACAGAAGCCGGTATTGCCAGATCTGCTGCGTGAAGCGGCGGATTTGCATGGATATGAAGCTTTCGTTGCTGATGTGACCTGGTTGGTGGCGGCTTATACCTGCCTGGTTGGCGCACGTCGGGTCGGTTTGCGCTTGCGCGTTCTGGACGGTCCCATGTGTCCACGCTTCCATGTGGATAACGTACCGTTGCGCCTGCTCACCACCTACGTCGGCCCAGGTAGCGAATGGTTGCAAGAACGGGATAGCGGTCGTGGTGAGTTACACACAGCTGAACCATCTGTGGATAACATCCAGCAACTGCAAACCGGTGAGGTGGCGATACTCAAAGGTGAAAAATGGCAGGGTAATGAAGGGGCAGGCCTGGTTCATAGGTCGCCTTCGGCACAGCAGGGGCGTTTGCTGCTCAGCCTTGACTGGCTGGCCTGACAGCGCATAGTGAGGCATCACCGCCGCCTGAAGCCACGCCATGTTGCAGAACATTCCCACCCATGTAATTGCTGGCCCGCTGGGTGCTGGCAAGACCACTTTGATCCGTCACTTGCTGGCCCAGCGCCCAGCCAACGAGCACTGGGCGGTATTGATCAACGAGTTCGGCCTGGTCGGCCTGGATGCAGCCTTACTCAGCCGTGACGAAGACGGCATTGCCATCGGCGAGGTCGCAGGTGGCTGCCTGTGCTGCGTCAACGGCATGCCGTTCCAGGTGGGCCTGGGCCGATTGCTACGCAAATCGCGGCCTGACCGGCTGTTTATCGAACCTTCCGGCCTGGGCCATCCGTTGCAGCTGCTGGCTCAGTTGCAACAAGCGCCTTGGGTTGGAGTGCTGACAATTCAGCCACTCTTGATGGTTGTGGATGCCCAGGCCATGGCTCGAAACGAGCCGCTTCCAGAGGCTCAACAGCAGGCTTTCAATGCCTCTGAACACGTGGTTTTCAATAAATCAGAGGCTGTGGATGAACAACATAAGTTGTTGATAACTAATAAATTTAAAGAAAGGAACATTGTGTGGACCGTGCAAGGGCAACTGCCTCTGTCCGGCCTTCCGACGGCCCCCGAACAGATTGTTGACAGCTCATTACTGAAAAACCAGATTGTCGACAATCCTGGAGTCGCTCCCGCATTACTGTGGACAGACCCCCGTCAGCCGATGTGCCTTGCCCAGCAAGGGGAGGGCGGTTGGAGTATTGGCTGGCGCTGGCACCCTGGCCAACAGTTTTATCCACAGCGGCTAAAAGCTTTCTTGTGTGCTTTGCCATGGCGACGGGCCAAGGGAGTTATCCACAGCATGGAGGGCTGGTGGTCGTTCAATGGGCTGAATGGGGATATGCCCGCTTGGCAGCCCAGCGACTGGCGCAGGGATAGCCGTATCGAGCTGATTTTCGATCAGCCGCAACCGCAACCCGCGTTGCAAGCCGGGTTGAATGAATGTCGCGTCAGTTGATCAGTTGCGCCAGCGGTTGTGCTCCTGGCGCCATTGCTGCATCTCTATGACGTTGTCGGTGCGTGGTGGGGTCTTGATTTCGAACGGGTAGGGCGCCAGTTCGATCTGCACGCTGTGGGCGCCGAACTGGGTCGCGGTGCCGGGGTGACGTTGCTCACCCGTGACGGTGAATTCGAAGGCATAGACGCGTGCCAGGCGCTTGCGGCCATTGGCATCCCGGACAAAGGCGATGCGCTTGAGCGCTACGGCATCATCAAGCAACTCCAGGTCGAGTTTGGCGCAATGCTGTTTGACCCGTTCCAAGGCCTTTTCACGCAACCCATGGTTGTGCCACAACCAGGCGCCTGCCGTGGCTACCAGCATCAGGACGAAGAGGTTCTCCAGGGTCAACATTTGCATATGCTCCAAACAGGTAGATCCAGCTTAACTGCGTTCCTGGCCTGTCGTACAGGTGGCAATCGAGTTCATACTGCGCTGCGCACAATCCTTGAAACAGCTTTGGAAAACTCCCGCATGAAACGTACCCCGCACCTGCTCGCCATTCAGTCCCACGTGGTGTTCGGCCACGCCGGCAACAGCGCCGCGGTATTCCCCATGCAGCGTATCGGGGTCAATGCCTGGCCGCTCAATACCGTGCAGTTCTCCAATCACACACAGTATGGCCAGTGGGCGGGTGAAGTGCTTGCCCCAGCGCAAATTCCTGCGTTGGTGGAAGGCATTTCCAACATCGGCGAGCTGGGCCACTGCGATGCGGTGCTTTCCGGCTACCTGGGCAGCGCCGAACAAGGGCGAGCGATCCTGGCTGGCGTCGAGCGGATCAAGACCGTGAACCCAAAGGCCTTGTACCTGTGCGACCCGGTCATGGGGCACCCGGAGAAGGGCTGCATCGTGCCGCCGGAAGTCAGTGAGTTCCTGCTTGACGAGGCGGCAGCCACGGCGGACATCCTGTGCCCCAACCAGCTGGAGCTGGACAGCTTCTGTGGGCGCCGCGCCCAGTCGCTGGAGGATTGCGTGAACATGGCGCGCAGCCTTCTGCAGCGTGGGCCGCAGGTTGTACTGGTCAAGCACCTGGTTTATCCCGGGCGGGCCGAAGATCAGTTTGAAATGCTGCTGGTGACTGCCGAGCATTGTTGGCACCTGCGCCGCCCGCTGCTGGCGTTCCCGCGTCAGCCGGTGGGGGTGGGTGACCTGACCTCAGGGCTGTTCCTGGCGCGGGTGCTGCTCGGCGACAGCTGGGTGCAGGCATTCGAATTCACGGCTGCGGCAGTGCATGAAGTGCTGCTGGAAACCCAGGCCTGCGCCAGCTATGAATTGCAGTTGGTACGGGCCCAGGACCGCATTGCGCACCCACGGGTGCGCTTCGAGGCGCAGCTGCTCGCGCTTTAAATAGCGTCGGTTTTCAGGTCCTGGTAGCGCTTTTCCAGCTCCTGGCGGATCTGCCGGCGCTGCTGGCCTTGCAGGAAGCGGCGCTTTTCTTCGCTGCTGTGGGGCTGGCGTGGTGGCACTGGCACCGGGCGGCGGTTGTCATCGACCGCGACCATGGTGAAGAAGCAGCTGTTGGAATGGCGCACCGAGCGCTCGCGAATGTTCTCGGTCACGACTTTGATGCCAACTTCCATTGAAGTGTTGCCGGTGTAGTTGACCGACGCCAGGAAGGTCACCAGTTCACCCACGTGTACGGGTTCACGGAAGATCACCTGGTCGACCGACAGGGTCACCACATAACTGCCGGCATAACGGCTGGCGCATGCATAAGCCACTTCATCGAGGTACTTGAGCAGGGTGCCGCCATGTACGTTGCCAGAGAAGTTGGCCATGTCCGGGGTCATCAGGACGGTCATGCTCAGCTGGGCGTTTCCAGGTTCCATAGTGTGCTCACGGTGAGGTTGCGCTGAATCGGGCGAATGGAGGGCGTTATCTGCTGACACTGTTGTTCCCCTCTCTGAATTTGCCTTGCTGATACGGGACGTTGGCTGGCGCGCTGTCGTCACGCTGATCATGCCATCGCGAGCGCTTTTCCAGCCGATCTGTTTCTGCATATTGCACCGACTTTTAGCGGCGGGGTGCGATGTTAACCTGAGTACGCCCATGCAACATGGGCGTCTCTGCATTCAATACAGTATGTACTTGCTGCTCGCTCGGTTTTGCCTCGACAGGGGGTCTGCCCAGGCATTCATAAGAAGACGAGATAAGGAGTATCACGCCATGCATGCCATCAGCTTCATCCAGGACCTGGCAGTCATCATGCTGATCGCTGGCGTCGTCACCATTCTTTTTCACCGCCTCAAGCAGCCGGTGGTGCTGGGCTACATTGTCGCCGGCTTCATCATTGGCCCGCACACCCCGCCGTTTGGCCTGATTCATGATGAGGAAACCATCAAGATCCTCGCTGAACTGGGTGTGATATTCCTCATGTTCTGTCTGGGGCTCGAGTTCAGCCTACGCAAGCTGTTCAAGGTCGGCGCCACGGCATTCATCGCAGCGTTCCTGGAAATCGTGCTGATGATCTGGATCGGCTTCGAGATTGGCCGTTGGTTTGGCTGGAGCACCATGGATTCACTGTTCCTGGGCGCTATCCTGGCCATCTCCTCCACAACCATCATCGTCAAGGCGCTCAACGACTTGAAGATGAAGAACGAGCGCTTTGCCCAGCTGATTTTTGGTGTGCTGATCGTCGAGGACATACTTGGCATCGGTATCATTGCCCTGCTGTCAGGCATCGCGGTCAGCGGCACGGTCAGCTCGGGCGAGGTGTTCTCCACTGTCGGCAAGCTGTCGCTGTTCATGATCGTCGCTCTGGTCATCGGTATTTTGCTGGTGCCGCGGTTATTGGCCTATGTCGCCAGGTTCGAAAGCAACGAAATGTTGCTGATCACCGTTCTGGGCCTGTGTTTCGGCTTCTGCCTGCTGGTTGTGAAGCTGGAATACAGCATGGTACTGGGCGCTTTCCTGATTGGCGCGATCATGGCCGAATCACGCCAGTTATTGAAGATTGAACGGCTGATCGAGCCCGTACGTGACCTGTTCAGTGCCATCTTCTTCGTCGCCATCGGTCTGCTGATTGACCCTCAGGTGCTCCTCGACTATGCCTGGCCGATCGTGGTCATCACCTTGGCGGTGGTACTGGGCAAGATGCTGTCTTGTGGTATGGGGGCGTTCATTGCCGGTAATGACGGGCGCACGTCACTGCGTGTGGGCATGGGTCTTTCGCAGATCGGCGAGTTCTCCTTCATCATTGCCGCGCTGGGTATGACCTTGCAGGTGACCAGCGATTTCCTGTACCCGGTGGCGGTGGCGGTATCGGCAATCACCACGCTGTTGACACCGTACCTGATCCGCGCGGCCGACCCGTTGTCGCAAAAGTTGGGCAATATGGTGCCTGCTCGCCTGGCACGGGTGCTTTCGTTGTATGGCGAGTGGTTGCGCAACATCCAGCCGCAGGGCGAGAGTGCCATGCTGGTTGCGATGATCCGGCGCATCCTGTTACAGGTGGGGGTGAACCTGGCGCTGGTGATCGCCATCTTTTTCAGCGGGGGCTACTTTGCAGCGCGTATCGGCAACTGGCTCAGCGAGTGGGTAAGCGATGTTAGTCTGCAGAAGGCGTTGATCTGGGGCGCAGCGTTGTTGCTGTCGCTGCCATTCCTGATCGCCGCCTACCGCAAGCTCAAGGCCCTGTCGATGCTGCTTGCAGAAATGGGCGTCAAGCCAGAAATGGCCGGGCGGCATACCCAGCGTGTGCGTCGCGTGATCGCTGAGGTGATCCCGCTATTGTCGCTGCTGGTAATTTTCCTGCTGCTGTCGGCATTGTCGGCGAGTATTTTGCCGACTAGCGAGTTACTGCTGGTGATTGCTGTGGTAGCTGCAGTGGTGGTGGCGTTGTTGTGGCGCTGGTTCATCCGCGTGCATACGCGTATGCAGATTGCCTTGCTAGAGACGCTGGAGAACAGTCGCGAGAACTCGCAATGAGGGGAACACGCCCTGTGCAGTATTTCACCGTCGCCCAAGGGAATGGGGGCGATATCCCTGTCGCCAGGCGCAGAAAGCCTGGCGACTTTAACTACATTGATGGCCTCAGCCGTCTTTTTTCCAGCCTGGAATCGCGTGGATTTCTCTACAGGCGCTAGAAATCAGCTCTCCAGCCAAACATCTCGCGCCCAATGCCACACCGATTCCCAACTGTCTTCGCCGACACCTTCCTCTTCGGCATCCCATAGCACCACGGTGCCGTCTTCTTCCACGCAATAGTAATTGTCGCCGTCCTGGCACAGTGGAATCAGGTCGCGCGGTACGCCGGCATCCCAGGCGTTGGAGGCCACATCTGGCAGGTAGGTGTGCGACTGCGGATCAGTGACGGTAACAGGCTCAAGGGAGCCGTAAACCACATCACTTACGGTCAGCAGAAACTCTTTGAACACGAATGGAATATTGATGAACAGCTGCTCTTCGATCTCTACCAGCTGGTCTTCGTCGGGAAGCTCCAGGGGCACCGGTACCGGCTCATTCGCTTCACGGAGTTGTTCGATCACTTCTTCCACGGTTCACTTCCTCTGACCTAGATGACAACGCTGCGCCTTATACCCTAGTAGCCCACTTTGGCAAAAGCAAAAAACCCCGGGCAAGCCCGGGGTTCTCTGTTTAGCGCGCAGCGATTAGCCGTTTTGACGGATACCGGCTACCAGCCAAGGCTGGTTCTCGCCTTGGGCGCGAACCATGTGCCAGCTTTCGCTGAACACTTCGCCCTGGTCGAAGCGCGAATTCTTCGATACGCCACGGAAGGTCAGGGTAGCGTCGGTGCGGTCGGCGCGGTCATCGACACCGTCCAGTTGCACTTCCAGGTTATCGATGTAGGTAGATTGGAAGCCATCGCCCAGTTCAGCACGCTCACGCTTGAGGAACTCGAGCATTTGCGGGGTAACGAACTCGCTGATCTTGTCCATTTCGTTGGCGTCCCAGTGCTGCTGCAGCGACTGGAAATGGCTACGGGCTGCTGCCAGGAAGCTCTGCTCGTTGAACCAGGCCGGCGCGTTGATCACCGGGGCGGCTGCGGCAGCGGGTGCGGCTGAACCACCGAAAATCGACGGCTGCGAAGGCTGAGCGTGAGCCTCACGCTGCATCGGCGCATGGCCCGGCATGGCCATTTGTGGCTGCTGCTGGCGGCGACGCGCGGCGATGAAGCGGAACACGAGGAAGGCGATAAGCGCCACGATCAGGAAGTCCATGATCTGGAAGCCTTCGAAACCGTCGCCCATGAACATGGAAGCCAGCAGGCCACCGGCGGCGAGGCCAGCCAGTGGGCCCAACCAGCGCGAAGCACCGCTGGCGGCAGCCGGTGCACGGCCAGGTGCGGTCGGCGCGGCAGCAGGCGTGGTTGGCGTAGCCTGGCGGGTCTGGTGGATAGGCGCGGAGCCCGAGCTCTTGCCGCCGCCGAAACGCTTGGCGCTGGCGTCCAGGCTCAGCGTCAGGCCGACGCAGAGCGCCAGTGCGATGCTAAGAAAACGTTGCATAAGTGGGATATCCCCTGTTGTGGATTGCACGCGCGTCATGGTGCACAGGTTCCCGGGCACATGACCAGCGACATAATGTTTCGAGCTTTTGCCTGAATGTTACAAAGCTGGGGGCCCGACCCTTGTGGGCTTTAGATAGCCTCGAGCTTGGCATACCCCAGCATCAGCCATTTACTACCTTCGGCAAAATTCACCTGCACCCGCGCCTGAGCGCCAGAACCTTCGAAATTGAGGATTACGCCTTCGCCGAATACCGCATGCTGCACACGCTGGCCAAGGTTGAACGCGGTCTGCGGAATGCTGGCATTGGCGAACAGGTTGCTGTTGGTGGCCGTCTTGGCCCCGCCGAACGGGCGGCTGACGCTGTTGGACAGGCGTACTTCCTGAACCAGGCCTGCCGGAATTTCACGCACGAAACGCGACACCTTGTTGTAAGTCTCGCTGCCATAAAGGCGGCGTGTTTCGGCGTAGGTCATGACCAACTGGCGCATGGCGCGGGTGATGCCTACATAAGCCAGGCGTCGTTCCTCTTCCAGGCGGCCGGGTTCTTCCAGGCTCATCTTGTGCGGGAACAAGCCTTCTTCCATGCCCACCAGGAACACATAGGGGAATTCCAGGCCTTTGGCGCTGTGCAGGGTCATCAGCTGGATGCTGTCTTCATGCTCGTCAGCCTGAGTATCGCCAGCTTCGAGTGAGGCGTGGCCAAGGAAGGCCGAGAGCGGGGACAGGTCGGCGTCTTCGTCGGTGGACTCGAAGTTGCGTGCCGCACTGACCAGTTCCTCAAGGTTTTCTACCCGTGCCTGGCCCTTTTCACCTTTTTCTTCCTGGTGATAGGTGATCAGGCCGGACTGTTCGATGGTGGTCTGGGTCATGGTATGCAGCGGCATGTCCACGACCTTGGCGGCCAGCCCCTCGATCAGCTCGATAAAGGCCCCCAGGGCACTGGCAGCGCGGCCTTTCAGGGCCTTGGCGGCGAGCAGCTGGCACATGGCCTCCCACATGGACAGCTGGCTGTGGCGGGCGTGCTCGCGGATGGCTTCGACGGTTTTTTCGCCAATACCGCGCGGCGGCACGTTGATCACCCGCTCCAGAGCGGCATCGTTGCCACGCCCTTCGATCAGGCGCAGGTAAGCCATGGCATTCTTGATTTCGGCGCGCTCGAAGAAGCGCTGGCCGCCATAGATGCGGTAGGGGATGCGCTCGCGCAGCAGGGCTTCTTCCAGCACTCGCGACTGGGCGTTGGAGCGGTACAGGATGGCGATCTCGTTGCGCGCATTACCCTGCTTGACCAGGCTCTCGATGGTTTCCACGACATAGCGCGCTTCATCGTGCTCGTTGTAGGCCGCGTACAGGGTCAGTGGTTCGCCTTCGCCCATGTCGGTCCACAGTTCCTTGCCCAGGCGCCCGCTGTTGTTGGCGATCAGCGCGTTGGCCGCCTTGAGGATGCCGCCGGTGGAGCGGTAGTTCTGCTCCAGGCGGATCATTTCGGCGTCGGGGAAGTCGGCGGTGTACTGGTGAATGTTTTCGATCTTGGCGCCGCGCCAGCCGTAGATCGACTGGTCGTCATCGCCTACCGCCATCAGGCTGTCGCCGCCGCGTGCCAGCAGGCGCAACCAGGCGTACTGCACGGCGTTGGTATCCTGGAACTCGTCCACCAGCACGTGGCGGAAGCGTCGCTGATAGTGTTCCAGCAGGCCCGGGTGGTCACGCCACAGGTCCAGGGCGCGAAGCAGCAGCTCGGAGAAATCGATGACACCGGCGCGCTCGCACGCCTGCTCGTAGGCCGTATAGACCTCGCGCATGGTCGCCAGGAACAGGTCGCCCCCCGCCTGGATATGCTGCGGGCGCAGGCCTTCGTCTTTCTGCCCGTTGATGAACCACTGGGCCTGGCGTGCCGGCCACTTCTGCTCGTCCAGGCCCAACTCGCGCATCACCCGCTTGATCAGGCGCTGCTGGTCGTCGCTGTCGAGGATCTGGAAGTTCTGCACCAGCCGCGCTTCCTGCCAGTGGGCCCGCAACAGGCGATGGGCCAGGCCGTGGAAGGTACCGACCCACATGCCTGCCGGGTTGATGCCCAGCAGTTGCTCGATCCGCTGGCGCATTTCTGCCGCGGCCTTGTTGGTGAACGTCACCGACAGGATCGAGTGCGGCGACGCCTGCTCGACCTGGATCAGCCAGGCGATGCGGTGTACCAGCACGCGGGTTTTACCGGAACCGGCGCCGGCAAGCACCAGTTGACGCCCGAGCGTGGCCGCTACGGCCTGGCGTTGGGCATCGTTGAGGGAATTCAGCAGGAGAGAGAGGTCGTCTGTGCGCATCGGGCCATTCTAGGGCGATGCCGGGTAAGGGGCAAATATCTACTGTATGAATATTCACCTGGCTGCATCCCGCTCATCGGCCCGAGGCCAGGTCACGGCCTGCGCAAGCTGGCGGAGGCATGGTCAGTCGATGGCCTTCACGTTATGGATTTCGCACCTTCGAACTTCATCTGCTGCTGTTTCAGATTAAAGGTCGCGCCATCGCGCAGGTCATTCAGCCATGCCAGCGCCTGCCATGCCTGGCGAGCAGGCTGTTGGCTTGCTCGGGCCCGAAACTGCCAGCCGGGTAGGGGCGGGGTGCCTGGAAGTGTTCTTCACAGCCCTTGATGATTGGATCTACCCAGGCCCAGGCTGCTTCCACTTCATCGCGGCGCATGAACAGTGTCGAATCACCTTCGAGCACATCCAGCAGCAGACGCTCGTAGGCTTCCCAGCGGCGAGTCTGGCTGAACACCTGGGCCAGATTAAGGTCCAGCTCCACGGGTTCCAGGCGCATGCCCTTGCCTGGGCTCTTGGTCATCATGCGCAGGCTGATGCGTTCGTCCGGTTGCAGCTGTATCAGTAGCTGGTTGACCTGGCCGCCGCTGAACAGTTCGTGAGGCACTGGCTTGAACTGGATGACGATCTGCGAAGCGCGCCGCGCCATGCGTTTGCCGGTGCGCAGATAGAAAGGCACGCCCGCCCAGCGCCAGTTGTCGATGTGCGCCTCGATGGCCACGAAAGTCTCGGTATCGCTGTCGTTGTCGACATCCTTTTCAAAGTAGTAGGCCGGCACTTCCTGGCCGCCGATACGTCCGGCGCCATATTGGCCGCGTACTGTCTTGTCCTGTACATCCTGGCCAGTGATCGGCTTGAGGGCGCGCAGGATTTTCACCTTTTCGTCGCGTACCGCTTCGGCCTCGAACTGCGCGGGTGGCTCCATGGCCACCAGGCACAGCAGTTGCAGCAGGTGGTTCTGCAGCATGTCGCGAATAGCCCCGGCGCGGTCGTAGTAGGCACCGCGGTTTTCTACGCCCAGCGTCTCGCAAACGCTGATCTGGACATGGTCGACCTGGTTGTTGCGCCACACTGGCTCCAGCAGGGCATTGGCAAAACGCAGGGCCATCAGGTTCTGCACGGTTTCCTTGCCCAGATAGTGGTCGATGCGAAACACCTGGCTTTCCTCGAACACCGTGCCAATCGCTTCATTGATGGCAGTGGCTGATTCCAGCGAATGGCCGATCGGCTTTTCCAGCACGATGCGCGCTTCGGTGTCGGCCAGTCCGGCAATGCGCAGGTGGTTGGCAATCGGTACGAACAGGTTGGGGGCGGTGGCCAGGTAGAAGATGCGCGTCAGCCCACCGGGTTCGCCCAGGTAGCGTGCCAGGCGGCCGAAGTCGGCGCTCTGTGAAGCATCCATCGGGAAGTAGTCGACACGTGCGGAAAACCGCTGCCACACCTCTTCGTCGAAGTCACTGCGGGCAATCTGCGCCCGACAATGGCGTTCGGCGAGCTTCAGATAGTCGATGCGTGGCAGGTTGCGCCTGGCCAGTGCGATGACCCGCACGGCAGGGTTCAGACGGGCCTCGCGAAACAGGTGGTAGAGCGCCGGAAGCAATTTGTGCAGGGCCAGATCGCCGGTGCCGCCGAAGACCAGAATGTCGCAAGGAATAGTCAAACCACCACTCTCCACGTTCGTTTAACTGGGCGGGTTGGCGTCCATGTAGTATAACTACAAGAAAGCTACAACCCGGCAAGCCGATCATAACCGAGTCCAGCCTGTGAATCTGTTGCAACATATCGCCCAATCGCGCCACCTGCTGCGCAAATCGGAACTGAAAGTGGCCGACCACGTGCTGCTCGACCCGGCTGCCGTCATGCACAGCTCCATGGCCGACTTGGCGCACAGCGTGGGTATCAGTGAGCCGACCATCGTGCGTTTCTGCCGGGCCATCGGCTGCTCGGGCTTCCAGGACCTGAAGCTGAAGCTGGCGCAAAGCCTGGCTGCCGGGGCCAGCTTCGGTCAGTTCGCCATCCACGAAGATGACTCGGTCGCCGACTACAGTCTGAAGATCTTCGACACCACCCTCCACACCCTGATGGAAGTGCGCGAGCACCTTGATCCGCAGGCGCTGCAACAAGCAGTGAGCGCCATGGCCCAGGCGCAGCGGGTAGAGTTCTATGGCTTTGGCGCGTCCGGTGCGGTTGCAGCCGATGCCCAGCACAAGTTCTTCCGCCTGCTGCTCAGCGCGGCAGCGTATTCCGACCCGCACATGCAAGCGATGTCGGCGGTTACCCTGAAACCGGGTGATGTGGCGGTGTGTATTTCCCAGTCGGGCCGTTCCAAGGACCTGCTGATCACTGCCAACCTGGTGCGTGAGAGCGGCGCCAACCTGATTACCCTGTGCCCCAGCCAGACGCCGCTGGCCGAGCTGTCGACGGTCAACCTGGCGATCGACGTGCATGAGGACACCGAGATCTACACCCCTCTGACCTCGCGTATTGCCCATCTGGTGGTGATCGACGTGCTGGCCATGGGCGTTGCCATGGCGCGCGGGCCAAGCCTGGTCAACCACCTGAAGAGCGTGAAGCGCAGCTTGCGCAGCTTGCGTCTGTCGCCCAAATCGATCAAGGCTACAGACGACTGAATTCAACCTGTATTGGCCTCTTCGCGGGCTTGCCCGCTCCCACAGGTACTGTGCACCTGTATAAATCGGTGCCATTCCTGTGGGAGCGGGCAAGCCCGCGAAGAGGCCGGTACAGGCAGTGAAAATTCACGATTCTGTCACCATTCCACCGCAAAACGGTAAACCATCAAGGCCAGTCTGAAACTCCCGCATCCTATCTGGGAGAGAGGCAATGGCTCGTGACTTCGACGGTACGTACCAACCCAACGCCAAGGCTCGCAAGCAGCAGGAAAAGGATCAGCGCCGTATGGAATACCGCCGCGCGATCGAGAGCTATTGCGACCAACGTCAACTGCTCCGCGACCTGGCGGACTACCCTGAGCTGCAAGCACTCACGGTATGGCAGTCGTCGGCGGCAACTTCCCCGAAAAACGTTCAACAAGCGCGCTGATCAGCGCACGTTCGCCGCGGATGAATGCCAGAAATGCCAAGGCCACCGGCGACTGTCGCTTGGCCTTGGCCTGCACCACGCACCAGCTACGGTACAGCGGCAGTTCCTCGACCGGCAATTCCTTCAGCACCCCGGTGGCCAGTTCCAGGTTGACTGCATGGCGGGTCAGCAGGGCGATCCCCAAGCCGGCGATCACGCATTCGCGTTGGGCATCGGCCGAGGCTACTTCAAGCGTTTGGGCGAAATGCACGCGCTTGTCCTTGAAGTACTCTTCGCACGCCTTGCGTGTTCCCGAACCTTGCTCGCGGATTAACAGGGTATGAGGCTCCAGGTCCTGCATGCGCAAATGCTCCAGCTTGCACAGCGGGTGCTGCGGCGGGGCCACCGCAACGATCGGATTGTTGAGGAACGGCAGAAACTCCAGGCCCATGTCTTGCGGCACCATCGACATGATGATCAGGTCGTCGCGGTTATCGGAAAGGCGGCGGATGGCTTGGGCGCGGTTGACTACCGTCAGGGTCAGGTTGACCTCCGGGTGACGCTGCTTGAAGGCGGCGAACAGGTGTGGCACGAAGTACTTGGCACTGGACTCGATCGCCAGTTTCAACTGGCCCTGCAATGAGCCCTGCATGTCCGAAAGCTGCATGTCCAGGCTTTCCAGGCGCCCGAAGATATCGTGGCTGGCGCGCTGAAGGGCCTCGGCCGCCTCAGTCAGGTAGAGCTTCTTGCCCACGTACTCGAACAGCGGCTGGCCGATCAGCTCTTCAAGCTGGCGGATCTGTAGACTAACGGCGGGTTGCGTCAGCGCCATCTCCTCCGCAGCACGGCTGTACGAGCGCAAATCGCACACCTCATTGAAGATCTGGAGTTGACGCAATGTCATACGCATCAAGGACTTACGCATTTTAATCGGCTCCTCGGCAACACCCTGTTACCCAACTATAAGCTTTTACTAATACAGCCTCTAACAAATATTGATTTTTGTTTATCGACCTACAGCGCTAGGGTGATTACGCGACTGGCCAGCAACGTCTGGTCACGCGCCGACCGGTAGAACCGGCTCGACTGTTCCTACGGCTTTGGGAAGACTCCAGTGATAAAAAAAATCCTGATCGCCAACCGAGGTGAAATCGCAGTTCGGATCGTGCGTGCTTGCGCCGAGATGGGCATTCGCTCGGTAGCGATCTTTTCCGACGCCGACCGGCATGCCTTGCACGTCAAGCGCGCTGACGAAGCCCACAGCATCGGTGCCGAGCCGCTGGCCGGTTACCTGAACCCGCGCAAGCTGGTGAACCTGGCTGTGGAAACCGGCTGTGATGCCTTGCACCCGGGCTATGGTTTCCTTTCGGAAAACGCCGAACTGGCAGAGATTTGCGCCGAGCGCGGGATCAAGTTCATTGGCCCGGCCGCCGACGTGATCCGCCGTATGGGCGACAAGACCGAAGCGCGCCGCACCATGATCGCCGCCGGTGTGCCGGTAACCCCGGGCACCGAAGGCAACGTTGCCGATATTCATGAAGCCCTGAGCGAAGGTGACCGCATCGGTTATCCGGTGATGCTCAAGGCCACCTCCGGTGGTGGCGGTCGCGGTATTCGCCGTTGCAATAGCCGTGAAGAACTGGAACAGAATTTCCCGCGGGTCATTTCCGAGGCGACCAAGGCCTTTGGTTCGGCCGAAGTGTTCCTGGAGAAGTGCATCGTCAACCCGAAGCACATCGAGGCGCAAATTCTCGGTGACAGCTTCGGCAACGTAGTGCACCTGTTCGAGCGCGACTGCTCTATCCAGCGCCGTAACCAGAAGCTCATCGAAATTGCCCCCAGCCCACAGCTCACTCCCGAACAGCGTGCCTACATCGGTGACCTGGCGGTACGTGCGGCCAAAGCGGTGAATTACGAGAACGCCGGTACCGTGGAGTTCCTGCTCGCCGATGGCGAAGTGTACTTCATGGAAATGAACACCCGGGTGCAGGTGGAACACACCATCACCGAGGAAATCACCGGGATCGACATCGTTCGTGAGCAGATCCGCATTGCCTCGGGGCTGCCACTGTCGGTCAAGCAGGAAGATATTCAGCACCGTGGCTACGCCTTGCAGTTCCGTATCAATGCTGAAGACCCGAAAAACAACTTCCTGCCCAGCTTCGGCAAGATCACCCGTTACTACGCCCCCGGCGGCCCGGGCGTGCGTACCGACACGGCGATCTACACCGGCTATACCATTCCGCCGTTCTACGACTCCATGTGCCTGAAACTGGTGGTGTGGGCGTTGACCTGGGAAGAAGCCATGGACCGCGGCCTGCGGGCCCTGGACGACATGCGCGTGCAAGGGGTGAAGACCACCGCCGCGTACTACCAGGAAATCCTGCGCAATCCGGAATTCCGTAGCGGCCAGTTCAATACCAGCTTCGTCGAAAGCCACCCTGAATTGACCAACTACTCGATCAAGCGCAAACCCGAAGAGCTGGCCCTGGCCATCGCTGCCGCCATCGCCGCCCACGCAGGCCTGTGAGGAACCCCATAATGTCCAAGAAAATTCACGTAACCGACACGATCCTGCGCGACGCCCACCAGTCCCTGCTGGCCACCCGCATGCGTACCGAAGACATGCTGCCGATCTGTGACAAGCTCGACAAGGTCGGCTACTGGTCGCTGGAAGTCTGGGGTGGTGCCACCTTCGACGCCTGCGTGCGCTTCCTCAAGGAAGACCCGTGGGAGCGCCTGCGCAAGCTGCGCGCGGCGCTGCCCAACACCCGCCTGCAAATGCTGCTTCGCGGTCAGAACCTGCTGGGCTACCGCCACTACAGCGACGACGTGGTCAAGGCCTTCGTCGCCAAGGCTGCGGTCAACGGCATCGATGTGTTCCGCATTTTCGACGCCATGAACGACGTGCGTAACCTGCGCGTGGCCATCGAAGCGGTCAAGGCCGCCGGCAAGCACGCCCAGGGCACCATCGCTTACACCACCAGCCCGGTACACACCATCGAAGCCTTCGTGAAGCAGGCCAAGCAGATGGAAGCCATGGGTTGCGACTCGGTGGCGATCAAGGACATGGCTGGCCTGCTGACCCCGTTCGCCACTGGCGAACTGGTCAAGGCGCTGAAGGCTGAACAGTCGCTGCCGGTGTTCATCCACTCCCACGATACCGCCGGCCTGGCTGCCATGTGCCAGCTCAAGGCAGTGGAAAATGGCGCCGACCACATCGACACTGCCATCTCCAGCTTCGCCTGGGGCACCAGCCATCCAGGTACCGAGTCGATGGTTGCTGCACTCAAGGGCAGCGAGTTCGACACCGGCCTGGACCTGGAGCTTCTGCAGGAAATCGGCTTGTACTTCTACGCCGTGCGCAAGAAGTACCACCAGTTCGAAAGCGAGTTCACAACGGTGGACACCCGCGTGCAGGTCAACCAGGTACCGGGCGGCATGATTTCCAACCTGGCCAACCAGCTCAAGGAGCAGGGCGCCCTCAACCGCATGAACGAAGTGCTGGCCGAGATCCCGCGTGTGCGTGAAGACCTCGGCTTCCCACCGCTGGTCACCCCGACCTCGCAGATCGTCGGCACCCAGGCGTTCTTCAACGTGCTGGCTGGTGAGCGCTACAAGACCATCACCAACGAGGTGAAGTTGTACCTGCAAGGTGGTTATGGCAAGGCACCGGGTGTGGTCAACGAGCAACTGCGTCGCCAGGCTATCGGCAGCGAAGACGTGATCGATGTGCGCCCGGCTGATCTGCTGAAGCCGGAAATGGCCAAGCTGCGTAGCGACATCGGTACCTTGGCCCGTTGCGAAGAAGACGTGCTGACCTTCGCCATGTTCCCTGACATTGGCCGCAAGTTCCTCGAAGAACGCGAAGCTGGCACGCTGACGCCTGAAGTTCTGCTGCCGATTCCGGAAGCCGGTGCCGTGGCTGCGCCCGGTGGTGAAGGCGTGCCGACCGAGTTCGTCATCGACGTTCACGGCGAAACCTACCGCGTTGACATCACCGGTGTGGGCGTGAAAGCCGAAGGCAAGCGTCACTTCTACCTGTCGATCGACGGCATGCCGGAAGAAGTGGTCTTCGAGCCACTCAACGAGTTCGTCAGCGGTGGCGGCAGCAAGCGCAAGCAAGCGACTGACCCTGGCCACGTAAGCACCACCATGCCAGGGAACATCGTTGATGTGCTGGTCAAGGAAGGTGACATGGTCAAGGCCGGCCAGGCCGTCTTGATCACCGAAGCCATGAAGATGGAAACCGAAGTGCAGGCGGCCATCGCCGGTAAGGTCGTGGCCATCCATGTGGCCAAGGGTGATCGCGTGACGCCAGGTGAGATCCTGATCGAGATCGAGGGCTGATTTAAGCCCTCATCTACAAGTGGTTAACCTCTGGGGAGCGGATGCTCCCCTTTTTTGTGCTGGATTCACTAGCCTCTGATTCAGCACACCGTTCAACCTTTACGGCACACCTCAAGGCTTTCCACCTGGCCACCCGGTTGCTGGTTCTCTTCACTCAGCCACCGCTCAAACCCGGCAGCCACCGCCGGCCATTCATCATCGGTAATCGAGTACCAAGCCGTGTCGCGGTTATGGTCCTTGACCACCAGGTGCTTGCGGAACACCCCTTCGTAGACGAAGCCGAATCGTTCTGCCGCGCGTTTGGAACGGGCATTGGCGTTATTGCACTTCCACTCCAGCCGTCGATTACCCAGCTCGAAGCCCAGCTTGCCCAGCAGGTACACCGCCTCGGTACCCTTGGGCGTGCGCTGCATGGCGGCGCCGAAGGCGATGTGGCCGATCTCGATTCGGCCGTGGTCAGGCACGATCGACATCAGGCTGAGAATGCCTTGGGCCTGGCCACTGGCGCGGTCGATGACGGTGTAGAAAAGCGGGTCGCGGCCAGCTGCGTTGCCTTCCAGCCAGCGGTCAAAGGCGGCACGTTCGGCGAACGGACCGTAGGGCAGGTAGTCCCACAGCACCGGATCGGAGGCCGGCCCCTGCAGCACCTCCCAGAGGTCTTCGCCATGGTGCCCTGGATCGAGCTTTTCCAGGCGAATAAAGCGGCCTTCAATGGGCTCAGCCTTGGGGGTTGCGGCGGGTTTCCAGTTCAATACGTCTGTCATGTTCGACCTACAAGCCTTTGCGGAATTGGATGAAACCCGAGCGCTCGGCAACCTGCTGGTACAGGCTGATGGCGGTGGCGTTGGTTTCGTGGGTCAGCCAGTGCACCTTGATGCAGTTGTCGGCCTTGGCGGTGGTGTAGACGTGCTCGATCAACTGTCGACCAATGCCCAGGCCACGTTGCGTGCTGTCCACATACAGGTCCTGCAGGTAGCAGGAATTCTCGATGCTCCAGTTGGAGCGATGGTAGATGAAGTTGACCATCCCCACCGCCTTGCCGTCGACCCAGGCCAGTGCCGAATGGGTTGGCTCGCTGGGGTCGAGCAGGCGTTGCCAGGTGCTCAGGCTGACGGCATCGGCCAGCTCGGTCTCGTAGAAGTGCAGGTAGGCCTGCCACAGGGCGTGCCAGGCTGCGTGATCTTGGGCCGTGACAGGGCGCAGGGTAAGGTTGGGCATGGGCTATTCCTTCAGAGTTGGCGCATGTGCGCCGCGAGTTGATTGTCCAGTTGATCGGGACTGGCGCTCAGGCCTTCGCGCACGCCTTCGATGTCGTGCCCGGAGCGGTTCTGGCTGAGCTTGCGCGCACCTTGCAGGCGCGCAATGGGTAGGCGAATGCCGACGATGGCGCGGAGCATGCCGTCGATGTAGTCGGCAGGGGCGTCGGTGACTTTCCATGGTTCGCTGCGACCCTGTTCGTGACGGTCGGTCAGGCGGCTAACGATAGCCAGTAGCGGCTCGGCCTCATGGATGACTTCGGCCGAGCCGTAAGCGTGCACCGCCAGGTAGTTCCAGGTCGGCACCACCTTGGGGTTATCGGCCTTGCTTGGGTAATAGCTGGGGCTGACATAGGCATCGGCGCCGGGGAATACCAGCAGCGCTTCGCCGCCTTGCTGCAGGTCTTGCCATTGGCGGTTGGCCCGGGCCAGGTGAGCATACACAGTGCCGAAATCACCCTCGGCGGTATCGACCAGCACCGGCAGGTGTGTGGCCAGAAGGCCCTGTTCGCCCTGACTGACCAGAACGGCCAGGCGGGTGTCTAGCATGTGCTGGTGCAGGCGGGTGAGGTCGTGTTCCTGGTGAGGCTTACTGTTGTACATGGCGGGATCCTTGTCGAATGGCTCCATCCTAGGCAGGCTATTGGTTCTGGGTAAGAGCCATTACTGCCTGTTTTGATAGGTCCAATACCATGAGCGAGTCCCCCCTCATACTGCCTTTCGACCCTGCCGGGATCGCCCTTGATCGCCGCCGCGGGCTTAGCCAGCAGCTATATCAGGCGTTGCGAGCGCGGGTACTGGATGGACGCCTGAGCAGTGGTACGCGGCTGCCGGCCACGCGCGACCTGGCTGCCATGTTGGCGCTTTCACGCAACAGCGTGGTGCGCGCCTACGATCAACTGTATGCCGAGGGCTTCATCGAAAGCCGCGTCGGGGATGGCACTTACGTCAGCCGACTGCCAAAACTGTCCACACAAGTATCCACAGGGTTATCCCGGGGTTTATCAACAGGTTTATCCACATTTTGCGAAGAGAGTACTGAGGATTTATCCAGCGGAAGACTTCTTAGTGAGCCTCTGCAGCGCCTGAAAAGCAACCATTTGCCACCGCCCAGAAGCGGTGCGCCGCGTGCTTTTCGTGTTGGTATTCCGGCATTCGACCTGTTCCCGTTTGACGTCTGGGCCAAGCTACAGGCGGGTTTCTGGCGCAACCCGTGCCCTGCGCAACTGGGCTATGGTGATCCGGCAGGCGAGCCGGCTTTGCGCGATCTGATTGCGGCCTACCTACGACGCTCGCGGGGCCTGAACTGCACGGCTGAACAAATTGTGATCACTAGCGGTGCGCAGCAGGCCATCAGCCTTTGTGCACAGTTACTGCTGCAACCGGGCGACGGTGTGGCTGTGGAAAACCCAGGCTATCGGGCGGCCGCTCATGCCTTCACGCTCGCGGGTGGCCGGGTGGTTGGCGTGCCTGTGGATGAAGACGGACTGGACTGCAGCCGGCTGGAACAGTTGACGAATTGCCGACTGACCTATGTCACGCCTGCGCACCAATACCCGACCGGGGTGACCATGAGCCTTGCACGTCGCCTGGCATTGCTGGCCTGGGCTGAACGCACTGACGGCTGGATCATCGAGGACGACTATGACGGTGAGTACCGCTACAGCGGTGCGCCGCTGGCCCCGCTGGCAGCGCTCGACCGGCACGGGCGAGTGTTGTATGTCGGCACCTTCGGCAAGATAGCCTTCCCGGCCTTGCGTCTGGGCTACCTGGTGCTTCCGTCGAAGCTGGTGCAGGCGTTCAGCCAGGGCAGAGCGTTGGCAGTGCGGCATTCGGAAGTCAGCAGTCAGTGCGTGATGGCCGAGTTCATGGCGCGCGGGCATTTTCAGCGGCATATCCGCCGTATGCGCAAGGCGGCGTTGAAGCGGCGCGATGTGCTCAAGGCCGGTTGGCCTGTGGATATTCCGGGCTTGGGCGCAATGCCGGAAGTGGCCGCTGGGCTGCATGTGAAGGTGGGTGTGGATAACTTTACTCGGGAACAGGAGCTGGTGGCCAAAGCCGAGGCGGTGGGGGTGGAGGTGACGCCACTGAGCAGTTTCTGGTTGACGGACAGTGAGGCGTCTGTGGATAAACGGGCAGGACTGGTACTGGGCTTTGCGGCGGTGCCAGAGGGCGAGATAGCCGAGGCCTTGATGAAACTACGCAAAGTCTGGAGAAAATGAAGGGGGCTGCAAAGCAGCCCCAGGTTCAACATCAGGTACCGGACTTTATCCGCGTCCAGGCGCGGGTCCTGGCCCGTTCGGCATTTCGCGTCAAGGGCTTGAGCGTATAGAGTTTGGCCATCGCCTCTGCCGTCGGATACAGGTTGGGGTTGTTGCGAATCGTCGGATTCACCTTGTCGGTCGCATCCTTGTTCGGGTTCGGATACCCGACGAAGTCGCTGATCGGCGCAATCACTTCTGGCCGCAGCAGGTAGTTGATGAACGTATGCGCATCCTCCGGGTTGGCTGCGCCCTTTGGAATCGCCAGCATGTCGAACCAGATCGGCGCGCCTTCCTTGGGCAGGCGCATGTCCACCACCACGCCGTTGTTCGCCTCACGGGCGCGGTTGGCAGCCTGCGAGAAGCTGCCGCTGTAGCCCACCGCCACGCAGATGTCGCCATTGGCGATGTCTGCCATGTACTTCGAGGAGTGGAAGTAGGTGATATGCGGACGAATCTTCAGCATCAGCGCCTCGGCCTTCTTGTAGTCGGCCGGCTTGTCGCTGTTCGGCGGCAAGCCCAGGTACTGCAGGGCCACCGGTAGAATCTCCGACGGCGAGTCGAGCAGGGCTACGCCGCACTGCTTGAGCTTGGCGATGTTCTCTTCCTTGAAAATCAGGTCCCAGCTGTCCACCGGCGCGTTGTCGCCGAGTGCAGCCTTGACCTTGGCCGGGTTGAAGCCGATCAGCACGGTGCCGTACATATACGGCACGGCAAACTTGTTGCCCGGGTCATTGGCTTCGATCAGCTTCATCAGCGCCGGGTCCAGGTGTTGCCAGTTCGGCAGCTTGCTGCGATCCAGCGGCTGGAACACCCCAGCTTCGATCTGCTTGGCGAGGAACACGTTGGACGGTACTACCACGTCATAACCGGAGTTGCCGGTTAGCAGCTTGGCCTCCAGCGCCTCGTTGGTGTCGAAGATGTCGTACACCAGCTTCACGCCGCTGTCCTTCTGGAAGGCAGTCAAGGTCTGCGGGGTGATGTAATCGAACCAGTTATATACACGCAGGGTACGCTGCTCAGCTTGCGCATGCAGGGCGCCCGCGAACAGGGTGGCAGCGATGAACGGGGCGAGCAGACGCTTGAGTCGGACCATTATCGGGCTCCTGGCTGGGCGCGCTGGAAACCTTCCAGCACATTGACCGCGTTGATGCCGATTTCTTCCACAGCGTAGCCGCCTTCCATCACGAACAGGGTCGGCTTGCCGAGTTGGCCGATGCGCTTGCCCATTTCCAGGTAGTCCGGGCTGTCCAGCTTGAACTGTGAGATGGGGTCGTCCTTGAAGGTGTCCACACCCAGGGAGATGACCAGCACGTCGGCGTCATAGCTGGCGATGCGCTTGCAGGCATCCTCCAGGGCTGCGCTCCAGGCGGCCCAGTCGCTACCGGCGGGCAAGGGGTAGTTGATGTTGTAGCCCTGGCCTGCGCCTTCGCCGGTTTCATCGGCATAGCCGAGGAAGAACGGGAATTCGTCCTGCGGGTCGCCGTGGATCGAAGCGAAGAACACGTCGTCGCGGCTGTAGAAGATGTCTTGGGTGCCGTTGCCGTGGTGGTAGTCGACGTCAAGGATGGCGACCTTGCTTCGGCCTTGATCGAGGAAGGCCTGGGCGGCGATGGCGGCGTTATTCAGGTAGCAGTAGCCGCCCATCACTTCACCGGCAGCGTGGTGCCCTGGCGGACGGCACAGGGCGAACGCCGCATGGGCGCCTTGCTGAATCGCTGCCTGGGCGGTCAGGGCAACTTGTGCAGCACTATAGGCAGCCTGCCAGGTACCCGCGGTGATGGGGGCGCCGGCATCGAAGCTGTAGTAACCCAGTTCGCCATGTAGGCCGGTCGGTTTGACCTGGCGCAGTGTGCGGGCCGGCCAGGTGAAGGGCAGCAGGTCACCCTCGTGGCCCAGTGCAGCCCAGCGGGCCCAGGCGCCTTCGAAGAAATCCAGGTAATCGGCGCTGTGGACGCGCAGTAACGGCGCACGGCCGAAGTCGGTCGGGCCCTGGATGTCGCCGAGGTTGCGTTTTTTCACCTGGTCGAGCACATGGTCGGCGCGCGAAGGCATTTCGAAACAGGGCATCAGCTTGCCATCGATCAGCTCGCAGCGGCCGTGGTGCAGGCGGTGGTCATCGGAATAGATCGTCAGCATTGTTGTTCTCCGGTGGGACTGGCGTGGGTCCATTGTCATGGGCTGATCGGCAGGGGAGAACGACGCAAACGGCCAAAAGGGGATCGATATGGCCAAGGTCTATGGCCAGATGGGTGGTGACCTATCCCAGCCTCGTCGCGGGTAAGGCAGTGGCGGCAACGGTGAACGGCCTTTGGACATTAGCCGGCAGGCCCTGCCCTTTCGCGGGTGAACCCGCTCCTACAATGGCCACCAGGGCGTCAGAGGTTGTGAC
>NZ_JBICMK010000094.1:0-941 GCF_043106315.1 Pseudomonas sp. FYR_5 | reverse complement strand
GGCTGGTTGACGTGTACGGTGAACGTCGGTTTGACGTTCTCGGCCACCGAAGTCTGGTCGGCCGTGATGGTGACCTTGACCAGGTCGCCTTCGTTGCCTGGGGTGCCTGGTTCGTCAGTGACGGTAGTGCTGACCGGCGTCTTGTCCAGGTTCAGGTTTTCGAACTTCCACGCATCTGCGCCGCTGACCGCGTCGATGGCATTGACCACCGGCTGGTTAGTACCGACGTAGACGTTGTCCGGGGCGGTTGCAGTGGCCGAACCGGTGGTGCTGTTCGCCGCCACGACGACAGTAGTGCCGTCGGTCAGCTTGAAGTACAGCTCCGAGTGGTTGTTGATCGGCAGACCGTCTTTGTTGGTCAGCGTGATGGTGTAGGTGATCTCGCCGCCTTCGGTCACCGAAGGGGTGGCGGTCAACTTGGCCACCACCTCACTGATAGTGTCCGAGATCTCAACGGTAGCCGGGCCACCCAAGGCCAGCTTCTCGAAAGTGGCACCCGGAACTGTAGCGTCGATAACACTGAGCGTGATGGAGCCTGCATCGAGATAGACGTCATCGCCCTGAACCGAGGTCTTGTACTCGACTTCGGTCTTACCGGCTTCGATCGTCACGGTGTCGCCGTTCGACAGGGTTACGGTCAACGGACGGTCCAGCGCCTGGCCAACTTTCACAGTAAAGGAAGGTTGCTGGTCTTCGGTCACATTTCCATTGCTGAGAATACTTACGGTGACGGTATCGATGCTGTCATTGATGACAGTCGAGGCTGGAGTCGGATTCGGGGTCAGTTGCTCGAAGTTGCCGCCCGTGGCGTTCTCGATGGTGACGCTGACAGTCGAACCGTTGTTGTAGACGTCATTGGCCGGGGTCTGGAAGTCGACGCTGCCTTGGGTCTTGCCCGCTTCAACGGTGATGACCTGGCCGTTGGACAGGGTCACGGTTAC
>NZ_JBICMK010000093.1:0-422 GCF_043106315.1 Pseudomonas sp. FYR_5 | reverse complement strand
GTGACGCTGACAGTCGAACCGTTGTTGTAGACGTCATTGGCCGGGGTCTGGAAATCAACGCTGCCTTGGGTTTTGCCCGCTTCAACGGTAATGGTCTGGCCGTTGGACAGGGTCACGGTTACCGGAGTCTGGGCAGGGTTGCTCAGGGTCACGGTATAGGTGATCACGCCGCCTTCGGTCACGCTTGGCGAGGCGGTCAGGGTTGCAGTGGTGGCATCGACCGAGTCGTTGATCGTGGTCTGAGCCGGCGTCGGGTTCGGGGTCAGTTGCTCGAAGTTGCCGCCCGTGGCGTTCTCGATCGTGACACTGACAGTCGAACCGTTGTTATAGACGTCATTGGCCGGGGTCTGGAAATCAACGCTGCCCTGGGTTTTGCCCGCTTCAACGGTAATGGTCTGGCCGTTGGACAGGGTCACGGTTAC
>NZ_JBICMK010000092.1:0-57854 GCF_043106315.1 Pseudomonas sp. FYR_5 | reverse complement strand
GGTTGGACACAGGCCGCCGTAGGAGCGGGTTCACCCGCGAACACCGGCGGAGCCGGTGCCATCCATCGCATTGCTTTCTTCGCGAGCATGCCCGCTCCCCAAAGCGCCTCCGGCAATTCTCAAGGCAAGCGGTTCTGGTTCTGCGTCTTGAGCAAATCGCGAATTTCGGTCAGCAGCGTCTCTTCAGCCGAAGGCACAGGCGGCGTAGTCGGTGCCACGGCTTCTTCACGCTTGAGCTTGTTGATTGCTTTCACGCCCATGAAGATGGCAAAGGCCACGATCACGAAGTCGATCACGGTCTGGATGAACTTGCCATACGCCAGCATCACCGCTGGCAAGTCACCTTCGGCAGCCTTCAGGGTAATGGCCAGGTCGCTGAAGTCCACGCCACCGATCAACAGGCCCAGTGGCGGCATGATCACGTCGCCGACGAAGGACGAGACGATCTTGCCGAAGGCCGCGCCGATGATGATACCGACCGCCATGTCGACGACATTGCCTTTGACTGCGAAAGCCTTGAACTCGTTGAGCATGCCCATGTTTGGTTCCTTGTAACAAAAGGTAAGGTTAAGGCAGTGTAAGCCACTAAAACGCTTCATGCGTTGTGTTCAGGGCTACTGACTGCAGTTAGAACGAATAGTTTTGTCGCATCCCGAGGCGTTCGAGACACGTCCTGCTCGGCTATCATGGCGAATTTTTCCAGGAGACCCCACCCATGGCCAAGGCCAAGCGCTTGTATGGCTGCACCGAATGCGGCGCGACTTTCCCCAAATGGGCCGGCCAGTGCGGCGAATGCGGGGCCTGGAATACCCTGGTCGAAACCATGATCGAAAGCGGCGGCGCTGCTGCACCCAGTAGCGGCCGCGCTGGCTGGACAGGACAGCAGGCGCAGATCAAGACCCTGGCCGAAGTCAGTGTCGAGGAAATCCCGCGTTTCACGACCAGCAGCACCGAACTGGACCGTGTGCTGGGTGGCGGCCTGGTGGATGGCTCGGTGGTGCTGATCGGCGGTGACCCCGGCATCGGCAAATCGACCATTTTGCTACAGACCTTGTGCAACATCGCCGTGGGCATGCCGGCACTGTATGTCACAGGGGAGGAGTCGCAGCAGCAGGTGGCCATGCGCTCCCGGCGGCTGGGCCTGCCCCAGGACCAGCTCAAGGTGATGACCGAAACCTGCATCGAGACGATCATTGCCACGGCGCGGGTCGAGAAGCCGAGGGTAATGGTGATCGACTCGATCCAGACCATTTTCACCGAGCAGTTGCAATCGGCCCCGGGCGGCGTGGCCCAGGTGCGCGAAAGCACAGCGTTGCTGGTGCGCTACGCCAAGCAAAGCGGTACGGCAATCTTCCTGGTCGGCCACGTGACCAAGGAAGGCTCGCTGGCTGGCCCGAGGGTGCTGGAGCACATGGTCGACACTGTGCTGTATTTCGAAGGTGAGTCCGATGGCCGCCTGCGCTTGCTGCGGGCGGTCAAGAACCGCTTTGGCGCGGTCAACGAACTGGGCGTGTTCGGCATGACCGATCGTGGCCTCAAGGAGGTCTCGAACCCGTCGGCGATCTTCCTCAACCGTACCCAGGAAGAGGTGCCGGGTAGCGTGGTGATGGCAACCTGGGAGGGGACCCGGCCGATGCTGGTCGAGGTGCAGGCGCTGGTCGACGATAGCCATCTGGCCAACCCGCGGCGGGTGACCTTGGGCCTGGACCAGAACCGCCTGGCCATGTTGTTGGCGGTACTCCACCGTCATGGCGGTATCCCGACCCATGACCAGGACGTGTTTCTCAACGTGGTCGGCGGGGTGAAGGTGCTGGAAACGGCTTCGGACCTGGCGCTGCTGGCGGCGGTGATGTCCAGCTTGCGTAACCGGCCACTGGCCCATGGTTTGCTGGTGTTTGGCGAGATTGGCTTGTCGGGCGAGGTACGGCCGGTGCCCAGTGGCCAGGAGCGCTTGAAGGAAGCGGCCAAGCACGGCTTCAAGCGTGCCATCGTACCCAAGGGCAATGCGCCGAAAGAAGCGCCGGCGGGTTTGCAGGTGATTGCCGTTACCCGCCTGGAACAGGCGCTGGATGCGTTGTTCGAATAATGTGCAGAAGCGAGCAAGCTCGCTCCTGCACACAGTCAATGCTCGGCAACTGGCGTGCGCTTGACCGTTTCATTGCCATGCTCGTCCAGTTCCAGCATTGGCACTTCGTTACCCTCGGCATCGAACAGCTTGCCATCCTTGAAGTAGTCCCCATCACGCAGCGCGGAAATGTCCGAATACTGGATGGTCCGCTCATAGGCTGCAGCGAACACTGACTGGTTTTCCGAGTTGCCGGTGGTGAAGTGGTTGAAGATCAGGTTCAGCAGGATGGCCATGATCGCCGCCGAGCTGATGCCGGAGTGGAAGATGGTCTCGAACCAGTTCGGGAAGTGGTGGTAGAAGGTCGGCGCGGCAATCGGGATCATGCCGAAGCCCAGCGAGGCGGCAACGATGATCAGGTTGACGTTGTTCTTGTAGCTGACCTTGGACAGGGTGCGGATACCGCTGGCCGCCACGGTGCCGAACAGCACGATACCGGCGCCGCCCAGTACCGGGGTAGGCACGGCGGCAATCACCCGGCCCATGACTGGCAGCAGGCCGAGTACCACCAGAATCATGCCGCCGGTAGCCACCACGTAGCGGCTCTTGACCCCGGTCACCGCCACAAGGCCAACGTTCTGGGCGAACGCGCTCTGGGTGAACGAACCGAAAATCGGCGCCAGGATGCTCGATGCCATGTCGGCGCGCAGGCCGTTGCCCAGGCGCTTTGAGTCCACCTTGGTGTCGATGATCTCACCGACGGCGAGGATATCGGCCGACGTTTCCACCAGGGTCACCATGATCACGATGCACATCGACAGGATCGCGGCGATGTGGAACTCCGGCATGCCAAAGTGGAACGGCGAGGGGAAGGCGAACATCGGGCCTTCGCTGACCTTGCTGAAATCGGTCATGCCCAATGCCCAGGCGATCAACGTGCCGACCACCATGGCCAGCAGGATCGACAGGCGTGAGATGGTTGCGTTGCCAAGCTTGCTCAGCAGCAGCACGATGGCGAAGGTCAGCCCGGCCAGGCCGATGTTGGCCATGCTGCCGAACTCCGGCGAGGCGCTGTTGCCACCCATCACCCAGCGTGCGGCAACCGGCATCAGGGTCAGGCCGATGGTGGTGATGACGATACCGGTCACCAGCGGCGGGAAGAACTTGGTGATGCGCGAGAACACCGGCGTGATCAGAAAGCCGATCAGCGACGCTGCCATGACCGCGCCGAGTACGCCTGGCAGGCCACCGCCCCCCTCGCTGCTCAGAATCGCCCCCATGGTCGCCACACCGGCGAACGACACGCCTTGTACCAGCGGCAACTGGCAACCAAAGAACGGCAGACCAAGGGTCTGCAGAAGGGTGGCCAGGCCACCGGCAAACAGCGAGGCGGCGATCAGCATGCCGATTTCGGCACCATTCAGGCCCGCGGCCTGCCCCAGGATCAGGGGTACTGCGACGATCCCACCATACATGGTCAGCACATGCTGCAGACCATAGGCCAGGTTGGCACCAAGGCCGAGGTTTTCATCCTCGGGTCGCTTGGCGGGAGACGTGCTAGGGGACGTAGTCATGGAGCAGGCTCTCTGTTTATTGTTGTGCCGCTACTGTAGACACTTCACTCAATTGATTGCTACAAGAATTGTATACAATATTTTGATCGGAGCGCGAACAGATCCGGCCGCAGGGCGTGCTAAAACCCAATGCAGAAGGCGTACCAACTTGGCAGAAGCTGTATTAGAAGGGTGTGTACAAAGCAACGCTACCCAGGCTTAAAGCTGTCTGGGTAGACAAGAAACACTCTGTGGGGAGGCTATTAGCTAGCTAAGAGATTTCATTATTCGATGAGTTCGCGCAGCTCACGCATCATTTCGGTGCTGTCAGCCACGTTCAGTTCCACAAGACGGTGCAAGTGGCTCAGCGAGTCGAGGTCGATGTAGAGGCAGATGAAGCCCAGGCGGTCCGCTTCCTCGTGGCGCAGTTCGACCTGCATCTGCACGCGGGCATCTTCGCCCAGGTGGATGATGGCGTCGAAGTCCTGCGTCAGGTCGGCATCCCAATCTGCCGGGCGTTCTATCAGCAAGCCTTTGAGTGAAAGGTCCAGCAGTTTTGCAGGCCAGCGTTTCAGTCCCTGGTGTAGCTCGGCGGGCGCATCGAAGTCGATGCGTTGAAAGCGGCGGCGTTCGTCGTGATCGCTCATGGCATGGATCCTCAATAGGTCGTCAGGTGTCATCCTGACTATATTTAGAACTGCATGTGCATCAGGTACTGCAATCTGGCCGCAGAGGCTCTAGAACAAAGCAAGTGTGGCAATGCCGCTTGACTCGCCCTAGACTCGGTGGGCGGTCTTTCCAATCCACCAGCTGGAAGCTAACCATGAACAACAATAATAGCCTGCTACGCCATATTCCGTGGCTGGCGCTGGCAGTCATAGGCGCCTGCGCACTGGGTGTGGTTGCCCTGCGTCGCGGCGAGGCGATCAACGCCTTGTGGATCGTGGTCGCGGCGGTGGCCATCTACCTGGTCGCCTATCGTTACTACAGCCTGTTCATCGCCACCAAGGTGATGCAACTCGACCCGCGCCGTGCCACCCCGGCGGTGCTCAACAACGATGGCCTGGACTACGTTCCGACCAACAAACACATTCTTTTCGGCCACCACTTCGCCGCCATCGCCGGCGCAGGCCCCTTGGTCGGGCCGGTACTCGCCGCGCAAATGGGCTACCTGCCCGGCACGCTGTGGCTGATCGCCGGCGTGGTGCTGGCCGGTGCGGTGCAGGACTTCATGGTCCTGTTCATGTCTACCCGCCGCAATGGCCGCTCGCTGGGCGACATGGTGCGCGAGGAGATGGGCAAAATCCCGGGCACCATCGCCCTGTTCGGCTGCTTCCTGATCATGATCATCATCCTTGCGGTGCTGGCGCTGATCGTGGTCAAGGCCCTGGCCGAAAGCCCGTGGGGCATGTTCACGGTGATGGCGACCATCCCGATCGCGATGTTCATGGGCATTTATATGCGCTACATCCGTCCGGGCCGTATTGGCGAAATCTCGGTGGTTGGCGTGGTGCTGCTGCTGGCTTCCATCTGGCTGGGGGGCGTGATCGCTGCGGATCCGGTGTGGGGCCCGGCGTTCACGTTCACCGGCGTACAGATCACCTGGATGCTGGTGGGCTACGGGTTTGTCGCCGCCGTGCTGCCGGTATGGCTGGTACTGGCGCCGCGTGACTACCTGTCGACCTTCCTCAAGATCGGTACGATCCTTGGCCTGGCCATCGGTATCCTGATCATCGCACCCGAGCTGAAAATGCCGGCGCTGACCCAGTTCACCGACGGCACCGGCCCGGTGTGGAAGGGTACCCTGTTCCCGTTCCTGTTCATCACCATTGCCTGTGGTGCGGTGTCTGGCTTCCACGCGCTGATTTCCTCGGGGACCACCCCGAAGCTGCTGGATAACGAAACCAACGCCCGCTATATCGGCTATGGCGGCATGCTGATGGAATCGTTCGTCGCCATCATGGCCATGGTTGCGGCCTCGGTGATCGAGCCGGGCGTGTACTTCGCCATGAACAGCCCGGCTGCCGTGGTCGGTTCCGATGTTGTGTCGGTAGCGCAGACGGTCAGCAGTTGGGGCTTCCTGATTACACCTGAGCAGCTCGAAGCGGTCGCCCGTGACATTGGCGAGCACACCGTCCTGGCCCGTGCCGGTGGCGCGCCAACCCTGGCGGTCGGTATCGCGCAGATCCTGCACCAAGTCTTGCCAGGTGAAAACACCATGGCCTTCTGGTACCACTTCGCGATCTTGTTCGAGGCGCTGTTCATCCTCACTGCGGTGGATGCCGGTACCCGTGCCGGGCGCTTCATGTTGCAAGACCTGCTGGGTAGCTTCGTGCCGGCGCTCAAGCGCACCGACTCGTGGGGGGCCAACCTGCTCGCCACCGCTGGCTGCGTGGCACTCTGGGGCTATCTGCTGTACCAGGGCGTAATCGACCCGCTGGGCGGCATCAACACCCTGTGGCCGCTGTTTGGTATCTCCAACCAGATGCTGGCCGGTATCGCCTTGATGCTCGGTACTGTGGTGCTGATCAAGATGAAGCGTCAGCGCTACATCTGGGTCACCCTGCTGCCGGCCGTGTGGCTGTTGATCTGCACCACTGCAGCAGGCCTGATCAAGCTGTTCGACCCGAACCCGGCTGTCGGCTTCCTGGCCCTGGCCAAGAAGTACAGCACTGCGCTGGACGCCGGCCAGGTACTGGCCCCGGCCAAAGACATCGGGCAGATGCAGCACGTGATCTTCAACGCCTACACCAACGCGGGCCTGACGGTCTTGTTCCTGCTGGTGGTCTTCAGCATCCTGTTCTTCGCCATCAAGGTCGGCTACGTCGCCCTGGGCCGCAAGGAGCGCAGCGACAAGGAAACCCCGTTCCAGGCGCTGCCTGACGCGTAATAGAGAGGACTGCAATCATGTTCAACGACCTGGGTCGACTGGGAAAATACCTGGGGCAGGCAGCCCGCCTGATGGTCGGCATGCCCGACTACGACAACTATGTCGAACACATGCAGAAAACGCATCCGGACAAGCCGGTGATGAGCTACGAGGCGTTCTTCCGCGAACGCCAGGAAGCACGTTACGGTGGCAAATCCGGCCCCAAGTGCTGTTGAGCCTGCGGTACGTGTGAACCTGTGGGAGCCTGGGTAACCGGCTCCCACAGTCATTTTCAGATTCAGGAGTATTTTGCGTGCAGACGCCCATTCCCGTAACCGTCCTCACTGGCTTCCTCGGTGCCGGCAAGACTACCTTGCTCAGGCACATGCTCAAGGCCGAGCATGGCCTGAAGCTCGCCGTGATCGAAAACGAATTCAGCGAGGCCGGCATCGACAGCCAACTGCTGGGTGATCAGCCGGTGCAGGTAATGACCTTGGCCAACGGCTGTGTATGCTGCAGCATCCATGGCGACTTGACCCGCGCCCTGTACCTGCTGCTTGAACGTCTGGATGCCGGCGAGATTGCCTTCGACCGCCTGGTGATCGAGTGCACCGGCCTGGCCGACCCGGCGCCGGTAGCGCAAACGTTCTTCATCGACGAGGAGCTGCGTGAGCGCTACATCCTCGACGGCATCATCACCCTCGTCGATGCCGCGCATGCCGAACTGCACCTGACCCAGACCATCGCTCAGGCCCAGGTCGGCTTTGCCGACCGTCTGCTGCTGAGCAAGACCGACCTGGTCGAGCCAGCTGCGGTTGAAGCCCTGCGCGAACGCCTGGGCCGCATCAATAGCAGGGCTGCGATCCGTGTGGTCGAACACGGCTGTATCGACCTGGCTGAACTACTGGATGTGCGCGGTTTCAACCTCAACCCTGACCTTGGGGTAAACCTGAAACCGATGTTGCGACCCGTGCTCAAGCCTGCCACCCCGGACCGCATCTCCACGATGGTGCTGCGCACCGAAGCCCCGCTGGATATCGACCGCCTCAGCAGCTTCATGAACGAGCTGCTGGAAACCCACGGCAAACAGCTGCTGCGCTACAAGGGCGTGCTGAACATTGCTGGCGAGGAGCGCAAGCTGGTGTTCCAGGGCGTGCTCAAGCTTTATGGCTTCGACTGGGACGCCGAGTGGGCCGCAGGCGAAGCGCGCGAGAGCGTGATGGTGTTCATTGCCGATGAACTGCCCGAGGCTACGATTCGGGCTGGCTTCGAGGCAATGGCTGCGGGCTGAGCCGCTGGGGCGCCTGCCCTGCGAACCACTGCGGCCATGAGCTGCGGTGTCGGGTTTCGACCTCGATGCACGGGATCAGGCGTTCGGTCAGCACAGCGGTTTGCCGCACTGCTTTGGCGGTGCGGTATTTAACGCTGTGGATGCACTCGCGGTCGCCGAACTCGCAGCGGTTCAGGGCGGTTCCGCCGCAGGGGCCATTGGCCAGGCCTTTAGGGCAGGTTTCCGGGCAGGTGTACAAGGTGTCTTCCAGGCGGCAACGGCCGCAGGTGTCGCAACCCACCAGCGGGCGCTTCACACTGCGCTCGAGCGTGTGCAGCACTTGTGCGCCAACGCGTGTTGCCCATAGAGGCTGGCGCACTGCCCAACCGAAGGCCTTGCTCAGGCCGTTGCGCCGGCTGAACAGCAGTGAATGCATGCCATGCATCAGGTGATAGCGGGCTTTTTCCTTGAATGAGGCATCGACCCGTGACTCGCCCAGGCGCCAGCCCGCCTGTGGCGGATGGAAGGTTACCGCTGGCAGGCCGGGCATCTGCCAGCTGGCGTGCCAGGCCGGTGTCCATTGCTCCATTGACTGAACCTGGGTTTGCCAGTGCTCGATACGGGCCTCGAGGGCCAGCAGCTGTTCGAGTGTGTGAACCCCTGACAGGTGCACACCGGCGTAACCCATCAGCTTTGTACCGATAATCTGCAAGGCCAGACGGTCAACACTGCGCGCCTGGGCAAAGGCCTTGGACTGCGCCGTCTCCGCTTCGAGCATGTCGCGCATGGAGAGCGTGACAGTGACGCCGGCCACGTGGTCGAGCATCGCTGCGCGCCCGTGGGTGAGGCTCATGAGGCAGGCCAGCATGGGCTTGGGTGACGCCTGGCGGCGCATCCAGTGTATGGCTTCCTGGTGCTTGGCGGCATCGAAGCCCAGCTGCAAGGTGAAGAAGTCAGCCCCCGCTGCCAGCTTTTTCTCGGCCTTGAAATACTGGGCGCCGCCTTCTTCCTCGTGGTACTTGAACGGGTTCAGCGCCGCGCCCAGCAGCCAGTGCGGGCAAGCCTGGCGGGCAATCTGCAGGGCAGCGACCGATTCCAGATAACGCACCGGGCGCTGGCCAGGTTCATGGCCGGGCAGGCGGTCGCCAGTCAGCAGTAACAGCTGGTCGAGGCCGGCGGCTTCCATGCGCTGCAGTTGGGCGAGCAGGTGGTGGCGCTCGCGATCCTTGCCTGAAAAATGCGGCAGGGCAGGCACCGGGTTGCTGAACGAGGCGAGGGCGTCCAGCGGTGACATGTCCAGCGGGCTGCCGACACGATCACCGATGGCCACGGTCATAGGCCAGCCGCACAGGTGCGCACGGGCCATGATCGCTTCCATGGCGGCAAAGCGTTCTGCGGAAGGTTTGGGGACGAACTCCATGACGCAGACGAAGTTCTTTTCGCGCAGGGCGGTTTTCAGCAGGCTCATGTTGGCCGGGCACCTGGTGTGGTCAGGGTGGCATTGTGCGGCAGAAGGCGAGCCGGGTCATGTCCGGATGCGCAAGGTGGTGATCTGAATGAGACATGGGGGCCGGGAAGATCATGAGAGCCGTGTAGGACTTGCCCGTGAAAGGGCCGGCACAGCCACTGCACAATCATGATCATGAAGATTTCTTGGGTTCATCTCAAATTTAATGAGTTTGTCTCAACACCCCGCCAGCCGGAGAATCTCCCTCATTCATTAAAGCATGCTGAAGGGACAAGACATGGCACTGGCACATAATCTGGGCTTTCCACACATCGGCCGTGACCGCGAGCTGCGTGCCCGCCACTGGCAGGTGCAGAAAGACGCTGGCATCGAGCTGCTGCCGGTCGGCGACTTCGCCTGGGACAGCCACGTGCTTAGCGCAGGCGATCAGCCGTTCGTTCTGAACTGGGAACCACTGTTCGAAGAAGTGGAGCACGCCAAGGCTCTGGGCCATGCAGTCAAGCCGGTAGTGATCGGCCCCTTGACCTACCTGTGGCAGGGCCAGACCCTGGGCGGTGACTTCGACAAGCTGGAGCTGCTTGACCGCCTGCTGCCCGTGTATGACCAGCTCCTCAACCGCCTGGCCGCCCTGGGCGTTGAATGGGTGCAGATCGATGAACCCATCCTCGCCCAGGCGCTGCCCCAGGACTGGAAAAATGCCTATGAACGCGTCTACAACATCCTGCAACGCGCACCGTTGAAGAAGCTGATCGCCACGTACTTCGGTGGCCTTGACGGCAACCTCGGCCTGGCCGCCAACCTGCCAGTGGATGGCTTGCACGTCGATCTGGTTCAAGCCCCTGAGCAATACCAGAGCATTCTCGACCGCCTGCCGGCTTACAAGATACTGTCGCTGGGCCTGGTCGACGGTCGCAACGACTTGCCTTGCGATCTGGGCAAGACCCTGGGGCTGCTGCACGAGGCCCATGAACGCCTGGGGGAGCGGCTGTGGTTGGCGCCGGCCTGTTCGCTGCTGGAGAGCCCAGTGGATCTGGCCGTGCAGAAGTGCCAGGAAGTGGCGGTGCTGGCTGCTTCGCTGGAGCAGGACCGAGCCGCGGCTTGAACGGTTGCTGCCTGTGCCGGCCTCTTCGCGGGTGAACCCGCTCCTACGACGGCCTGCGCCCAATCACCGATGTGTGTCCACCACCGATCGGTGTAGGAGCGGGTTTACCCGCGAATACGATGGCGGCTGCAACAGTGAACGGCTGGTGGAAATTGGCCAGCAGGCCCGGCCCTTTCGCGGGTAAACCCGCTCCTACAACGGCCTGCGCCCAATCACCGATGTGTGTCCATCACCGATCAGTGTAGGAGCGGGTTTACCCGCGAATACGGTGGCGAATGCAACGGTGAATGGCTGGTGGAGATTGGCCAGCAGGCCCGGCCCTTTCGCGGGTAAACCCGCTCCTACAACGGCCTGCGCCCGATCACCGATGTGTGTCCATCACCGATCAGTGTAGGCGCGGGTTCACCCGCGAAGAGGCCGGGCCTGCTTGAATCAATCAGCGCTCGATGGCCAGCGCCACCCCTTGCCCGCCACCAATGCACAAGGTGGCCAGGCCTTTCTGGGCATCCCGCTTGATCATCTCGTGCAGCAGGGTCACCAGCACCCTGCACCCGGAAGCACCAATCGGATGGCCCAGGGCAATCGCCCCTCCATTGACGTTAACCCGTGCGGCATCCCATGCCAGCGCATTGCCCACGGCCAGCGCCTGGGCGGCAAAGGCTTCGTTGGCTTCGATCAGGTCCAGTTCGGCCAGTTGCCAACCGGCCTTGTCCAGGCAACGCTGGGTCGCCGAAACCGGACCGATACCCATGATCGCGGGGTCTACCCCGGCACTGGCATAGGCGGCGATCTTCGCCAGCACCGGCAGGCCCAAAGCCTCGGCCTTTGCGGCGCTCATCAAAAGCACGGCGGCGGCGCCGTCGTTCAGGCTGGAAGCATTGCCTGCGGTGACGCTGCCGTCCTTCTTGAAGGCCGGGCGCAGTTTGCCCAGAGACTCGGCGGTGGTGTCCGGGCGTGGTTGCTCGTCACGGGCAAAAACCTTGGGCTCTCCCTTTCTCTGCGGCAGCACGATGGGGGTGATTTCAGCGTCGAAACGGCCGGCCTCGATCGCCGCCATTGCCTTGCGCTGCGATTCGGCAGCGAAGGCATCCTGCTGTTCACGGGTTAGACCGTACTTGTCCACCAGGTTTTCGGCAGTGATGCCCATGTGGTAGTCATTGAAGGCATCCCACAAGCCGTCCGTGATCATGCTGTCGATCAGTTGGCCATGGCCCATGCGCTGCCCGGTACGGGCGGAGGGCATCACGTAGGGGGCAAGGCTCATGTTCTCCTGACCACCGGCAATCACCACCTCGGCATCGCCGCAGCGAATCGCCTGGGCGGCCAGGTGCAGGGCCTTGAGGCCCGAGCCGCAGACCTTGTTCAGGGTCAGGGCCGGTACGCTGAAGGGCAGGCCAGCCTTGATCGCCGCCTGGCGTGCCGGGTTCTGACCGGCACCGGCAGTGAGCACTTGGCCGAGGATGACTTCGTCGACCTGCGCCGGGTCCAGCCCGGTTTGTTTCAGCAGTTGCTTGATCACGGCGGCGCCGAGGTCGACCGCAGGCACTGTGGCCAGGGCGCCCTGGAAGCTGCCGATGGCGGTACGGGTTGCGGCGACGATCACCACGTCGTTCATGTTGTTGTTCTCCGTGCAATGGGCGTAGTGCCGCCAGCATCGGCGGGTTTGGCTTATTTGTTAAGTTTGTTTTTCTTTCGGATTGATGTGAAAAGCAAATAAATGGAAGGCGGACGTTTTAACCCGCCAATCTGGATTTCGTGCTGCCATGTCCCTCCTGCACAGAAGAACTCTGGTTTTGCATCCCTCTGATCACCCCGTAATATGTGTCGGATAACCTGCGGGGGTAGTCTCACCCTCTGATCAATCGGAATCGCCCCAAGCGGCGCTTCCCCGGCATAAACCTGACGAGGTACAGACATTGGCCATCATTCATCCTAAGGTTCGCGGTTTCATCTGCACCACGACTCACCCGAAGGGCTGCGAGCTCAACGTCCGTGACCAGATCGAAGCCACCCGCAAGCTGGGCGTACGCGAGGATGGCCCGAAGAAGGTCCTGGTCATCGGTGCTTCCAGCGGCTACGGCCTGGCAGCCCGCATCACCGCGGCGTTCGGCTTCAAGGCCGACACCCTGGGCGTGTTCTTCGAAAAACCAGGCACCGAGACCAAGGCCGGCACTGCTGGCTGGTACAACGCTGCTGCCTTCGACAAGTTCGCCAAGGCCGAGGGCCTGTACAGCAAGTCGATCAACGGTGACGCCTTCTCCGACGAAGCCCGCGCCAAGGTCATCGAGCTGATCAAGAACGAAATGGGTGGCAAGGTCGACCTGGTCATCTATTCGCTGGCTTCGCCCGTGCGCAAGCTGCCGCAGACGGGTGAAGTCATCCGCTCGGCACTCAAGCCGATCGGCCAGCCGTACAAGTCGACCGCCATCGACACCAACAAGGACACCATCATCGAGGCCAGCATCGAGCCGGCCACCGAGCAGGAAATTGCCGACACCGTCACCGTCATGGGTGGCCAGGACTGGCAGCTGTGGATCGATGCGCTGGCTGGCGCCAATGTACTGGCCGAAGGCGCTCGCACCGTGGCCTTCAGCTATATCGGCAGCGATATCACCTGGCCGATCTACTGGCACGGTGCACTGGGCCAGGCCAAGCAGGACCTGGACGAAACTGCCCTGCGTCTGAACCAGAAGCTGGCCGGTGAAGTGAAAGGCGGCGCCAATGTGGCGGTGCTCAAGTCGGTGGTTACCCAGGCCAGCTCGGCCATCCCGGTGATGCCACTGTACCTGTCGATGGTCTTCAAGATCATGCAGGAGAAAGGTGTTCACGAAGGCACCCAGGACCAGCTTGACCGCATGTACCGCGACCGTATGTACCGTACCGACGGTGCGCCGGCAGAAGTCGACGAGAAGGGTCGCCTGCGCCTGGACGACTGGGAGCTGCGTGACGACGTGCAGAACGCTTGCAAGGCCCTGTGGCCCAAGGTGACCACCGAGAACCTGTTCGAGCTGACCGACTACGCCGGTTACAAGAAGCAGTTCCTCAACCTGTTCGGCTTCGAGCGCGCTGACGTCAACTACGACGAAGACGTAGCCACCGATGTGAAGTTCGACTGCGTCGAGCTGTAATCGGGTAAGCCTGTACCGGCCTCTTCGCGGGCAAGCCCGCTCCCACAGGTTCTCCCCCTGCAGGAGCGGGCTCACCCGCGAAGAGGCCGGTACAGGCTACAAAATCTTTGCTAGTTTTGGCGCACAACGACAGGGAATGCGCCATGAGTAGCCTCACCCAACCCGCTACCCCATTTCACCACCCCGCGGCCGACGGCTACCGCCTCGGCGGCTTCTGCTGGCGCCACGCCCAACCTGACCCCCAGCGCCCGCTGGTGATCATCAACGCTGCCACTTCGGTACGCTGCCGCTATTACGCCCGCTTTGCCGACTACCTGTTCGCCCACGGCTGCGATGTGCTGACCTATGACTACCGTGGTATCGGCGAATCCCGGCCTGCGTCGCTGCGTGGTTTCCAGGCCTCCTGGAGCGACTGGGGCCGGCTGGATTTCGAAGCCATGCTGGCGCATGCGGCAGCGCATTTCCCAGGTCAGCCGGTGGACGTGGTGGGGCACAGTTTCGGCGGTTGTGCAGTAGGCCTGGCACCGTCGGCTGGCCAGATCCGACGGGTCGTGATGGTTGGCGCGCAGTTCGCCTACTGGCGCGACTACGCGGCCAGCCAGCGCTGGCAACTGTTCGGCAAGTGGCATGTGGTCATGCCGCTACTGACCCGGGTATTCGGCTACTTTCCCGGCAAGCGCCTGGGTTGGCTGGAAGACACGCCAGCCGGCGTGGTGCATGACTGGACCACACGCACCCCACGTTATGAGCACCGCCCCAGCGGGCGGGCGTTGGCGGCGCTACCGTTCGCCCAGGTGCGTGCGGCGACGCTGGCCATCAGTCTGACTGACGACCCTTTTGGGACCGTGGCGGCGACCGAGCGTTTATTGGGTTATCTACAGGGGGGCGAGCGCCAGCACCTGCGCATTGCACCTGTGGATATCTCGGCCGAGGAAATTGGCCATTTCGCGTTCTTCCATGACCGGTTTCGCGAAAACCTGTGGCCGGTGGCCTTGCAGTGGTTGCGGCAGGGGAGGCTGGAAGGTGGGGGGCCTGGCACCATCATGGGTTGATGGTGGGCGCAGGACAGTGGGGCCGCAAAGCGGCCCCGGCTATCTCAAGCCTTGCGCGCAAGCGGCTGCGCAGCAAACTTCACACCCGCCAGACCGTGTTTGATCAGCGCACGGATGTTGCCATGGTCGCTACCCTCAGGCGTGGCCACCACATCACGGTAGTGCTCGCCGAAGGCCAGCAGTGCTTCCTGGTCGCTCAGCCCTTCAAGCAAGGCCAGGCCCAGGGTTTTGCACGAACCTTCGTTCTGCCCTGCCGCATTCTCCACGCCGCCGTTGTTGAAGGCCTGCGGCTGGTAGCTGTAATTGTCGGCAATGAACGCCAAGGTATCGGCAAATACATGTTGGCCGCTGGCCAGGCTTGCGCGCAGGGTATTCAGATCAGTCACGAGGTTTTCCTTTTTCGAACGCCGCTTGTTGTTCGGCGCTGGCTTCTTTCTGGTATTGGGCTTTCCACTCGGCGTAGGGCATGCCGTACACCGCTTCGCGGGCATCATCCAGGCTCAGGTCCAGCTGACGCTCGTCAGCGGCGGCCTTGTACCACTTGGACAGGCAGTTGCGGCAGAAACCGGACAGGTTCATCAGGTCGATGTTCTGTACATCGGTGCGCTTTTGCAGGTGTTCAACCAGGCGCCGGAATGCGGCCGCCTCGAGCTCAAGCTGTTGTTGTGGGGTCATGGTCTTCTCTCAAGTCATGCGGTTCTTCAGGTGGCGGCCACCGTTGATGACCACCTGGCTGCCGGTGCTGTACTGGCTGGCGAGCAGGTACTTGACGGTCTCGATCAGCGGGCCGGCGCCGGGTTCGAACTCCAGCAGGGCCTTTTTCAGGGTTTGCTGGCGGTAGGCTTCGTCCCCCCCTTCCTTGAGGATCAGCAGCCCGGGCAGGATACCGTTCACATGCACCGTGGGCGCATATTTTTCGGCGAATGACAGCACCATGTTCTGCAGCGCGGCCTTGGTGGCGGCATAGCCGATGTGGCTTTTACTGCCGCGCGAAGAGGTTTCGTCGCAGATGTGGATGATGTCGGCCTTTTCCACCTTGGCCAGCAGGTCGCCCAGGGCCAGGTTGAGGTGGTAGGGCGCTTCGACGTGCAGGCGGAACATGGTCTCGAGGTTGTCGAGGCTATCGTCGAGCCATAGTGAGGCGTTGTGGATGATGGCGCGCAGTCCGTCGTAACGATCGTGCAGGTGATCGATCAGCGCCTGGCGGTCGCCCGCGTGGCACAGGTCGGCCTGAAACTGCACGATGTTGGGGTGGGCTGCCTGCGGCTGGATGCTGCGGCTGGCACTGACCACCGTATGGCCGGCCTGTGCCAGTTCGAGGGCCAGGGCCAGCCCGACGCGCTGGCTGGCTCCGGTAACGAGAATGGGGCTGTTCATGTTCGGGGTGGTCAACTTGTCTGTCCTTTGGTTGCCACCCAGCATACCCGAACTGTTTCCCTGTTGTATGGCCTGGCCTCAGCGGCTGCGCAAGGCGCCGGCAGTGGGTGGGGAGGCCTGCAGCCAACTGGCTAGCAGGCGGGTGGACAGCGGGATGAACAGGTACACCATGACCGGCGTCAGGGCCAGGGTGCTGAGCAGTACCCGGGGTATGAGGTCGAGCGCCGTCAACCAATGGCCGAACAGCAGGTTGAAGGCCAGCGAGACTGGAAAAAACGCCAGCCAGATGGCCACGGCTTGCTTCCAGCGTGGCGGTTTTTGCACCCTGTTGGTGCCGAACCAGTCGTCGATACCGCTGACGCGCGCCTCTTTGGGGCGCTCGAACAGGCCGTTGCCGCGTTGTAACCATGCGCGGCGAGAGGCGGAGTGTTCCCAGGCATGCAGGGTCGGCTCGTCGCTGAAGCGGAAGATGATCTGAAATTCGTCGCTATCCTGAGGCGGGGCAAGGATGCCCGAGCCGAGGTAGCCAGGGAAGTCGGTGGCCAGCTGTTCGCCTTCGTGCAGCCAGGCCAGCAGGTCCTGGTAGCGGCCATGGGCGGCGCGGCGCGACACCATGAGGGTAACGGGTGGGGTAGACATCGTGTATCTCCTGGCAACGGGGCTGGCGGGTAGCTGGCCCCTTTGGCTGTGTGGCCCGGGGTGATGGGCGACGCAGTCGTGCATGCAAGAATCGGGCGCGCATTATCGCGCAGTTGCGATCTTCGGCAAATATCGGCAGTTAAACGGTGGCACCAACAGACCGACACAGTCGTAGTAAGCTATGTGCCCAGTTTTTCGCACTCAGGGTACTTCGTGCAGATGAACGAACAGGGACGTAAACCGTTGATCGATGCAAGCTTCGAGCAGCAGGAGTTGTTTCCGATTCGGGAAGTGTCACGCTTGACCGGTGTCAACGCCGTGACCCTTCGCGCCTGGGAGCGCCGTTATGGACTGATCCAGCCCATCCGTACCGGCAGTGGTCACCGCCTGTATTCCCAGGCTGATATCGATGAAATCCGCCGTATCCTCGGGTGGCTGGAGCGCGGCGTGGCGGTCAGCAAGGTCGGCAGTATTCTGGCTCGCGGCGATGCCCTCTCCGGGCAGACTGGCGGCGCGGTGGACACTAGCCTGCGCTGGCAAAACCAGATTCGCCTGGCGGTACAGCACTTCGACGTGGCGGGCCTGAATCGCCTTTATGACGAGGTGTTCGCGGCCAGCACCCTGGACCAGGTGTTCGCCGATGTGTTCATGCCAGTGTGGCATGACATGGTAGTCCGGCAAGGCGGCTACGGGCAGGCCAGCGAATGGCTGTTCTATGACCAGTTCCTGCGCGGTCGGGTTTTCGCCCGCTTGCAGCTGGCCCGTGTACCGTGTAACCGCACCGTGCTATTGGCGCCATTGCCGGGGCAGTGCCATGAGCTTGAGTTGCTGGTAACCAGCCTGATCCTGGATAGCGACGAAGTTCGCGTGATCCCGTTGGCGAACGGGCAGCCGCTGCAAGAGCTTGCGCTGGTCTGCGAACGGCTGAAGCCGGACGCCCTGGTGCTGTTTTCCCATCAGTCGCCCACAGCAGAACTCACGCGGCACTTCAAGCGCCTGGCGTCGATGCTGGAGTGTCCGTTGTTACTGGCCGGCGAAGCGGCTGAAGCGGTACAGGACAGCCTGGCTGGCAGCCCTGTAGCCTGCCTGGGCGCGCAGGGCAGTGTGATGCGCCAGCGCTTGCGGCAGTTTCTGGCCCGTCAGCTCGATACCTGAGTGTGCAACTCGGGGTGGGCCTGACGGTGGGCCTGGAGGATGTAGTCGCGCAGGCGTTCGATTTCTTCGGCTGGGCTTTGGCTGAGGTCGTAGGCAGCCAGGTCCGAGCCGATGCGCCGGCCCAACACACCATGCAGTTCGATCGGGTTGATGCCGCCCGGGGCGAAGCGCAGCGCGAAGCGGGCGGGTGCTGCTGGCAAATCACGGACTTCCAGCAGCACACCCTTGAAGGAAATCTCGCGTACCCACAGGCCGCTTGTTTCGTCATGGGCATCGAGCAGTGCGCTCGGCTGGTCCATCGCCAGGCGCCATGGGCGCAGCATGGGGCCGTCTTCGTAGATTTCCGGTGAACCCAGTTGCAGGTGCAGGGCGTGGAACTCGTCCTCTACCAACTGCAGCGGGAAACTGATTTGCTGGTTGTTGAACTGGGCCTGCAAGGTCACCTGCTCGTTAGCCACCAACCGGGTGAGCAAGCTTTGTATGCGGCGGTCGCCATTGACCAGCAGGCTCGACATGGTGTCAGCCAGGTTCAGTTGCGGCGAATGCTGCATGTTCTGTATGAAATCCAGCTCGTCCTGGGTCAGGAGCGCGTCTGCTTGCATGATCGAACTCGGTGGTGGCGATTTCTTCAACGGAATTGACCGTGCGTGGCGGACTTGGTTCAGGCGCGTTCGTCGGGTTTCGGACGAGCGCGCAGTTCTGCCAGCTCCCGTTCCAGTTCGACCTGGCGGCTGACGTCTTTCTGGATGCCGATAAAGTAAGTGCGCTGGTCAAAGTCGCTCTTCACCGGCGTGATCGACAACTCGTTCCAGAAGGCGCTGCCATCCTTGCGATAGTTACGCAGCACTTCGCGACATGGGCGGCCCTCGGCCATGGCCTTGCGGATGCGTGCGCGGCCAAGCTGGTCACGGTCGTCAGCCTGCAGGAACCGGCAATCCTGATAGAGAATCTCGTCACGGCTGTAGCCAGTTAGGCATTCGAAAGCGGCGTTCACGTAGATCAGGATGGTGTCGTCGCCTTCCTGTTCGGCAACCACGATGCCGTCATTGGACGCATCGACCATCGATTGCAGCAATTGCGCGTTGATCATGTCCGGGCCATAGGTGAAGGAAAACGGAAGATGGCGACTTTGGTAAGGGCGGCCTTTTGCCAGCGTTGAATGCTAGTATCCTACGTTTTCACTCAGTTTCGGAATCCTCTACTCGATGAAAGTCGCCATTATTTCCGGCTCGGTCTATGGCACCGCCGAAGAAGTCGCCCGTCACGCTGAATCGCTGCTCAAGGCGGCGGGTTTCGAGGCTTGGCATGCTGCGCGTGCCACCCTTCAGGATCTTCAGGGTTTTGCCCCCGACGCTTTGCTGGCCGTGACCTCGACCACCGGGATGGGTGAGCTGCCGGACAACCTCGTGCCGCTGTACAGCACCCTTCGTGACACACTGCCCGCGGCCTGGCGTGGCCTGCTTGGCGCGGTGATCGCGCTGGGCGACTCCAGTTATGGCGATACCTATTGCGGTGGTGGCGAGCAGATGCGTGAGCTGTTCGCCGAACTGGGCGTGCGCGAAGTGCAGCCAATGCTGCGCCTGGATGCGAGCGAGACGGTGACCCCGGAAGCGGATGCCGAGCCTTGGCTGGCTGAGTTGGCGAGCGCACTGAACGCCTGACCCGGCACCTGTGCAGGCGTGTTAGCTGTGCGGCTCGCGCAACAAGGCCAACCACGCCTGCGCTGCCCGTGACAGGTAGGCGCCGCGTCGCCAGATAAACGCGATATCCCAACGCAAATCCTCCTGCGTATTCAACGGCACACGCACCACCCCGGGGCGTTCCAGCGCTTTTGCCACCACCCGGGGCAGCATCACCACGCCCTGGCCGGCTGCCACCAGCGCCGCCAAAAAATCCGCCTGGCCGCTGCGCCCGCCTTCCTTGGGGGTGAAGCCCTGCTGCTGGCATGCCTTCAGCAGCCGGTCGTTGAGCACAAAACTGCGCTGGTACAGCAGAAACGGTGTATCGGCCAGTTGCTCCAGGCCCACGGCGTCCAGGCCGGCCAAGGCATGGCCAGCCGGCAGCAACGCATCCAGCCGTTCGTTGCAAAAGGGCTGGTAGTCGAATGCCTCGTCGGTGGGCGTCAAACAGCCGCCCAGTTCCAGTTCGCCACTTCTGACGGCCTGTTCGATGCTGCGGCTGCCGCCTTCCAGCAGTTGGATGGCGATGTTCGGATGGCGCCGCCGGTACTCGGCGAAAAAGCCGGCGAACAGCGTGTCGCTGCCAAGCATCGGCAAGCCCAGGCGTAGTTCGCCACGCTCCATCTGGCTGAGATCGTCCAGCTCGTTGAGCAGCGCCTGGCGCTGACGCAGCAAGGCTTCGCCACGCTCCAGCACGATGCGGCCGGCAGCGGTCAAGTGCAGTTGCGAAGCCTGGCGCTCCAGCAGCGGCTGGCCCACATCTTGCTCAAGCTGGGCCACCTGCTTGCTCACGGCCGACTGACTGATGTGCAGGGTCTGTGCCGCCTGGGTAAAACCGCCGCGGTGGACCACTTCGATGAAGCTGCGCAGTTGTTTGAATTCCATGCTTTGGATTCCATTTTGGAATGGTGAGCAGTCTAACAATTCGCTTCTGGCCTAGGCAGCCAAATCTTAAAATGAGGGCCTGTCGAGGAACCCCGCCATGAAACCTGCATTATTGAAAAAAGCCCTGCGCCTGCTTGTCGAGCTGGCGGTTCTCTGTGCGCTGTTCCTGCTTGGTGGCCAGATTGCCAGTTGGCTGGGCTGGCCGATCCCCGGTGGTGTGATGGGCCTGGCACTGCTGTTGATACTGTTCGCTTCGGGTGTGCTCAAACCGGCCATGCTGCAATTGGGTGCTGGCTGGCTGATGGCTGAGATGCTGTTGTTCTTCATCCCGGCGCTGATGAGCCTGCTCGACTATGGCTCACTGATCCGTGATGAGGGCTGGCGCATCTTGCTGGTGATCGCCGTGAGCACGCTGATGGTGATGATAGTGACCGCCATGACCGTTGAGCTGGTGTGCCGCTGGAGGTTGCGCCATGAGCCTTGAACCCATGCCGCTGTTCTGGTTGGCCTTGACCTTGCTGGCTTACCTGGGCAGCCGCTGGTTGTACCGGCGTAGCAAACGCTACCTGCTGTCACCGTTGATCCTGGTGCCGGTGTTGCTGCTGGCTGTGGCCGTGCCACTGCATACAGCCTATGCCGAGTATGCGCGCAACACCCACTGGTTGATGAGCGTGCTCGGCCCGGTGACCGTAGCCTTCGCGGTGCCGATCTGGCAGCAGCGGGCCATGCTGGCGCGCCACTGGCCGGCCTTGATGATGGGCATGGTCGCTGGCAGCAGTGCCTCGATCGCCAGCTCCTGGGGGCTGGCGCACCTGTTGGCGCTGGACAGCGCAACCAGCCTGTCGCTGGTGCCGCGCTCGATCACCACGCCATTTGCCATGCCCATGGCCCATGACCTGGGTGGGGTGCCAGAGCTGACAGCGGTGTTCGTGATGTTCACCGGCGTGCTCGGTGCCATGTTCGGCGGTGTGCTGTTGCGTTGGTTGCCGCTGCGTACGCCGCTGGCACGAGGTGCGCTGTTCGGTGTTGGCGCGCATGGTGCCGGGGTCAGCCGGGCGCAGGAAGTGGGCCGTGAGGAAGGCTCGATGGCCGGCCTGGTGATGGTCCTGACCGGGCTACTCAACCTGTTCGCGGCCCCCTTGTTGGCCTTGCTCCTCTGACCGTTCGTGCCACTGACTCGCTCAGTCATCAAGCTGGCTGGCAACGCAAGTTCCAGCCAATGGGCTGCTGGCTAGACTTTGCCTCGACATAGAGAGCACATGTAAGTGCCGAGGTGACATGCAATGAACGCAGCCTTGCCCTATTCCGCCAACACCACAACACCGGGACACTTCTGATGCCTATGGCCGAGATTCCATTGTGCGTCTGGCGTACCCGGGCACAGAGTTTCATCTTCCGGGGCCAGAGCATCCGCTACTGGACCGCAGGGCAAGGAGAGCCTCTGCTTCTGTTACACGGTTTCCCCACCGCCAGTTGGGACTGGCACTACCTGTGGGGCCCTCTGAGCCAACGTTTCCGGGTGATCGCTTGCGACATGCTCGGCTTTGGTGATTCGGACAAGCCCGTCGATCACACTTACAGCCTGATGGAGCAAGCAGACCTGCAGCAGGCATTGCTTGCCCACCTGCAGGTCACAGAGCCGGTACACCTGTTGGCTCACGACTACGGTGGCAGCGTCGCGCAGGAACTGCTGGCGCGACACCATGAGCAGCGTGCCGACATTGGCAGCTGTGTGTTCCTCAACAGCGGGCTGTTCCCCGAAAGCTGCCGCATGCTACTGATCCAGAAGCTGCTGCTCAGCCGGTTTGGCTGGCTGGTCGGGCGCTCGTTCGGGCGTGACGACCTGGTGCGTAATGTGATGCAGGTCTACGGCCCCTGCACCCATCCCAGTGAAAGCGCGCTGGATGACTTCTGGAGCCTGATCGCTGCCAACCGGGGCACGCGCATCCTGCACAAGCTGGTGGGCTACATGCCGGAGCGCAGGTTGCACCGCGAACGCTGGGTAGGGGCGATGCAATGTAGAGGCGTGCCGCTGCGCTTGATCAATGGCATTGTCGACCCGCTTTCCGGCGCGCACATGCTTGAGCGCTACCGGCAACTGGTGCCGGAGCCAGACACCGTGCAGTTACTGGGCATTGGCCATTACCCGCATACGGAAGCGCCAGTGCAGGTACTGCGCCACTACCTGGCCTTTCGTGAGCGGCCGCTGAGCTTTTACCCGCCGAAAGTGGCGTGGTCATGACGAGGCCTTTGCGCAAATGGAATAGAGCGCTGTCCGTGCGGCGCTCGGTCTCATCGACGCTGAAAATATCGACGGCCACGTGACAGGCAGCGTGCATTTTCAGTCGCCCAAAAAAAAGGCCGCTGCAAGCCGCAGCGGCCAATCGAGACGTCAGATCAAGGAGCTTCAAAATCTACGTCGGTGAACCTCGCAGGCTTGAAAAGCGGGGGGGAGAGCCCTTCAAGCCGGCCAGTGAGTTAAGAATAAGCGCTTGATCCGTCTGGAAAAATAGCTTCTGTCGACATTCACCTTTACGTTTCAGGCAACAGTGCCAAGTGCTGGATAAGCTTCCCTGCGCTATTGCCTTTGTCATCCGTTCACTCTGCTGCTCCCTTGTTTTGGAGCGCAGTTCATGTCTTTCGATTTCAATCTTGGTATCACCAATTTCGGTGAAGGGTGCCCGGATGCACGCTCTGTGAAAGAACAGGTGAAGGCCATGATGGCTCACGCCCAGGAGCTGCAACAGCTGATGGCTACGGTTGCGCAACTGGCCAGCCTGATCCCGGAGGCTCATCGACAACAGTTCACCGAGCAGAAGCGTTTGCCGTTGGCGGTTGTCGAGTCGCTTGTGCCGCAAAGGCAGGCGGTTCTTGACCAGTGGTGGGAGCAACAGTCCAGGTTAAGTTCGAAATCACTTACCCTGGCGTCCCATTTGATCCAGCTGATGTTTGCCGAAACGCGCCTCAAGGCCCTTACGTTCAAGGCCTGGGAAGCCGGTATCGAGGCCCTCGAGCAGGGCGGGGACGTAAACAAGCATGAGGTGCACCTGGTTGCCGGCGATTTGCGTTTTCGTTTGCCGGGTGTCGTTGCCAGCAGTCATGACCTCGAACAGAACCCGGACGCACCTGCGGATTTCCTGATCTACAGCCTGGCCAGCGGTTGCTGGTTCGACACTGAACGCGCGCGCGCAGCCCGTGAACTCGCCCCTGCCTTTGCTGAAGGCAGCCCGTTGCGTTGGCTGTTGTCTTCGCAAGAGCGGGCGGCGTTGTCTACGGAGGGTTTGACACTCGATTTCGTGCCGCTGCAGGTGCCACTTCACAGGTATTTCATCCGTGATCTGCAGGCTATCCAGCTTGAAGCCACCCGGCGCAGCCTGCGGATCAAGGTCGATGACGCCCGGCGTCTCACCCAGCTCGACAGTGCGGCCCGGCTTGAGCCTCTGGTGGCTGCGCTGCAGAAACGTGCGACGCGGCATGTGCGAGCGTACCGCACCAGCCTGCTGCCCGAATGGCGGCGGTTCATGCAGGGCGATGAACTGCAAGCCTATCGACAACTGGAAGATGATCTGCAGGTGAAGGAGAAGCGTTGCACCGAGCGTCTGGCGCAATGGCGCGACCTGCGCAGCTTCGCCCAGAAACAGGTCAAGCAAGCCCTTGGGCTGAATATCGACCCCGAGCAGGTGCGGCTGCGAGTCAGTCACGTCGATGACCCTGAGCAGGCGATGAAACACACCCTGCTCGATTGGGCGTTGAGTGGTGGCTACAGCGGGTGCCAGCTCAAGGTCGAAGTCCTGGGTGAGCGGCACCGTTCATTGTTGGGGGGCACCTCTGTCCAGCGGGTGATCGAGAAACTGGATTTGCGCGTCAGCTACGTCAAACAGATCCGTACGCTCTATGACGACACGTTGACCATGGCCGCACTGTGTGAGGTTCTTGATGCGCGGCTGGCGCTGGCCAATCAGGCCGCTCGTCATCAAGGTTTTCACCCGGCGGCGTTCGATCTGTTGCACCACGCACGCCGGGGGGAAATGCAGGCCAATGGCATCAGCGCCGGTCTGGTTTGCCTCAATGGTGCGCCAACGCCCTTGAAGGACCTGCTGTGCCTGGTACAGGGCGATCAGTACCTGCTCTATGCCCCTGGGGCACCGGGAGGCGATTTTCATCTTTTCGACTCACTCGAAAAAATGGCGCTCGAAATCGGTAGCTGGACCTTGTTGCCGGTAGGCAGTGAGTACCTGCTGGGGCAATGCTCGCGGGCCCAGCATGATTCGCTCAAGCGCCATTTGCGCAAGGTCGGGATGCTGCCCACCGACTGGTCCATGCACAGCGTGACGCTCGCGCCGGTCAAGTCGCAGCAGTGGCCGGATGTGCTCAATGCCCTGGCCAAGCGCAAGATCACTGCCCTGATCGAGGATCAGCAGGCCACCACGCCAAGCTGGTTCATCAAAGCCAGTCGTACCGAGCAGCAGGCACTGGTTGATATCGACCAACTGCTCAAGCTGGCACAGGCCAGGTATCAGTCGCTGATGAAGATGCCGAGCTTTCGCACCTTCGCTCATCGACAGGTGACGGAAAAGGTCAATTCATACCCGGGCAATCGCGGCGGCCCAATCAACCCGGATCAGGTATTGATAGCGCTGGAAGAGGATGCTTTTCGCACACTGACGCAGACCGTCATCAAAGGGTATCCCACGTATTACAATTTTTCCGGCTTTGCCCGCATCACCTCGGCTACGGGCCAGGATATCTCGCACCTGAGCCCGGCGCTGCTGGGGAGCTACATCCGCGCTGCCGACCTGGGCAACAAGTACATCGAAGAAGCGAAAGCGCAGTTACTCGACCGCTCCAGGCCTGAATATGAAAGGCTCAGGCAGTGTTATCGCATGCTCTTCGCTTTGAAGATCAGGCGTGCCGTGCTCAGCGAGAAACTTCAGGGCAGCTTGTCGGGTCGCCATGCGCAGTGGCTGGCGTCAGTGATCGACAGCTTTTCCGGGACCTCGATCGACGCGGCGTGCAACCTTTATCCGTTATGGATGGACGATTGCCCCGTCCAGGGTGCCTACCTGCTGAAACCTGCTCGGGACCGCGAACTTGAGCCTCTGGTCTATCTGCCAGAAATCGAGCAAGGGCCCACTCTGCGGACCCTCAGTGAGCTGGCAAGGACCTGGCGTGAGCACGACTTGGCAGGTTATTGCCAGGACCGCGTGCCGTTATCGAGCCAGTCGCGCATGAACGCATTGATCGAAGAGCAACTGCGCGCCGGAGATGGCATTGAGGTGGTGCTGGACGCCGTTGCCCGAGGCAGGGGCGTGCGGGCGCCGATAGGGGAGACCGGGCGTATCGGGGATCCTGTCCAGGACCTTGAAAAGCGGATCAGGCGGATGATCAACGAAGCCGCTGAAGACAGCGCAGGCGCTGCCGAGCGTATTTCGGCCGTGGTGGTGGAGTGGGGGATCGTACTGGCCGGCATCCTCACGGTGCCGTTTCCACCGGCGGCCATGGCCGTCGGGCTGTTCTGTGCGGCCAGGTCCTTCGTCACCGGGGCCATCGCATGGAGCGATGGCGACCGTTCTGCCGCCTTGCTGTCGTTCGCGGCGGGGGTGGCAGGAACGGTGGCTTCCACGGGGGGCTTGGTACGGCTGTTCGGTGCCGCGCAGAAATACATCACCGTGCTTTCCCGGGCAGAGGTATCGCAGCCCACGGCATTCTCGCGTGTCATCGGGCGGCTATGCGATGACTACGGCGATTTGGTGAGCGAGGTGGCGCCCGCCCTTTATGATGGCTTCTCTCAGGAACTGCTCTGGCTCGTCGAGGAGGAAACGCTAGACGTCGAAGCGCAGTGTGGGTTGCCCGCGTAACCCATGCGCCAGCTCACGGTTCGTGCGGCCGTGAGCAGGCGCTGCGCCGCCGGCCCATGTTCATCGGCATGGAAGATCGACGTCGGCCCGACCACGGTCATCACCGCGGCGATCTGCCCCATGGCGTTGAATACTGGCGCCGACAGCGCATCCACCCCCGGCATCAGCAGGCCATGCACATGGTGCAGGCCCTGTTTGCGGATGCCGGCCAGCAGTGTGTGGTAGTCACTGGCGGTTTGTTGCAAAACGGCCAGTTCCCTGTCGCGCAGCTCCTGGGTTTCTCGCTCGGGCAGATAGGCGGCGAATACCAGCCCGGTGGACGAACTGAGCAATGGCAGCACCGAACCGATCTGGGTCACCACGGTGACCGCGCGCACGGCAGGTTCGATGCTTACCACCGTGGCCCCCTGATTACCCCACACGGCGATGAAGCAACTTTCGTTGAGTTCATCTCGCAACTGCGACAACGGCATTGCCGCCACCTTGAGCACATCGATGCTGCCCAACGCCGCCAGCCCCACCCGCAGTGCCTCACGCCCCAGCCCATAATGGTTGGTGGCGGCATCCTGTTCGGCAAAACCACTGGCAATCAGCGCCTGCAGGTAGCGATGCACTTTGCTTGCAGGCATCTGCACGTGCTCGGCCAGGCGTGATAGTGAAGTCGAGGGTGAGAGTTCTGCGAGGGCCTTGAGGATATCGGTGCCGACTTCCGCCGAGCGGACCTTCTGCTTGCCGGTGTCGGTGGGGGAGTTGGCTTTGGCCATGGGCGGGGAGGTTCCGGATTTATCGTGTCGCCTTTATAGCTTGACGCCTTGAGCGGAGCAAATTACGTTATTCGTAATCTGATTACGATAAAAACAAAATCCGGAGGCATCGATGAACCGCGACACGTCGCCCGACCTTCACTACCTGAGCGGCTTCGGCAACGAATTCGCCAGCGAAGCATTGCCCGGGGCGCTGCCTGTCGGGCAGAACTCCCCGCAGAAGGCCCCGTATGGCCTGTATGCCGAGCTGCTGTCGGGCACGGCGTTCACCATGACCCGCAGCGAGCTGCGCCGTACCTGGCTATACCGCATTCGGCCTTCTGCCTTGCACCCACGCTTCGAGCGTCTGGCGCGCCAGCCGCTCGGCGGGCCACTGGGTGGCATCAACCCCAATCGCCTGCGCTGGAGCCCGCAGCCGATTCCTGCTGAACCGACCGATTTCATCGAAGGTTGGCTGCCCATGGTCGCCAACGCCGCAGCGGAAAAACCGGCTGGCGTGAGCATCTACATCTACCGCGCCAACCGGTCCATGGAACGGGTGTTCTTCAACGCTGACGGTGAGCTACTGCTGGTGCCGGAACAGGGCCGCTTGCGTATCGCCACCGAGCTGGGCGTGATGGAGGTCGAACCGTTGGAAATTGCGGTGATCCCACGTGGCATGAAGTTCCGCGTCGAACTGCTCGACGGCCAGGCCCGTGGCTATATCGCGGAAAACCACGGTGCGCCGCTGCGCCTGCCGGACCTGGGCCCGATCGGCAGCAACGGGCTGGCCAACCCCCGCGACTTCCTCACGCCTGTGGCCCACTACGAAGAAGCCGAAGGCCCGGTGCAACTGGTACAGAAGTTCCTGGGTGAGCACTGGGCCTGCGAGCTGCAGCACTCGCCACTGGACGTTGTGGCCTGGCATGGCAGCAACGTGCCGTACAAGTATGACCTGCGCCGCTTCAACACCATCGGCACCGTCAGCTTCGACCACCCGGACCCCTCGATCTTCACCGTGCTCACCTCGCCAACCAGCGTGCATGGCATGGCCAACATGGACTTCGTGATTTTCCCGCCCCGCTGGATGGTGGCCGAGAACACCTTCCGTCCGCCATGGTTCCACCGCAACCTGATGAACGAGTTCATGGGCCTGATCAATGGCGCCTACGACGCCAAGGCCGAGGGCTTCCTGCCGGGTGGTGCCTCGTTGCACGGGGTGATGAGTGCCCATGGCCCCGACGCCGAAACCTGTGAGAAGGCCATTGCCGCTGACCTGGCGCCGCACAAGATCGACAACACCATGGCCTTCATGTTCGAGACCAGCCAAGTGTTGCGCCCGAGCCTGCAAGCCCTTGAATGCCCGCAATTGCAGGCCGACTACGATAGTTGCTGGGCAACCTTGCCGAGCACCTTCAACCCGAACCGGAGATAATCCATGAACCACTCTGCCAATGCCCGTAGCTGGGTCGAGCACGCCAACGGGCACAGCGACTTCCCCCTGCAGAACCTGCCATTGGGCATCTTCAGCCGGCCGGGTGAAGCCAGGCGCTGTGGCGTAGCCATCGGCGACGCGATCCTCGACCTGGAGGCGGTGCTGGCCGCCGGCCTGTTCGACGGGGCGGCCAAGGCCGCCGTTGAAGCCACCCGCGGCGGGGCTCTGAACGCATTCTTCGCTTTGGGCCGCAACGCCCGCGTAGCCCTGCGCGAGCGTTTGCAGGTGCTGCTGGGCGAGCACAGCGAACACCAGGCAGCCCTGAAGCCGGCGCTGCTCCCGGCCAGCGACTGCCAGCTGCACGTGCCAGCGCAGATCGGTGACTACACCGATTTCTACGTTGGTATCGAGCATGCGAAGAACGTGGGCAAACTGTTCCGTCCCGACAACCCACTGCTGCCCAACTACAAGTACGTGCCGATCGGTTATCACGGCCGCGCCTCCACCATCCGCCCGTCCGGCACCGACGTGCGCCGGCCCAAGGGCCAGACCCTGCCGGCCGGGCACACCGAGCCTAGCTTCGGCCCTTGCGCTCGTCTGGACTACGAACTGGAACTGGGTATCTGGATTGGCCAGGGCAATGACATGGGCCAGGCAATTCCGGTAGGCGATGCCGCCGAGCACGTAGCCGGCCTGTGCCTGCTCAACGACTGGTCGGCGCGCGATATCCAGGCTTGGGAATACCAGCCACTGGGGCCGTTCCTGTCCAAAAGCTTCATCACCACCATTTCGCCCTGGGTTGTCACCGCCGAAGCATTGGAGCCGTTCCGCTGCGCCCAGCCGGCCCGCCCGGAAGGCGACCCGCAGCCACTGTCGTACCTGCTGGACAAGCGCGACCAGGCCAGCGGTGCATTCGATATCGAACTCGAAGTGCTGCTGCTGACCGAGCGCATGCGCGAACAGGGCATTGCCCCGCACCGTCTGACCTTGAGCAACACCCGCAGCATGTACTGGACCGTGGCACAGCTGGTGGCGCACCACAGCGTCAACGGCTGCCAGCTGCAGCCGGGTGACTTGTTCGGTTCGGGCACGCTGTCGGGTGCCACGCCGGGATCGTTCGGTAGCCTGCTGGAGATCACCGAAGGCGGCAAACTGCCGATCGAGCTGGCCAGCGGCGAGGTGCGCAAATTCCTTGAAGACGGCGACGAAATCATCCTGCGTGCCCGCTGCACACGTGATGGCGTGGCCAGCATCGGTTTCGGCGAATGCCGCGGCACGGTCATCGCAGCCAACTGAGGAGGCAGGGGTATGGAGCTGTACACCTATTACCGTTCCACCTCGTCCTACCGGGTGCGCATTGCCCTGGCGCTGAAGGGGCTGGCTTACCAGTCCCTGCCGGTCAACCTGCTGCAGGGTGAGCAGCGCGGTGAGGGCTATGTAGCCGTCAACCCGCAGGGCCGCGTACCGGCCTTGCGCACCGATGGTGGTGAGGTGCTGGTGCAGTCGCCGGCGATCATCGAGTACCTGGAAGAGGTTTATCCACAGCCTGCGTTGCTGCCGGTCACAGCCGAGGCACGGGCCAAGGTACGGGGGGTGGCGGCCATCATTGGATGCGACATTCACCCGCTACACAACGTCAGCGTGCTCAACCGGCTGCGCCAGGCCGGTCAGGACGAAGGGCAGGTCAACCAGTGGATCGGCCACTGGATCACCCAGGGGCTTGCGGCAGTGGAACAACTGATTGGCGATCACGGTTTCTGCTTTGGCGACACACCAGGGCTGGCGGATGTGTACCTGATCCCGCAGTTGTACGCGGCCGAACGCTTCAACATCGACCTCGACAGCTTCCCACGCATCCTGCGGGTTGCCGCACTGGCGGCCGCGCACCCGGCGTTCGCCATGGCCCATCCCGCCCGGCAGCCGGACAGCCCGGCTCAGTGAAGTGAACGGTTCGCCGCCGGAAGCTTGCCGATTCGCTCGGACAGCTTCAGGCGCTGGACCGGGTCTTCCGTCAGTAGCAACGCATGCTCCAGGTCGAAGCGCTCGGCCTGCGGGCAATCCAGATGATGGTAGAGCGAGGCGCGGGTCATATAGTCGCTCACCTGCACCGGGCCCAACTGCATGATCCGCTCTGCATCGATCAACGCCGCCAGGTGGTTGTCGTTACTGATGTGCAGTTGGCGCAGGTTGCGTGACAGGCGTTGCAGCATCTGCAGCGGGCTGGCGCTGCGCAGATGCTCTGCTGTCAGCGCCTGGTGCGGGCCGAACTGGCGCGCCAGCAACTCGCGGCAGTCGCTGGGGTACAGGCGCCGGCCGCCGCAGGGGTCGAGCAGGTGGTCTGCACCCGGCACGCGCAGCAGGAAATGGCCAGGGAAGCCCACACCCTCCAGCGGTATGGACAGGCGCCTGGCCAGTTCCAAAGCGAGGATGGCCAGGGTCAGTGGTTGGCCGCGGCGGCGCTGCAATACCTTGTCCATCATCGCTGCATGCGGGCGCAAGGGGTGGTATTCATCCTGCTGAAAGCCCAGCGCATTAAGCTGGCGCAGCAGTGGCTGGGCCAGTTCGCACAGCGGCAGCATCGGCAGGTTGGCGCTTATCTCGCGCTGCAGGTCGTGCAGCGCAGCAAGGCTGGCCGCGGGCTCGACACCAGGGTCGTGCTCGGCGGCAATCCACAATGCGGCTTCCAGCAGGTCGACAGGCTCGCGTTCCAGGCAGGCCAGGCAGGCTTGACGTGGCTTCATGGGGCATCTCCACACACGTTTGAGTATTAGCCGTGGCGCGTGGTTTCGTCCAGTGGTCCGGCGGCGGCGTCAACGCCGAGGCCGTGCCTATACTGGAAGGAGCACCTCGTAGGGGAGCCGGTCGATGTTCGCGCTGATGCAAAGCACCCGTACCCAGTCACTGCACCTGTTCAATGACCCGTCTACGGGCCTGAAAGCCGTTGTGGCAATCCACAGTGAGCAGTTGGGCCCTGCCATGGGTGGGTGTCGTTACCTGCCTTACGCCGATGACGAAAGCGCCATGACCGACGCTATTCGCCTGGCCCAGGGCATGAGCTACAAGGCAGCACTGGCCGGCTTGCCGATGGGGGGTGGCAAAGCAGTGATCATGCGCAACCCGCATGTGGAAAACCGCGCCGCGCTGTTCGAGGCCTTTGGCCGCTTCATCGATACCTTCCATGGCCGCTTCATCATTGCCGTGGACAGTGGCACCTCGACCTTGGACATGGACTGCATTGCCCACAGTACTCCCTACGTGACCAGCACTACGGCGTCGGGCGACCCATCGCCACATGCGGCGATGGGGGTGTTCGCGGGCATACGTGCCACAACCTCGTTCCGGCTGGGCAGCGATGACCTGAGAGGCTTGCGGGTAGCGGTGCAGGGGTTGGGCAATGTCGGTTATGCACTGGCGGAGCAATTGCATGCGGTGGGCGCGGAACTGCTGGTCAGCGACCTGGACCCGGGGCGGGTGCGGCTGGCGATGGAGCAGTTCGATGCCAAACCGGTGACCAACGATGCGTTGATCAGTACCCCTTGCGATATCTTTGCACCCTGCGGCGTGGGCCCGGTACTGAACGGGCAGAGCGTGATGCAACTGCGTTGTGCGGCAGTGGCGGGGGCGGCCAACAACCAGCTGACTACCTTGCAGGTGGCAGACCAGCTGGAGTCGCGCGGCATATTGTATGCACCTGACTACGTGATCAATGCCGGTGGGCTGATCTATGTGGCACTCACCCACCGTGGCGAAGACCAGGGCACAATTACTGCGCACCTGGCGCGTATCCCTTCACGGTTGACCGAAGTGTTTGGCCATGCGCAGGCGGAGAAGCGTTCGCCGGCAAGGGTGGCGCAGATGTTGGCGGAACGGTTGTTGTATGGCTGAAGGTGATGATGGCGTTGTGGGCCACTTCGCGGGTAAACCCGCTCCCACTCCTCCAGATCACTCGGCAGCAGCATCCTCAAGCAACTCGGACAACGCATCCGGCTGGCTTTTGAACGCCCGGGCGAACACATCGCGGTTCTTCGCCATGTAGATACCGGCTTCCTCGACCTGCTGCTCGGTCAGCGACGGCACCGCCTTGTGCAGCACCTCGGCCAGGCGCTCGGCCAGTTCGAGCATTTTGTCGTGACGGTCTGCTTCGGCCTTATCCATGAACAAGCGCTCCGGGTCGCGGCTGCTGCGGTACACCACTTCGACGGCCATTCATCACCTCTATGCCTTTTTGCTGGTTGTGTTGCGGTTTACTGTATCTATATACAGTAATGGCAATGCTGGTTGGTTCGCAAGCAGAAATTGTAGCGTGGCATAGACCGGGCGAATGCGGTGGCGGCTGCGACGGTGAATGGTCGGGGGATATTGGCCGGCAGGTCCGGCCTATTCGCGGGTGAACCCGCTCCTACGGGGGCGTTAACGGCTGGGTTTTGCGTCAGGCACGTGATCGCAAGGAGAGCAGTCTGGCTCAAGACATGCGCTGTAGATGTAGTAGATCGAGCGCCGCGCGGGCGGCGCTCGATCTCACAGGCGCTGAAACTGCTGCGGCAAACACATAGAGGCCTTCATCCAACCTGAAGCGAAATCCTCACGGCTTCATACCCAACTCGGCATCATCCATCAGCGCCTTGGCCATGGCACTCAGATAATGGGCGGCCCAGATCATCATGGGTTTCTCCTCCATTAGGCCAGTAATGGTCAATTCACGCACATAGCCCATCAATTCCGACGACTGCTCGCGGGCGTCCCTGCAGGGGATGCCGGGCTCGATGCGGAACAGTGGATGGGTGCTGTTTTCGCCTTGATAGAAAGTGGTCTTGCCGACGGTGAATTGGGTGTCTTCTGTTGTCATTGTTCAATCCCCTGAAGTTTCTCTAGTGCCTGGCCGACCCTTTCGCGGGCATGCCCGCTCCCCCAGGCTCCCACAGGTACTGTGCAAGTCTTGAGGCTGTGGTGATCCTGTGGGAGCGGGCGAGCCCGCGAAGAGGCCGACCTCCCGGCGCATTAACCAGCCTTAGTGCGAAGTCCTGGGCTCAGCGGGCATCTGCACCTGAACCAGTGCCGACTCAAGCAGAGCCCGCAGCGCCTCCAGCTCATGCATCGAGGTCATCATCAGGATCGAAACCGGTGACTTGGGCTGAAGCAGCAACGCCTGATGCACCACGGTAGCTGCGCACAACGCGTAGTCGGTGGCCTGGATCAGGGTGTCTTCGAGGGAATGGAGGTTATGGGGTGGATCGGGAACTACTTTCAGCATGGTGAAGGCCTGTTCAAAGTTGGGGCCACCACCTCCTGCTGTCAAACAATGAGGCGGCAGCTGTACATGGGTTGACAGACCGGTGAACAGAACCAAAAGCCGGCGCACACGAGGTGCCCCATGACAGCTGCCATAAAGGCAAAGCCATGTGGTTAGTTCAGGGCGGCCTGTCAAAGCCGATCGCTGACTGGCAGCGACGACCCCAGACTAGTGCGCATGCCCGAACGCCACAATGGCAGGGAGTATCTTTGGGAAATGCCCTACAAGGAAGGGGCTAAATCTGATTTTTCCCCAAGCACGGCCGTACATTTCTGCAATGGACCATGCCTCAAGGTGCCTTGCGGCAATCGGTCGCCTTCCAAGACAGGGGCTTGGCCCTTTAACTGCATGGCACAAGCGTCACATCAGCGACGCATCATCCTTAAAGACGTATCGGGGAATGGAACATCGTGAACATCAAATGGGCAGAAAAACTGCGCAAGGGCCTGCACGGCTCGGCCGACTCGCTGGGCAACCTTTGCGTCGAGGCGTTCCATTACCTGGCGCTGTTCGGCATTGGCGCGATCACCGCCTACGCGGCGGTGGTGACGTTCCTGGACATGCTGGGCAAGGGCGGGATCAGTGTCGATGACATCCTGCTGTTGTTCATCTACCTGGAGCTGGGGGCGATGGTGGGGATCTACTTCAAGACCAACCACATGCCGATCCGCTTCCTGCTGTACGTGGCAATCACCGCGCTCACTCGCCTGCTGATCGGCGATGTTTCGCACCACAAGGCACCGGACGAAGGGCTGCTGTACCTGTGCGGCGGCATCCTGCTGCTGGCGTTCTCGATCCTGGTGGTGCGCTACGCCTCGTACCGCTACCCCTCGACCAAGGTGCTGGACGCCAACGGCAAGGCAGTGGAGGAGGGCAAGTAGCCCTCAGTTGGCAACGGAATGGCGCGGCTCGTGACGGACGTCACGGGTCAGCGCGGCCAGCACTTGCATGGGGTTCTGGCCGAGTTCGATCGCAAGGCCCAGGCGGATGCTGTCGATCACCCGTTGCAGGCGCACCGGGTCGTTGCGTTGGGCCTGGGTGATGAGGCGCTTGGCGACCACGCCGGCGTCGTCGGACAGGGTTAGCATGATGCTGCCGTCAAGGTTGGTAATGCTCAGGTTGACCCGGTATTCGGGGGCGAATGCAGCACTGATTCGGTCGAAAGGGTTGTTCATGGCTGGGTGCCTGTAAAAAGGTATCTGCTGAAGTTGACCGGCCACCATCAGGTTGGTTCCTGGCAGGCAATTGGCCATTATCGCAACTACACTCCTGGAATCGCAGCCGCGACGCATGGCCAATGGCCGGCAAAGGAGTGCCCGTGGTTCCCTCATCTGCAGCCCGCCAGCGTGGCGCAATCGGCCTCATGGCGGTGGTTACCTTGGGCCTGGCCTTGTTGTTCATGCTGGTGGTGATCGACAGCGGCCGGCTTTTTCTTGAGCAGCGCAAGCTGCAGCGCATTGCCGACATGTCGGCGCTGGAGGCGGCAGGCCAGTTTGCCGTGTGTACCGGCAGCGGTCCCCAAGCCACCGTGATTGCCCGGACTGCCGCCACACGCAACGGCCATGCGGCCAGCAACCCGCTCACGGCCAGTTGCGGGTACCTGCAGACCGGCGCCAACAGCTTGCGTACCTTCACCAGTGACAACGATCGCAATGAAGCCATCCGGGTGGATGTGAGCAACACGGTGCCCACCAGTGTTGCTGCGGGGGTCTACACGTTGGCGCAGGGCAGTGGATTGCCGTTGACCACAACCTTGCATGCACATGCGGTGGCATCGTCGCCCCTGCCGCCGCAGGCTATGTTGAGTATTCGTACCACGCTGGCGACCGTCGACTCGCGGCAGTCGGTTCTGCTAAATGCACTGCTCAGCGCACTGGGCGGTGCGGTTCAGCTTGATGTGGCCGGCTGGCAAGGCATCGCCAGTACTCAGCTGAATCTGCTCAGCTACCTTGACCAACTGGCCGTCGAACTTGACCTCAAGGCAGGCGACTATCAGCAACTGCTCACTGCCGACGCCACTGCTACGCAGTTGCTGCAAGCGGCGGTAAAGGTACTGCAGCAGAGCGGTGCGGCGGCAGATGTGGTAACCAATCTGGGCAAGGTGGCACTGGGCGCCAGCAACAGTACGCTGCTGCAACTTGGGGACTTGCTCGATATTCAGAACGGCACGGCGCAGGCCGGGCTGGATGCCAGTATTCAGTTGCTGCAACTGGTGCAGGGGGTAATCCAGCTGGCGGTCAGCGAAAGTGCAGCAACGGTGGACTTGCCAATCAACGTGCTGGGGCTGGTCAATGGTCGGGTGCGGCTGAAGGTGATCGAACCCCAGCAGATTTCTGCGGTGGGAGACCCGCGTACAGATGAGTTGCGGGTGCATACCGCTCAGGTGCGGGCGATGATCTCGTTGGACTTGCCTTTGCTCAACTCGGTGCTTGGGTTGCTCAATGCAGTGTTGGACCTCGTCGGGCCGATAACCAGTGTGCTTAACAATCTGCTCAGCCTGAACCTCGCCAGTACATTGCAATCGGTGCTATGCCTGGTCGGCGTGCCATGTACGGTCACCGATATAATCCTGGTCCCGGATAAGTTGTCGCTGGACATCGGTCTTGAGGTGGCAGAAGCGACGACGAGGCTCAACCCGTTATCGCCAGAAACCTTCAGTTGCTCACCCAAGCGTTTGACGACACAGACTCAGAGTTCAGCCGCCAAGGTGGCGGTGGGGCGTTTTGAGTCGGTGGATGCGTTCTTCACTGGTGGCACTACTGTGGTCAAACCGCTGCCGCTGGTAGATATCGGTACCAAGCGTTGTAGCCAGATCTTGGGTATCGGCACTTGCCTGGCTCGTATACCTTTTGCCGCAGGCGGTCTCGGCCTGCGCGTCAACAGCACGGTGCTGGGCAGCGGAGCGGTCGAACGCCCGCTGGTATTCCAGGCCCCCAACAGCACGCCACCGAACATTGGCCTTCCCTCGGCTTACCAGAGCATGCAACCCGCCAACAACAACGTTGTCGGCAGCCTCACCGACACGCTGCTGGGAATACAGCTGGAAGCCTACAAGCCCACTGCCAACAGTGGCCTCGGCGAAGTACTGGTAATCGTCGGCAACGTCCTTGGCGGCGTCAAAGGCATCGTCGAACCCCTGATCAAAAATCTGCTCAGCCCGTTGCTCGACCCCTTGGTCAATGTGTTACTCAAGGTCCTCGGCATAGACCTGGTCAATGCCGAGGTCGGGGCCAACCTCAGTTGCTCCGGCGGCCGTGCTCAGTTGGCGCTGTAGACGGGCAACCAAACCTGGAAGCACGCACCTTCGTTGCTGTTGTGTGCTTCCAGCCTGCCGCCCATGGCCTCGACGATACTGTGGCTTACCGACAAGCCTAAGCCGGTGCCCGCTCCGGCGGCCTTGGTGGTAAAGAATGGTTCGAAGATGCGTTCGAGCAGGCGTGGCTCGATGCCGCCGCCGTTGTCTTCCACCACCAGGCACAGGTGCCCTTCCTCGACGCGCTGGCTCACGCTGATCCGCGGCCTGGCAACCCGCCGTTCGAGCAGCGCGTCACGGGCATTGACCAGCAGGTTGATCAGGACCTGTTCGAGCTGGTCCTCATGGCCCAGTACTTCCGGACACAGGTCTGGCTCTTCGATATGCAAGGCTACACCTTTGCTGCCCAACCCCTCAGCCAGCAACCCCAGCGCACCCTGCACCGCTACCCAGGCGGCGAACACTTGCTGTTCGACCTCGGACCGGCGCCCATAGGTGCGCAGATGCTCGACCAAGCGCGCAATACGATCGACCTGGGCATCGATCCGCTGCAGTTTGCCCGCCACATACTCGGCATCGACCACGCCACTTTCCAGGCGCTTGAGAGTATTGACCAGCGCAAGGCGCATGGTAGTCAACGGCTGGTTGATTTCATGCACGAAGCCCGTAGCCAATTCGCCCAGCGTGGCCATCTTGGCCCCTTGTAGCAGTTGTTGCTGGCTGTGGCGTACTGCTGTGTTGTCGCGTCCCACCGCCTGCACTTCCTGCAACTGCCCGTGCTCATCGAACAGGCCACGCTCGGCCCACACCCACCAGGATGTTCGGCGCCCGGGCAATTGCAGGCAGATTTCAGCACTGGCCAACGGCTGGGTCGGCGTCAACATCGAGAGGCGTTGGAGGAAGGCCGCTCGCTGGCTGTCGGACAGCCACTGACCGAGGTTCATGCCCGTCAATTGTTGCGGCGTGCATTCCAGCTGTTCGGCAAGCGGGTGGTTGCCAAACAGCAGCTCAAGGTCTGGGCGATAGCGACAGATCATGGCCGGCGAGTCTTCTACCAGCACCCGGTAGCGCTCTTCGCTTTGGCGCACCCGCTCGGCCGTTTCGGTCAATTCGCTGACGTCCAGCCACAGCCCCACAGCCTCCACAGGCTGGCCCAGGTCGTCACGCAGCAGGCGGGCTTCGTCCAGTATCCAGTGGTAGGCGCCAAGGTGATCGCGCAGGCGGTAGCGGCTGCGCACCTGGCCATCGCGCAGCAGGGTGCGGGTGCGTTCGAGCCACGTCGGGTGGTCGTCGGGATGCACTGCCTGAGCAGGGTGGCGCGCCAGGTCACTGTCTCTGGGCCAGCCCAGCAATGGCATCAGGCTGGCGCTGAAAAATTCACTGTGCAGTGCACCTTCGGCATAGCGCTGGATGTAAATCACCGCGGGCGAGCTGGCGATCAGGTTTTCGAGCCGGGCGCGCGCGGCTCCGGCCTGCAGTTCCTGATCCTTCAACGCGCTGATATCGAGCACAAACCCCTGAACCTGATGGCCTTGCAACTGGCCTGCCCACTGTAGCCAGCGCGGGCTTGCCAGGCTGTTGGCTGGCAGCAGGCGCAGGTTCAGGTTCAAAGCAATGCCTGCGCGCAGTTGTTCCCACGCCATGCGTGCGGCTTCACGATCGGCCGGGTGCACCCGGCCCAACCATTGCTCGGCGGTGGCCTCAGCCGGTATGCCCAGGCGCAAGGCCAGCGCCGGGTCGAACTGCAGCGGCCCTTGCAGTGGCCATGACCACCAGCCTGCCCCCAGTTGCTGTTGCAGTTCATCCAGGTGGCGTGAACGTTCCCGCAACTGGTGCTGGCGCAGGCGACTGAGCAGGGGTTCGATCAGCGCTTGCAGCAGGGCCGCGACCGTTTCGCTCGCCGGTGGCCGTTGCGCGCCTGCGCACAGCAACCAGGCCTGCACGGTATGGCCGTGCAGGTAGGGCACGGCCAGCAATGGCAAGCCGGCACATGATGGCTGCAACAGCGAGTTTCCAGCAGCCACTTCTCGACCCCGTGGCGGTAGCGTTTGCAGCCAGGGTCGCAAGCGCTCGTCATCGGCCCAGGGCCAGTCGTTGTCGCTGCATGTGTAGGTGTACCAGCCGCAATCGCCCGCCAGCATCAGGCGCAGGGAGCCGGCATGCCAGTGCTCGGCCAGGCGCTTCAGTTGTTCGGTGGCCGTCAGCATCAGACGTTCTTCGTCGCAGTCACGTAGGGCGCGGCCAAGCGCCGCTGCCAGCGCCTGTTGCGTCAGGCGATGGTCTTGTTGCTCGAGTTCCCCCAGCAGGTCACCGATATCGAACAGCTGCAGCAGCCAGCCGTCGCCCTGCCGCTGGAGCCAGCCGCGGGTGTGCAGGGCAGGGCCGTGCACGGTCGTGAAGTCAAGGTCCAGCGGTTGCCCCTGCCAGTCGGCAGGGGGGCCTTCAAGTACCAGCCAGCTGTGCCGTTGCAGGTAGTCATGCACACGGGGGGCACTGTGCGAACTCGCAGGCAGCACCGTGCGCAGGGGACCGGCCAGGCGCAACACATGCCCAAGGTCATCCAGCCAGAGTTGCAGCCCCACCGCTTGCGGGGTGGGCGCTACCTGCGCGGTGGCCTGGTCACCCAGCCAGCGATCGAACAAGCCGCTCATAGCTGCAAGCTCGCTTCGGCCCTTAGGCGATCGGGCAGGCGCGGCACCTCACCGATCAGCGGCAGTACCAGCATAGGCAGCACGTTGTTCAGTTTCGTTTTGGGGTAGTTGATGGTCACGGTCAGCAATTTGTCGGCGCCCAGGGTCACCTCGGTATCACTGGCGGGCTGGAAGTCGAACGCGGCGGGCATCCACTGCAACTGTTGGCTGATGACCTGGTGGGCCAGGGTCTGCACATCGGCGCTGTAGCTGGCGCTGTCCGGGTCCAGGGCCACGCAGCGGCGCACGGCTTCGGCGCTGGCCTGGTTGAATGACTGCAGCATTAGCATGGGCAGGGTGTAGCTGACCAGGCCGTAGAACACCGCGAAAAAGATCATGAATACGGCCGCGAACTCAATGGCCGCTGCGCCTTTTTGCCGTTTTGCCGGGCCTGCTTTCATGATTGCGTCTACCCTGACCATGAATCCTGAGTAACAGCATAGAACCGATCGTCGAACAGGGATGGCCATTTGCCTATGCATAGCCTTGCAGTGCTTGTCTGGCTGGTCTTGTGCGCTGGGCAGGATGCCTGGGAGCGGCAGATTTCCAATGTCCTGACGCTGGGGGTTGCTGCCTGTGCGCTGGCCTGGTTGCTGGCCACCGGGCACAGTTGGCTAGGTGCTCAGGGCAGCGATGCAGCGCTTGCTTTCGTCATCGTCCTGCTACTGACGCTGCCCGGCTACATGCTCGGCCAGTTCGGGGCTGGCGACGTCAAGCTGCTCGGCGCGCTTGCCCTGGCCACCAGCCTGGACCACGTACTCGGCACGTTCATTGGCGCTGGTGTGGCAATGGTTGTATGGCAAATGGTACGGCGCAGGTCACGCCAGCCAGGGGAGAAAAGGCCGTTTGCGCCTTGCTTGCTGGCAGGCTTTGCCGTTTCGCTGGCCTGGGTTGGCTAAACATCTTCAAGGTATGCAAAGAATCTGTAGGCGATTGCCCAGCCCACAGAGCCCCCGCTAAGTCAGCGAGTCAGTTGTTTCGCTCTGCCATCTTTGTCCAGCGGTAGAAGTCGGGGATTTCGTACTTGTAGGTATCCAGCCAGCGCTGCATGGACTGGTCACGCTCCCGCGCGGTTTGCACCTGCAGGTGCCTGGATGCCTGCTCACCGCTGGACTGCAAGCGCAGCAGCCGTTCGGTCGCCGTCTCGTCCAGAGGGGGATGGTGCGGGTTTTCCTCGGCCAGTAACGTCGCGCTGCCAACGCAGCAGGCCAGTACCATCACATACCTGATCATGATCACCTCCGCGTATCAATTGACCATCATGTCCTGGGCCCTGGTCGACGCGATCGGGCCTCGGCCGCCGGCCTTGATCTTGCTGGCCCGCGCCTGGGCTTCGGCAAACTGCCCAGCTTTGAGCTGCAGCCGGTATACCAGGTCGGTGGCCTGTTGCCAGTTGTCCTGCACCAGCGCCAAGGTCACCAGGTTGACCGCAGGCAGCGTGTTGTCGTCCTTCAGTTCAATGGCCGTCAGCAACTCGAAGCGAGCTTGCTCATAGCGCCCCAGGTTCATCAAGACCACGCCAAGGTCGTTGCGCACCCGTTCGTCGGTAGGCGCAAGCCGTACTGCGCGTTGCAGGTGCTGCAGGGCCTGGACGTCGTCGCCCCGGGCTGAGGCCAATTGGCCCAGGCCATGTTCGCCTTCGGCGGCCAGGCAACCGCCAAGCAGGCTGCGGTACAAGGGCTCGGCTTCGCCGAGGCCAAGCAGCCGTGACACTTTGGCCTTGCGCAGGCGAACCTGTTCGAAGGTGTCCGGCAGTTGCTGCAAGTGGGCAAGGCTGGCGTGCGGGCGCCCGTCGTTGAGCATTTCGTCTGCCAGGTTCAGTGACAGTTGCTGGTCGGCGTCTGGCTTGCTGCAACTGGCGGTAGCGAACAACTGGCGCAGGCCTTCCGGCTGCTGCCCGGCGCATCCGGTCAACAACACCAGGCTTGCGCACAACAGGATTGTCTTCATCAATCAGTCCTCATGGGCTTAACGCCCGCGCCAATGCAGAGAAACCCGGGCCGGCAAGGACAATGAGCAAGGCCGGGAACAGGAACACCATCATCACTGCCGACATCTTTGCCGACATCATCGACACCCGTTCTTGCAGGCGGGTCAGGCGACGGTCGTCGAGCAGCGCCTTCAGTGCCTGCAACGACTTCATCGCGCCACTGCCCTGTGTCAGCAACTGGCGCAGGATCACGCAGGTATCGGTGAACTCATCCACAGCCAGCAACTGGGCGACCTTTTCCAGCTCCGGGCCCAGCGCCATGCCTGAGTCCACCCGCTGCAGCACTTGGCGCAACTCTGCGCTGGTGTGCGGGATCAGCGTCCGGCCTTCCTGGCTCAGCACGCGCAGTGCCTGTTCAACGGCCAGGCCGGTCTCGAATAAAATCCGCAGCAAGGGGATCAGCAGGCTGACTTCTTCTGCAATGCGCTGCTGGCGACGTGCCGCAGCCACGGCCAGCAGTCGCTTGGGCAGCAGGTAACCTACGCCCAGCGCGCACGATGGCCAGACCAGCCAGCCGGCTGCGGCGCTGCCCTTGAACACCTGTTGCAGCAGCAGCGTCATTGCCACGGCCAGCAGCGGCAGGCCCAGCTGAACAGCGGCAAACAGGGCACGCTGGCGGCTGCGGCGCCAGCCGATACGTTCGAGCAGGGCCTGGCTTTCGCCGTCAAATCTCTGTAGGCGCTGCCCCCACGGGCTGCTGCCCAGCCAGTGCAACCAGTCCCCCAGGCGCTCGTCGCGGGTCAGCCGCCCTTGCAGCCGTCGGGCCACCAGTACTCGTGCGCGCCATTGGCGAACAGCCTGCAGGCCAAACAGGCAGGCAGCGATGAACAGGCACAAAGTGCAGATCAGCAAGGCCATGGTCACAGGCTCCTCATCATTCGCCACAGCACCAGGCAGCCGAGCACCTGCAGGGCAAAGGCCAGCAACAGCATCATCTGGCCGCTGCTGTCCCGCCACATGGTCAGCAGGTAATGCGGGTTGGCCATCAGGAAGTAACCGACCATCGCCAGCGGCAACGAGCCTAGAATGATTGCGGTGATGCGGGTTTCGCCGGTCATCGCCTTGAGCTGACGCGCCCCTTGTTCCCGCTCGCGGATCAGTTTGATCAGGTTTTCCATCAGCTCGCTGGCATTGCCGCCGTAGCGCTGGTTGATGCGCAAGCCGAGGGCGAACAGCCGCAGTTCGTCCTGTTTGTGCAGTTCGGCCAGCTCGCTCACAGCATCCTCCAGCGTCACGCCCAACTGTACGTTGCGACGCACACGCGCCATGGCTGAGCGCAGGGGATCGCGGCTACTGTCGATACCGCCCAGCACTGCATCATTGAGCGTGCGGCCGGCCTTGAGGCTGCGCACGCTGTAGTCCAGCAGGCTAGGCAACTGGTCGACGATTTGCCGCATCTGCCGGCGGCTTTGCCAGCTCAGGATCAGGTACGCAAGGGTTGGCAGGCCGACCAGCAGCATCAAGGCGGCCACCCAGCCGGCGGTGATCAGCGCCAGCACCACCACGCCCAGCCACGCCAGCAACCAGCGCTGTGGCTCGATGTCGCCAGCCCCCAAGCCAGCGCGCTGCAGCAGCGCGTCGAGCCATTCGCGCCGGGCGGTGCCATTGCGCACGATGCTGAACGCCCGCCCCAGGCGTTGCAGGATGCGCTCTTCTTGCCGCTTGTACAGGCCGCGGCGCAACAGCAGCAGGGCGACGCCCATCAACAGCGGGGACAGCGCCAGCAGCAGGGGGCCGGTCACAGCACGCCCTCTGCGCGCAGCTTGCTGCCCGCCGGGTTAGGTGCTTCGCGCAGAAAGGTATCGCCGCCGCGCCGATCGAGGCGGAACAGGGTGTTGGTCACGTACACCTCATCGCGCACGCCGATCACTTCCAGCACCTCGCTGACGCAACGTCGACCATCGGGCAGGCGGGTCAGCTGGATCACCACATCCAGCGCCGCGCAGACCATTTGCCGCAAGGTCTTTTCGGCAATCTGCCGACCGCTCAGGCCGACCAGGGTTTCCAGGCGCAGCAGCGCATCCTGCGCGGAGTTGGCGTGCACCGTGCTCATCGAACCATCGTGGCCGGTGTTCATCGCCGTGAGCACGTCGAGCACTTCGCTGCCGCGGATTTCGCCCAGAATGATGCGGTCGGGGCGCATGCGCAGGGCGTTGCGGATCAGTTCGCTGGCCTTGATTTCGCCATGCCCTTCGGCATTCGGCGGGCGAGTTTCCAGGCGCACCACATGGGGGTGGTGCAGTTGCAGTTCGGCGACGTCTTCGATGGTCACCAGGCGTTCGCGGGGCGCGATCATCTGGCTGAGGATGTTCAGCAGGGTGGTCTTGCCGGTGCCGGTACCGCCACTGACCAGGATGTTGCAACGTTTGCCCACGGCGCGCTCGAAGAAGTCGAAGATGGCCTGGTCGATGGCGCGGGTGGCCAGCAGGTCGGCACTCTTGAGCATGTCCTGGCGGAACTTGCGGATCGACAGGCACGGGCCGTCCAATGCCACAGGTGGGATGATCGCATTCACCCGGCTGCCGTCGGGCATGCGCGCGTCGACCATTGGCGAGGATTCGTCCAGGCGTCGGCCGAGCGGTGCGAGGATGCGCTGCATCACCCGTTCCACATGGTGAGCGTCGATAAAGCGCAGGTCGGTCTGTTGCAGCAGGCCCGCCCGCTCCACGAACACCCGGTGGGGGCCGTTGACCAGGATTTCCGTGACGGTGGGGTCACGCAGCAACACTTCCAGCGGGCCGAAACCGGTCAGCTCATCCACCAGCTCCTCGGCCAGGCGCTCCATTTCGTAGCGCGACATGGCCAGGTGCAGGCGCGCGACGTAATCGCCCACCTGCTCCAGCACGAACTGGGTCAGCGCTGGCCGCGCGCCTTCCAGCAGGTTGCGGCCGCTGTCCTCGATGGCGTCGATGGCAAAGCGGTGCAGGGCACGCTTTAGCGCGTAGGGGTCGCCCGAGGCGTGTTGCTGGCCACCAAAGGGTTGGTCATTGCTCATTTGTTGCCCCAAAGCCGACGCAGCCAGGTGAAGCCTGGTGGTGCGAGGTTTTCCGAGCGCCGTGCCAGGCGCTCACCCAGGCTGCGCAGGGCTTGAGTGAGGCTTTCACGCGGGGCCAGTTCGAACAGGCTCAGGCCCTGGTTTTTCACGTTCAGGCGTACTTCGGGGCTACAAGGGATGGCCTTGAGCAAGGGCAGCCCGTAACGTTTGGCCAGGGTGTCGGCGTCGGGGGCAACGTTGCCCAGGTAGCGGTCGACCAGCAAGCTGGCGTGTTCCAGCTTCATGCCGTTGTCACGCCACAGGTCGAGCACTTCAAGGTTGCGCCGGCAGTCGAGGATATTCTGGTCGGTGTAGACAATCAGTTTGTCGCAATGGCTCACCAACGTGCGCAGGGCCTCGCTGTCGGCATGCCCGGTCAGGTTCACGACAATGTGCTGGAAGTGCTGGCGCAAAGCGCTCAGCAGCATGTACAGCTCGGCGGCGCTGGTTTGTTGCAGCGGTTCATCGGCCTCGGCGTAGGTCAGCAGGCGCAAGCCCTTCTTGTCACGCGTGAATGCGCTGTCGATCAGTGTGGTGTCGAGGCGGCGCAAGTGGCGCAGGGCGTCGCCGAAGAAGAACGAAGCCTCCAGGCCGAGTAGCGCCAGGCTGTCGCCACGCGGCAGGCCCAGGTCCAGCAGCAGGGTTTGCTGGCCGCTTTCCTGCACCACGCGAGCCAGGTGGGTGGTGAGCAATGCCCCGTCCGCATTGGCTTGTATGCCGAACAGCACCGTAAGCCCGCCAAGGCTGGGGTTGCTGGCCACCGTCGGCATGCGCTTGCCCAGGCGCCGCACCAGCCCGGCCACCTCGCTGGCGCGTGAGCCATAGGCGACGAAGTCGCGGGCGCCTGCGCGCATGGCATGCAGCACCAGTTGGTTGTCCATGCCATCGCCGAGGGCGACGATTGCCAACATCGGCCTGGCCTCCAGCACCCCCTCGATCAAGGCGCACTGGCTGACCAGCTGTTCGCGGTCCAGGCCGATGAACATCAGGTTGCTGTAGGTGGCATTGACCAGTGCCAGCAACTCGTCGAGGCTGCCGGCACTGGCCCCGATTACCTGGCCTTGCGGCGCCAGTGCGCCCTGTAGCCAGTGGAGGTCCTCTTCGTTGCGGGTGATGGCGAGGAAGGTGGGGTTCAGGCTCTCGTTCATTGGGATAATCCGCCCTTGCCATCGAAGTTGCCGTTCTCGAGGAAAAACAGGCGCCCCCAGCTGGGGTCGTAGTTGCGCAGGTTCTCGCCCGGCAGTTCTGGCAGCCGTGCGTTGGCCGCCAGGGGCTGGACCAGGTGTGGAGTGACGATCATCAGCAGTTCGGTTTCTTCGCGGCGCATGGCCGAGTTGCGGAAGAACGCACCCAGTATCGGCAGGCTGCCCAGGCCGGGTAGCCGGTCTACTGCGGAACGCGTGTTGTTGCTGACCAGGCCGCTGATGATGAAACTTTCGCCATCGGCCAGGGCAATGCTGGTGTCGGTGCGCCTTACCGTCAAACCCGGCACCTGTGTGCCGGCGATGGTTACCACGTTGTTGTAGTCCAGTTCGCTGACCTCTGGCGCCACCTTGAGTGTGATCCTGCCTGGGCTAATGATGGTTGGTGTCAGCGCCAGACGTACGCCGAACTCTTTGTATTCGATCGATACGTTGTCGCTGCCTGCGCTGGGCACCGGGATCGGAATTTCACCGCCTGCCAGGAAGCTTGCTGTCTGGCCGCTGAGCACGGTCAGGCTCGGGCGCGCCAGGGTATAAGCGAAGCCGCTGTTTTCCAGAGCGTTGATCATGGCCAGGAAGCGGCTGCTGCCGCCGCCCCAGACGATGTTGAAGACGGTGTCGTCGAGGGGGATAGATGGGGTTGCGATCGGGACCGAACCGGGGGTGACGGAAGTGCCGGGTACGGTACCCGGCGAGCCGATCAGGCTGTTGTTCGACCCCTTGAAGAACAGCCGTGCACCGGCCTCCTTGTATTTGGTGCGGCGTACTTCCACGAAACGGATGTCGGCCTGCACCTGGCTGATCAGTTGCGCATCCTGCGACGGCAAAAAGCTGTCTTGCGCCATGTCGGCACTGGCCCGGCCTTTGACGAACACCATGGCACGGTGCGGTGACGGGGCGCATGCTGTCCACAGCATCAGGGTGGTATTGCCCTGGCCCACCGCGGTGATCACCACGCCGCGCTCTCCGCTGGCCTGCACATCAGCCACCTTGGGTTCGCCTACGGCAACCCGGCTGATCGCCAGTGGCAGGCGCAGTTCCTGCTGCAGGCCCTGGTCTATCTCGATGACCGAGGGCAGTTGATTGAACGCCTCGCAGGCTTTGCCGGATGCCTGGGCCTGGGGCAACAGCACGGCCAGCAGCCCGGTACAACATGCTTGTCTCAAAAAGGAACTACGCATCGCTGCATCCTTGCCAGGTCAGGGGTTTTTATTCGTATCGTCAGCCTGTGCGCCACGGATGATGTGCATGGCGGGTTTGGGTTTACTGGTCGCCAGGCTGGCAGCGTTGGCCACCGGCGACTGGGATAGCTGGCTGAAACGGTAGAGTTCGCGGTTGGCGGCGTCGACCTGCGGTTTGGCATCGGGTTCGTTCCAGTACCGCGCCAGGCGTTGTTCATCGGCACTGCGCACGGCCAGGCGCAACGTACCGGCCTGGGCAGCCAGCATCAAACGGCTGACCAAGGCCTCGGGCACTGCCAGCGCCACGGTGCGCGTCCCCATGCCATGGCTCAGGCTGGCTTGTTCGCGCCGGGCCTTTTGCTCTTCGGCGGTCTGCGCCGGGCGGCCGTCGTTGGCCAGGCCCGTCTGCTCGCCAACACTGAGTACGCGCAAGGCCGGCAGCACCACCTGGGCGGAGGATTGCGGGTTGTTCGGCTCTTCACGCAGGAACAGCAATACGTCTACGTAGTCGCCCGGGCGCAGTTGGCCGGCGGCGCCGACCACTTCGTCCACTCCGACTGCCACGGCCCGCTCGCTGGTGCGGATCATCCGCGCTAGCGGCCCGCCGGGTTGGAAGCTGAACTCATCCAGCCAGGTGCCTGCTGCAAGCGGCCTGGCGCTGGTGCGCCCGATTACCTGCGCGGTTTGCTGGTAGGCCCCTGCGGGGGCAACCTGCAGGCGTTCGATCAGCACATCGTCTTGAGTGACCGGCGTATTGGCTGGCAAAGCCTTGCGCAGTACGACAACGGCAGTACGCGGTGGCTCCGGTGGGGTGGTGGGCGGTGGGGCGATGGCTGCAATCGGTTGTTGGGGCGTAGGGGTAGCCGGTGCGGGCGCAGTCGCAGGGCGGCTCAGCACCACACCCCAGTAGCCTGCCAACAGTGCTGCCAGCAGGAAGAACGCAGCCAGGCATAGGGTCAAGCGACTGCTCATCTCGGCCTCCCTGCACGCATCGACTGATGTCAAAAAGTCATCATTTCGCTATAGAACGGTAGCGCAGTCATCGCCATTTGCCATGCGTGAGAGGTTTTTTTTGGGGGGCGTGTGATTAAGTCGAGGCAATACAGACAGTTAGCAATTTTGCGGGTGTTAATCCTCTTGAGCTAATACTTTGTAATTAATCCTTTAATACATTTGCAGTCCGCCTCAGCTTGGCAATTCTTTGATGGCAAATGGGTGTCACTTTGATATCGCAATCGCCGGCATGTGCCGCAAGGAGCTGAGACATGAAACTGTTCATTCTGCACTGCATGAACTTCCTGCATCGCAAGGACGGTGCGTCCGGTATCGAATATGCGGTCATCGCGACGATGGTCGCAGTGGTGCTTGCCGCCTTCGTCGGGGACATCTCCACGGCCGTCAACACCACCTTCACCACGATCAAAGATGCCCTTTGACCGGTGAGCAGGAGCCAACGCCATGTCGAACTCGAACGCTTTCCCGCGCCAGCAGATCCTCTTGGTGGATGACGAGCAGGACGCTTTGCTGGAGCTGACCGAACTTCTCGAGAACGAAGGCTTCGCTTGCTTGACCGCGACATCGGCAAAAGCTGCCTTGCAACAACTTACCCGTCATCCGGACGTTGCTCTGGTCATCACCGACCTGCGTATGCCGGAGGAAAGTGGTATCGGTTTGATCAGGCGCATGCGCGACCATACGGCCCGCCAGCACCTGCCAGTGATTGTCGTGTCCGGGCAGGCTGAGCTGGATGACGTCAGCGAATTACTGCACTTGCAGGTGGTGGATTTTTTCCGCAAGCCGCTTTATCACGCGCGCTTGCTGAATACACTGGAGAACCTGTTCCCCGTACCCAAGCTGAGGATAGTGAATTGAGGGAGGCCTTGAATGAAAACGCCCGGCACTTGGCCGGGCGTTTTCATTGGTGCGATCAGGCGTCCGGGTCACTCAGTTCCAAGACGCCGCGCTTGCTGCGCAGCTTGCCGTAGAAGTGTTCCAGCGCGTGATTGAGCTTGGTGGCGGCACCGTCGACTGCCTGGTCCAGCGAAGTGGCGGTGTGGGTCACGGAAATCGGTTGGTGGCCTTTCGGGCGAGCCTCCATCTGGCAGCGTTTGTCATGCGGTCCGGGCTTGACGCCGTTCTCGTCGCGCAGGTGAACCTCGATGCGGGTGAGGTCTTCTTCGTAACGTTCCAGCGAGTTCTGCAGTGTGCTGCGGACCCACTGGTCGAGCCGGGCGTTACCGTCGAAATCGTTGCTGCTGTTGACCTGGATTTGCATGATTCAATCCTTATTCAGCTTGCTCGCATGGAGACGCGCTCAGGTCCTTGAGACCCTTGGAATTTCTGCGCCTCTTGACTCTAAGGTCAGGCAAGCGCGAGACGAATTCAAGCCCTTTTGGAAAATAAATTTCTTGTTGCAGATTGGCGGGCTGCGACGTGCCGCTATCGTGGCCAAACGGGGAGAGGATTCTGGGCTTTGCTTATGAGAATTGAAATCATTATTATTGCAGCCTTTAAAACGCCCGGACCCCGCCATGACGCGCAAAACCGCCGGCCTTCCCCTCAGCTATCGCCTGGCCGTGACCTCCCGTAGCCTTGCCGCGTTGCTGGGTGGCTACCTGCTGGCGTCCCTCGCGAGCGTCTGTATTGCCTTGCTGGCCCCACTGCCAAAGGTCGATGCCACGCTCACCGGCCTGCTGCTGTCATTCGTCTTCTACCTGCTGGCGTTTATCTGGTGTTTTGCCTGCCGCAGCGCCTGTCGCGCCTGGTTGGGCGTATTGGCGCCAAGCCTGCTGCTGGGCCTGATCAGCGGCGTTGCCTACTGGATGAAGAACGCATGAAAGAAGGCTTCCGCCAGGCCATGGCCTGGCTGCACACCTGGACTGGCCTGATCTTCGGCTGGCTGTTGTTCGCCATCTTCCTGACCGGCACGCTGTCGTACTTCAAGGAAGAAATCACTCATTGGTCGCAGCCTGAAGTGCGCAGCCATGCCCTGGACCCGATCAATAGCCTGGCTGTCGCTCAACGTTACCTGCAGGACAATGCAGGGCATTCGCGTACCTGGTTCATTCGCCTGCCGAACGAACGGGAGGCCGCCTTGAGTGTGGGCTACCGCGACCCCAGCGGCGGCCCACGTGGCTTTGTCAGAAAAACCCTCGATACCCAGACCGGCCAGCCGGTGGCAGCACGTGACAGCCGCGGTGGTGAGTTCTTCTACCGCTTTCACTTCCAGCTTCAGATGCCTTACCCGGTTGGCCGTTGGCTCTCGACGTTCTGCGCTTTCATCATGCTGCTGGGGTTGGTCACCGGCATCATTACCCACAAGAAGATCTTCAAGGAGTTTTTCACCTTCCGCCCTGGCAAGGGGCAGCGTTCCTGGCTGGACGGGCACAACGCCATCGGCGTGCTGGTGCTGCCGTTCCACCTGATGATCAGCTACAGCAGCCTGGTGCTGTTCATGTACATGGTGATGCCGGCGGGCATCATGGCCAGCTACGGCAATGACACCGACAAGTACTTCAACGACCTGTTTGGCCGCAACGATGCGCCCAAGGCGGCCCAGGTGGCCACGCCGCTGGTAGCGCTGCCGAGCCTGTACGCCAAGGTGCAGGAGCTGCAGCCGGGGGCGCGTGTCGGCAACATCCAGGTGCAGAACCCGGGCGACAGCAATGCCCGCGTCACCTTCACCCAATCGGCAGCCGACCACGTGGCCTATCGGCGTAGTGCCAACTGGACATTCGATGGGGCCAGTGGTGCGCTGTTGAGCCAGGGCAAGCCAGAGAGCGGAGTAATGATGACCGCCTTCAGTTTCGCCGGGCTGCACATGGGTAACTTCGCCGGGCCTTGGCTGCGCTGGCTGTATTTCTTCTTTGGCGTGGCCGGTACTGCAGTGATTGGTACCGGGTTGGTGATGTGGCTGGGCAAGCGCCAGCTCAAGCACGCCAGGAACGGGCATATGCCAGGTGAGCTGCGTTTGGTCGAGGTGCTCAATATTGCCAGCATGAGTGGCTTGTTGCTGGCGGTGGCGGGCTTCTTCTGGGCCAACCGCCTGGTGCCCTTGGCTGTCGAAGGCCGGGCTGACTGGGAAGTGAATGCTTTCTTCATCGTCTGGGGCTTGTCGCTGGTGCACGCCGTGCTGCGTAGCGGGCGCAAGGCCTGGGGCGAGCAACTGGCGCTGGGTGCGCTGGCCTTCGCCCTGCTGCCGTTGCTCAATGGCCTGACGACTGACCGGGGCTTGAACCATTCGGTACTGGAGGGTGACTGGGCCATGGCCGGCTTCGATCTGACAGCCCTGGGGACCGGCCTGTTTCTGGCCTGGCTGGCCCGCAAGATGCTGGCCAGCCCCACGCCCGTAGCCAAGCGCGCCGCGCGTGCGACAAAAAAGCCGAGCATTGAAACGGTGGGGGCGAGCTGATGCTGGGTAACGCACTGATCGCCTTTGCAGGCTTCGTTGCCCTGTGCCTGGCGATGGAAAAGCACTTCAGCGACTTGCTCGGGCGCAAGCCGCGCCCGCGCCACTTGCACCTGTTGCGTGTCGCAGGTTGGCTGCTGCTGATACTGTCGCTGGTGCTCAGCGTGCACCAGCGTGGCTGGGCCCTCGGCCTGGTGGAGTGGACCGCGGTGATGATGGCCGGGGTAACACTGTGGGTGTTCGGCCTGCCGTACCAGCCTCGTCTGCTGCTGGGCCTGGCCGCCGTCAGCGTGGTGCTGGGCCCGATGCTCGCCGTGTTTGCCGTGTGACCCCCGTGAGTGAGCCAGGGGATATCATCGAGCCTCACGCTGACAGCGCAGGCGCACGTGCACGTTTCGTTCAGGTGTTCCAGGCCCAGCGTGCGCGTATGGAGGCGCTGGTAAGCCGTCGGGTCGGCTGCCGCGCCACCGCTTCGGACCTGGTCCAGGAGTTGTTCCTGCGTTTCTGGCGTCGCCCCGAGGTCAAGGTCGAGGCGCTGGACACTTACCTGTTGCGTTGTGCGGGCAACCTGGCCATAGACCACCTGCGCAGCGAAAGTAGCCGCGAACGCGTGGCCGAAGCCGCTGTGCCGGTGAACGAGGCGAGCCTGGCCCAGGCCCCTGAGCAGGCCGTGGAGGTCGACCATGACTTGCAGCGTATCGAGGCCACCTTGCGTGCCTTGCCCGAGCGCACCCGGCAGATCTTCCTGCTCAACCGCATTCACGGCTGCAAGTACAGCGAGATCGCCAAAGCCATGCAGCTGTCACAGAGCGCCGTGGAAAAGCATATGATGCGCGCCCTTGAAGCGTGCAAGGCGAGTGTTGCCGAGCCCGCGTCCACCCCACGCCGGCCAGGGAGCGCCCGTCGATGAGCCGTTTACCGCCGATCACCGAGGCGCAGTTTCAGGCTGCCCTGCAATGGTTCAACCGGATCAACGGGCAACCCGGGCAAGCCGAAGGGGCGGCATTCAAGCGCTGGTTGCTGGCCGACCCCGCGCACCGCGCAGCCTACGAACAGGCCCAGGTGCTGTGGCAGAAAAGCGCCGCCCCGGCGGCGCGGCTGGCGGACGAAGAGCAGGACGCCCTGCAGCGCTACCTCGATGCCATGGCCAGACCACCGGCGCGTGGCGGCTGGCGGCGGGTGGCAGGGTTGGCGTTGGCAGCCTGCCTGGTGCTGGCCGTGGGCGTCGCTGGTGGTTGGCACCCGGGGTACTGGTTGCAGGACCTGCAGGCGGACTACAGCAGTGCCGGGCAGATTCGCCAGGTGACCTTGGCCGACCAGTCGCAGGTGACGCTTGATGCCGGTAGCGCCATTGCGGTCGATTTCGCCCAGGGTGAGCGCCGTGTGCGGTTGCTGCATGGCGCGGCGTTCTTCGAGGTTACCCATACCGGTGAGCCGTTCCTGGTGGAAGCTGCCGGCGGCGAAGTGCGGGTGCTCGGCACCCAGTTCGAGGTGCGTGAGCAAGGCGAGGGTGCCCAGGTGACGGTACGCAGCGGGCGTGTGGGCGTCAGCCCCGCGCAGGGCACTTTGGCGCGAGAACTGACTGCCAACCAGCAGGCTACCTACAGCGCGGGCAGGGTAAGCGACACCCTGGCGGTGGACAGTGACAACCGTCTGGCCTGGCGCCAAGGGTGGCTGAACTATTATCAGGTGCCGCTGGCGCAGGTGATCGAAGACCTTGGGCGTTATTACCCAGGGCGCATCCTGTTGCTCGATGGTGACCTGGGGCAGCGCAAGGTCAGCGGCAGCTTTCCGGTGGCCGAGCCGCTGCTGGCGCTGGATTCGCTGGGCAAGGTGATGGGTTTTTCACGGCAGACCGTGTTGGGGCGTTTGACCCTGATTCGGTAGTTGCCTGTGCCGGCCTCTTCGCGGGTGAACCCGCCTACAGCGTCCACCCCCCTGTAGAAGCGGGTTTACCCGCGAAGAGGCCGGCACAGCAAAAATATTTCCAGGCACAGGTGAGGTAACAGCACGTGGCATCCGTGTAATGAGTGAAAGTGCGATTGATTCGCAATAATCACCCTCTCACAGGTCAGCGTCCATGAAGTTCTCCCCGCGTTGCGTTCCTCTCTGGTTCGGCCTTGCTGCGCTCCCGGCCTTCGCTGTCGCCCCCTTGGCAAGCGCTGCCGAGCAGTTGCAGGCCTATACCTTCGCCCAGCCGGCCCAACCCTTGGCCCAGGCCCTGAACGCCTTCAGCCGCACCACCGGCCAGAGCGTGGTCTACACCCTCGAACTGCCGGGCGTGCAAGCGCCAGCGCTGAATGGTCGGTTCAGCGCCGAGCAGGCGCTGCAACAACTGCTGGGCAACGTTGGGCTGGCCTGGCGCCGCGTCGACGCACGTACCCTGACCCTCGAACCTGTAGACACTTCCGCCGCCCTCAACCTACAGGCCACCACCGTGACCTCGCAGCTGGACGACTACAGTTACCAGCCCCAGGCCAGCGCTTCGATCATGCGCGGGCAGGGGCCGAACCAGGACATCCCCCAGGCAATCAACGTGGTACCGGCACAGGTCATCCGCGACCAGGCCCCGCGCAACCTCGATGACGCCCTGACCAACGTCAGCGGCATTACCCAGGGCAACAACTTCGGCGGCACGTCCGATACGGTGATGAAGCGTGGCTTCGGCGACAACCGCGACGGCTCGATCATGCGCGATGGCATGCCCGTGGTGCAGGGTCGCAACCTCAACGCCAGCACCGAACGGGTCGAAGTGCTCAAGGGGCCTGCCTCGTTGCTGTACGGTATCCAGGACCCGGGTGGGGTCATCAACGTGGTCAGCAAGCGTCCGCAGTTGCAGCAGTACAACGCCCTGACTGTGCGCGGCTCGACCTATGGCAGCGGCAAGAACGGCAGCGGTGGCGGGCTCGACAGCACGGGCGCACTGGGTGACAGCAACTTCGCCTACCGCCTGATCGTCGACCACGAAGACGAGGACTACTGGCGCAATTATGGCGTGCACCGCGAATCGCTGGTGGCGCCGTCGCTGGCCTGGCTGGGCGAAGACACCCAGGTGGTGCTGGCCTACGAGCACCGTGAGTTTCTCTACCCCTTCGACCGTGGCACCGCGTTCGGCAACAACGGCCACCCGCTGAACATCCCCGCCACGCGCCGCCTGGACGAGCCGTTCAACGACATGGAAGGGCGCTCCGACCTGTATCGCCTGGAAGTCGACCATCAGTTGGCCGATGACTGGAAGCTGCACTTCGGCTACAGCTTCAATCGTGAGACCTACGATGCCAGCCAGATTCGCGTGACCGGCGTCAACGAAACCCAAGGCACGCTGACACGCAGCATCGACGGCACCCACAATGCCATGAGCCGTGACCAGTTCGTGACCCTGAGCCTCAATGGCAATGTCGAGCTGGCGGGGATGCAGCATGACCTGCTGTTCGGCATCGACCATGAAGACCGCAAGATCTTTCGCGGTGACCTGATCCGCCAGACACCACAGTCCACGTTCAGTTATCTGGACCCGGTCTACGGACAGGAAGTGGAGGGTTCCAACGTACGCGCCAGCGACAGCGACCAGACCGACAAGCTGCGCACCGATGCGCTGTTCGTGCAGGATGCGCTGCACCTCGATGAGCACTGGATCCTTGTAGCTGGTGCGCGTTTTCAGCAGTACGACCAGTACGCTGGCCGCGGTCGCCCGTTCAAGGCCAATACCGACATCAGTGGCCAGGCCTGGGTCCCCCACGCCGGTATCGTCTACAAAGTGGACGACCAGCTCTCGTTCTATGGCAGCTACAGCGAGTCGTTCAAGCCCAACTCGACCATCGCGCCGCTGACCGGCAATGTTGTGCTCGACGCCTCGGTGGCACCTGAGGAGGGCAAGTCGTGGGAGCTGGGCGCCAAGCTCGACATGCCGGGCCGCATCACGGGCACCCTGGCGTTGTTCGATATCACCAAACGCAATGTACTGGTCTCGAACATTGACGCCATCACACGCGAGACGGTCTACAGCAATGCGGGTGAGGTCAGTTCACGCGGTGTGGAGCTCGACATGACCGGTCAGCTCAGCGAGCGCTGGAGCCTGATCGGCAGTTATGCACTGACCGATGCCAAGGTAACCAAGGACCCTGATCTTCAGGGCAACCGCCTGCAGAACGTGGCCCGGCACAGCGGCTCGCTGTCGGCGGTGTATGACTTTGGCAGCCTGTTCGGGGGGGACCGGCTGCGCTTCGGTGCCGGCGCCCGTTATGTAGGCGAACGTTCTGGTAACTCGACCAACACCTTCGACCTGCCGAGCTATACCGTTGCCGATGCGTTTGCCACTTATGAAACCAAACTCGACGAACACAACGTGCGCCTGCAGCTGAACGTGAAGAACCTGTTCGACAAGGTTTATTACAGCTCGGCGGTGAACCAGTACTTTGTGGCGGTAGGCGATGCGCGGCAGGTAAGTTTGTCGAGCACCTTCGAGTTCTAGGTCATCGGGGGCTGCAGAGCGGACCCGGTTTCAGATGACAAAGGCGCTGCGGTATTCGCCAGGTGTGGCACCCAGGGCCTGTCGAAATCGGTTGCTGAAATGGCTGGCACTGGCAAACCCGCACAACAAGGCAATCTCCCCCAGCGGTAACACGCCCAGGCGCAACAGCTGGCACGCCCGGTGCAGCCGCCGGGCCAGCAGATACTGGTGCGGCGGGAGCCCGAAACTGGCGCGGAACATGCGCGCAAAGTGGTATTCGGACAGGTTGCAGCGCAGCGCCAGCTCGCCCAGGGTGATGGGCTGGTCCAGGTGTGCCTCGATGTAGTCGACCATTTGCCGGCGCAGGTTTGGCGCCAGCCCGCCTTTCAGGCGCAGGCCTTGGCGCAACCCGACCTGGCTGAGCAGCGCATGGTCAACGATCTCGTGCGCGAGGCTGCTGGCCAGCAGGCGCTCACTGGGCTCGTCCCAGTCCAACTGGATCAATTGACGAAAGCGTGCAGCTTGCTGCGGGTCGTCCAGAAAGGTCGCTTCCTGCAGTTGCAGCTCGCGCGGTTCCCGGTCGAGCAGACGCACACAGCCCAAGGCGAACTGCGCCTCGCTGACATACAGGTGCGCCAGGCGGATCGCGCCATTGACGACCCAGTTCGATTCCTGCCCGGCCGGCATCACGCACAGCTTGTCGGGTGCACCTTTGTCGGCCGGGCGCTGGCGGCGGTAGGTGCCGGTGCCGTCGGCGATGTAGCACGACAGGGTGTGATGGCTGGGCGCCTGGTAGTCGCGGGCATCGTCACGGTTGCTCCACAACGCCGCCGCCAAGCCGTCACCCAGGTGCGCGCTCAGCTCCAGCCTGGCGTGGGGCGAGGCATGCATGGCGTTGAACACTTGCAGCTGGTTGAGTGGCGTCATTGGCGGGTCCTCTTGCCTGCCATCCTACTGCGCACTGGATCGAGTGACATCTACCGGCGCAAGAAAAGCGCAAGTTTATGCAAGCTGACAGAGGCCGATCGAAAGAACACTGGTCATCCCTGTGGGGGCGGGTATACCCGCCAAGCGCCGGGCACCGATTTCCAAAGGCCCAAGGAACTGCCGCCATGAACCTGTCACTCTACCTGCTCACCGTCCTGATCTGGGGCACCACCTGGATCGCCCTGAAACTCCAGCTAGGCGTGGTCGCGATCCCGGTGTCGATCGTCTACCGCTTCGCCCTGGCCGGCCTGATCCTGTTTGCTTTCCTGTTGATTACCCGCCAGTTGCAACCCATGAACCGCCGCGGCCACCAGATCTGCCTGGCCCAGGGCCTGTGCCTTTTCTGCGTCAACTTCATCTGCTTCCTCAGCGCCAGCCAGTGGATCGCCAGCGGCCTGATCGCGGTGGTGTTCTCAACTGCCACACTGTGGAACGCGCTTAACGCCCGAATTTTCTTCGGCCAGAAGATCGCCACCAATGTGCTTGGCGGTGGTGCCTTGGGCCTGCTTGGCCTGGGCCTGCTGTTCTGGCCGGAGCTGTCGCATCACGCAGCCAGCCGCGAAACCCTGTACGGCCTTGGCTTGGCCCTGTTGGGCACGCTGTGCTTCTCGGCCGGCAACATGCTGTCGAGCATGCAGCAGAAGGCCGGCCTCAAGCCGATGACGACCAATGCCTGGGGCATGGTCTATGGGGCGGTGATGCTGGCGGTGTTCTGTGTGGTCAGCGGCGTACCGTTCAGCATGGAGTGGAACGCGCGCTACATCGGTTCGCTGCTGTACCTGGTGGTGCCGGGGTCGGTGATTGCCTTCACTGCCTACCTGACCCTGGTCGGGCGCATGGGGCCGGAGCGGGCAGCTTACTGCACGGTGCTGTTCCCGTTGGTGGCGTTGAATGTGTCGGCGGTGGCCGAGGGTTATCAGTGGACGGCGCCGGCCTTGCTCGGTTTGGTGGCAGTGATGGCGGGGAATGTGCTGGTGTTTCGCAAGCCCCGGGCCAGGGGGGCTGAGGGTGTTGTGGTCGCCAAATAGATGATGGTTGCCTGGGCCGGCCCTTTCGCGGGTAAACCCGCTCCTACAGGGCAGTGCACACCC
>NZ_JBICMK010000091.1:0-40909 GCF_043106315.1 Pseudomonas sp. FYR_5 | reverse complement strand
GGTGAACGGCGGGTGGAGATTGGCCAGCAGACCCGGCCCTTTCGCGGGTAAACCCGCTCCTACGGCGGCCTGTGTCCAACCCCCGATGTGTGTCCACCACCGTGGTAGGAGCGGGTTCACCCGCGAAGAGACCGGCACAGGCGAACGCTCAGCGTTTACCCGCCCAGCGCTGGCGCAACCATTCGAGATCTTCGGGCCGGGTCACCTTTATGTTGTCACTGCGCCCTTCCACCAGCCGCGGCGCCTGACCGGACCATTCGATGGCAGAAGCCTCGTCGGTCACCACCACATCCGACACCAGGCACTCGGCCAGCGCCCGGTGCAACGCCCCAAGGCGAAACATCTGTGGTGTGTACGCCTGCCAGATCGTGCTGCGGTCCACGGTAGCACTCACCCGGCCATGGCTGTCGGCGCGCTTGAGGGTATCGCGCGCCGGCACCGCCAGCAGTCCACCCACCGGGTCGTCCGCCAGCTCCGACAACAGCTTGTCCAGGTCGCCGCGCGCCAGGTTCGGCCGCGCGGCATCATGCACCAGTACCCAGTCGCTTTCAGCCGCCCCCTGGGCATGCAGCATCAGCAAGGCGTTAAGCACCGAGTCAGCTCGTTCACGCCCACCCGCCGCACACTGGATGCGTGGGTCGCTGGCGTAGCGCAAGCCAGGCCAGTAAGGGTCATCTTCGGCAATGCTGACCACTACGCCTTTAAGCGCCGGGTGGCCAAGAAAACAGTCGAGGCTGTGCTCGAGAAGGGTCTGCCCAGCCAGCTCCAGGTATTGCTTGGGGCGGTCGGCAGCCATGCGGGCACCTACACCCGCCGCAGGAATCACGGCCCAGAAGGCCGGCAAGGTATCGATCATTTCTGTGGCAACTGGAAGAGGGTTTCGCCCTCTTTGACCATCCCCAATTCATGGCGGGCCCGTTCTTCAACGGTCTCCATGCCTTTTTTCAGCTCTAGCACTTCAGCATCGAGCACACGATTACGCTCGAGCAAACGCTCGTTTTCGGCATGCTGATCGGCAATCTGCTGCTTCAGTTCGGTCACTTGCGCCAGGCTGCCGTTACCCACCCACAGGCGGTACTGCAGGCCACCCAACAGCAAGAGCAGAACGAGGAACAACCAATAGGGACTGCGCATCACGTTATCCAGGTTAAAAAGGCTGCCGCGTACTTTTCACTTCGGGGCCTCGAATAGCACGAAGCCTGGCCGAGGCCAGGCTTCGTCGACAGAAACCCGTTAGTACGTAGGAAAGTTCAGTACGAACGTTCCTACAACTTCGGCTGCTGCCTTTTTACCATCTCTTGCTTAGCCGCGAAACTCGGCACGACCGCGGTAAACCGCTTTGGCACCCAGTTGCTCTTCGATGCGCAGCAGTTGGTTGTACTTGGAAACGCGGTCGGAACGGCACAGCGAACCGGTCTTGATCTGGCCAGCAGCAGTACCCACAGCCAGGTCGGCGATGGTCGAGTCCTCGGTTTCACCGGAACGGTGCGAGATCACTGCAGTGTAACCAGCAGCCTTGGCCATCTGGATGGCTTCCAGGGTTTCGGTCAGCGAGCCGATCTGGTTGAACTTGATCAGGATCGAGTTACCAATGCCCTTCTCGATGCCTTCCTTGAGGATCTTGGTGTTCGTCACGAACAGGTCGTCACCGACCAACTGGACTTTTTCACCGATCTTGTCAGTGAGGATTTTCCAGCCAGCCCAGTCGGACTCGTCCAGGCCGTCTTCGATCGAAATGATCGGGAAACGCTCGGTCAGGCCTTTCAGGTAGTCGGCGAAGCCTTCGGCGTCGAACGACTTGCCTTCGCCGGACAGGTTGTACTTGCCGTCTTCGTAGAATTCCGAAGCCGCGCAGTCCAGGGCCAGGGTCACGTCGGTGCCCAGCTTGTAGCCGGCTTTTTCGACAGCTTCGGCGATGGCGCCCAGGGCGTCTTCGTTGGACGCCAGGTTAGGGGCGAAACCACCTTCATCACCTACGGCGGTGTTCAGGCCACGGGCCTTCAGTACGGCCTTGAGGTGGTGGAAGATTTCGGTACCCATGCGCAGGCCGTCAGAGAAGGTCTTGGCGCCAACCGGCTGAACCATGAACTCCTGGATGTCGACGTTGTTGTCGGCGTGCTCACCACCGTTGATGATGTTCATCATCGGAACCGGCATCGAGTACTGGCCCGGGGTGCCGTTCAGGTTGGCGATGTGCGCGTACAGCGGCAGGTCCTGGTCCTGGGCAGCAGCTTTGGCGGCAGCCAGGGAAACAGCCAGGATGGCGTTGGCGCCCAGCTTGGCCTTGTTCTCGGTACCGTCCAGTTCGATCATGGCGCGGTCCAGAGCCTTCTGGTCGGAAGGATCCTTGCCCAGCAGCAGGTCGCGGATCGGGCCGTTGATGTTGGCGACGGCCTTCAGCACGCCCTTGCCCATGTAACGGCTCTTGTCGCCATCACGCAGCTCCAGCGCTTCGCGCGAGCCGGTAGAAGCACCGGACGGCGCGCAAGCGCTGCCGATGATACCGTTGTCGAGCAGTACATCGGCTTCCACAGTGGGGTTGCCACGCGAATCGAGAACTTCACGACCTTTGATGTCGACGATTTTTGCCATTGTTGTAAGCACTCCAGAATTTGACGAAAACAACTTAGCTTAGGAAATTCTTGCCGTTCACCGGGCGAACTTGCTTTAGGCAGGCCTGATGAAGGGAGCCCCTGACCGACTGGTCAGGGGTGGATCGGGCGGTACTTTACCCGAGAAATGAGCTTTACGCGGTTTCTACCGTCGGAAAACTTTTCACCAGGTCGTCCAATTGCTTGAGCTGGACCAGAAACGGCTCCAGTTTATCCAGGCGCAGGGCGCATGGGCCATCGCACTTGGCGTTGTCCGGATCGGGGTGGGCTTCGAGGAAAAGCCCGGCCAGGCCCTGACTCATGCCGGCCTTGGCCAGGTCGGTAACCTGGGCACGACGGCCGCCGGCGGAATCGGCGCGACCACCCGGCATCTGCAGGGCGTGGGTAACGTCGAAGAACACCGGGTATTCGAACTGCTTCATGATGCCGAAGCCCAGCATGTCGACCACCAGGTTGTTGTAGCCGAAGCTCGAACCACGCTCGCAGAGTATCAACTGGTCGTTACCGGCCTCCTCGCACTTGGCCAGGATGTGTTTCATTTCCTGAGGTGCGAGGAACTGAGCCTTCTTGATATTGATCACCACGCCGGTCTTGGCCATGGCCACCACCAGGTCAGTCTGCCGCGACAGGAAAGCCGGCAGCTGGATGATGTCGCATACCTTGGCGACGGGCTCGGCCTGGTAAGGCTCGTGCACGTCGGTGATCACCGGCACGTTGAAGGTGCGCTTGATCTCTTCGAAGATCTTCAGCCCCTCGTCCATGCCAGGGCCACGATAGGACGTCACCGACGAACGGTTGGCCTTGTCGAAGCTGGCCTTGAACACATACGGGATACCGAGCTTCTCGGTAACCCGCACGTACTCTTCGCAGACCTTCATCGCCAGATCACGGGATTCCAGAACGTTCATGCCGCCGAACAGGACGAACGGCTTGTCGTTGGCGATCTCGATGTTACCGACGCGAATGATCTTCTGGGTCATCGATCAGGCCTTGTTCTTCTGAGCCAGGGCTGCCTTGACGAAGCCGCTGAACAGCGGGTGGCCGTCACGCGGGGTGGAGGTGAACTCCGGGTGGAACTGGCAAGCGACGAACCATGGGTGGTCCTTGGACTCGACCACTTCCACCAGCGCGCCGTCTTCGGAACGGCCGGAAACCACCAGACCAGCTTCCACCAGTTGTGGCAGCAGGTTGTTGTTCACTTCGTAGCGGTGACGGTGACGCTCGGTGATCACATCCTTGCCGTAGCAGTCGTGCACCTTGGAACCGGCAGCCAGCTGGCAGTCCTGTGCGCCCAGGCGCATGGTGCCGCCCAGGTCGGAAGCCTCGTCGCGGGTCTCGACGGCACCGGTGGCATCGGCCCACTCGGTGATCAGGCCGACCACTGGGTGGCCGCTGTTACGGTCGAACTCGGTGGAGTTGGCGTCTTTCCAGCCCATCACGTTACGGGCGAATTCGATGACGGCCACCTGCATGCCCAGGCAGATACCCAGGTACGGCACCTTGTTCTCACGGGCGTATTGCACCGCAGTGATCTTGCCTTCCACACCGCGCAGGCCGAAACCGCCCGGTACCAGGATGGCATCGGCGCCTTCGAGCAGGCTGGTGCCCTGGTTCTCGATGTCTTCCGAGTCGATGTAACGCAGGTTGACCTTGGTCCGGTTGGTGATGCCGGCGTGGCTCATCGCTTCGATCAGCGACTTGTACGCATCCAGCAGCTCCATGTACTTGCCGACCATGGCGATGGTCACTTCGTGCTCCGGGTTGAGCTTGGCATCGACCACCTTGTCCCACTCGGACAGGTCGGCGCCATTGCACTGCAGGCCGAAGCGCTCGACGACGAAGTCGTCCAGGCCCTGAGCATGCAGTACGCCCGGGATCTTGTAGATGGTGTCGACGTCTTCCAGCGAAATCACCGCACGCTCTTCAACGTTGGTGAACAGCGCGATCTTGCGACGCGACGAAGCATCGACCGGGTGGTCGGAGCGGCAGATCAGCACGTCAGGCTGCAGGCCGATGGAGCGCAGCTCCTTGACCGAGTGCTGGGTCGGCTTGGTCTTGGTTTCGCCAGCGGTGGCGATGTACGGGACCAGGGTCAGGTGCATCAGCATGGCACGCTTGGAGCCCACTTCGACGCGCAGCTGGCGAATCGCCTCGAGGAACGGCTGCGACTCGATATCACCCACGGTACCGCCGATCTCCACCAGGGCCACGTCGGCATCGCCGGCACCCTTGATGATGCGACGCTTGATTTCGTCGGTGATGTGCGGGATGACCTGGATGGTCGCGCCCAGATAATCACCACGACGCTCTTTGCGCAGCACGTGCTCGTAGATACGGCCGGTGGTGAAGTTGTTGTTCTGGGTCATGGTGGTGCGGATGAACCGCTCGTAGTGCCCCAGGTCGAGGTCGGTCTCGGCGCCATCGTGGGTGACGAACACTTCACCGTGCTGGAACGGGCTCATGGTGCCCGGGTCGACGTTGATGTACGGATCCAGCTTGAGCATGGTGACCTTCAGGCCCCGCGCTTCCAGGATGGCCGCCAGGGAAGCCGAGGCAATGCCTTTCCCCAATGAAGAAACAACACCGCCCGTGACGAATATGTAGCGCGTCATGAAAAACCCTAGAAGTCTGCGTTAAGGCGGCCAGCGCCGCCGGAGAAAGCGAAGGAAGGCCGAAGCCCCCGATCACCTGCGTCAATCACAGTGCATCTCGAAAAACTGCCGCGTCTGTACAGCCAGGGTATACCCGGCATGGCGTTCGCTCGTCATTTCCAGAATCAGCTCGGCAAAAAACTGCTTGGTAATCGGCAACCCCTGTGTTTTCGCGGAACCCACAGAAGTTGTATCAAGAAGGGAGGGTAGTCTACCGGAATGTACCCTTCAGCTCAAACCTTGCGCGTTCGTCGGTAACTGCCAGTGCAGTTGGCAATCCGCCCTCACCAGCCCGGGCAGGTTGGCCACCGCCAGCAGGCAATCGTCGCTATATAGCAAGGGCAGGCGCGAGCGCAGGAAATGCGGCACTTGCTGCTCGTTTAACAGGCGCTTGAGGTCACGCCGGCCTCGGCCGGGAACCTCCAGAATTTCACCACCCTGACGGTAGGCAATGCGCAACCCGCCCGGCACGGCTGCGCCGACAAGACGCACGCAACCATTGCCCGGCAACCGCAGCGGCCCATCAGGGTCGGGCCAGGCCAGCGAGCCAGCGGGTTGCTGTAGCCAATCACCGCTCAACCACCAGATGCGCCCGTGGCTACGCACCAACCGCCCATCGGCAAGCCGCCAGACTGGCCGGGCATCGGCGGCGGCATCGCGCAGGTCTGCCCAGCCGGCCCAGTGCCGGGTATCGGGCAAACGGGTGCGCTGGCTTAGCCAGTACTGCAAGGCATTGCGCTGACGGGCTGGCGATAGCGCTACCAGGGTGGCCAGGTCGAGGGAATCCAGCCCCGGCCAGGCGATGGGCGCCCCCTTACGCGCAAGCGCCAGATCCTCCTGGGCCAGTTCGTCCAGCAAACCCAGCGCCTCACCCAGATGCTCTGCTGCACGGGCGAAGTTCTGGCTGGCCTGAGGCCAACGTTGCTGCAAGTGCGGCATCACTTCGCCGCGCAGGTAGTTGCGGGCGAATTGTGTGTCGGCGTTTGACGGGTCTTCGATCCAGACCAACCCTTGGGCTTTGCCGTAGTCCTGCAACTGCTGCCGCGAACAACCCAGCAACGGCCTGACCAGGCTGCCCTGCCCTAATGCCCGCTGCACCGGCATGGCTGCCAGGCCCCGCAGGCCGGCGCCGCGCAACAGGCGGAACAGCAGAGTCTCGGCCTGGTCGTCGCGGTGCTGGCCGGTGAACAGGATGTCGCCTGGGCCGAGCACTTGCCTGAAGGCGGCATAGCGGGCATCTCGGGCCGCCTGCTCCAGGCTGGCGCCGGGGCTGACCTGGACGTGAATGACGTGGAGTTCGATGCAAAGATTGTCGCAGACGGCTTGGCAATGAGCAGGCCAGGCGTCAGCAGCGGACTGCAGGCCATGGTGGACATGAATGGCACGCAGCGGTGGGGAAACGTGATTGCGGGCGTAATCGGCCAGCAGGTGCAGGAGGACGGTGGAATCGAGGCCGCCGGAGAAGGCGACGTGCCAGGTGGGGGCGTTGAGCCAAGGAGTGAGGTTGATCATCTAGCCCTCGCTCGATTCCAGAAAGCATTCGCGGGCATGCCCGCTCCCACATGTACGGCGCAAGCCTCAAGGACAGCGCAATACCTGTAGGAGCGGGTCTACCCGCGAACACCGGCGAAGCCGGTGCCGTCAATCACAAGGGCCACAAAACGGCCCCCGGGGCAAATCAGAATCAGAGGCCGTAGCTCATCAGGCGCTCGTAGCGACGGGCCAGCAGCGCGTCGTTGTCGAACTTGCCGAGCATGTCCAGCTGCTGCACCAGATCGGCACGGATGCTTTCGGACATCTGGGCCGGATCACGGTGGGCGCCGCCCAGCGGCTCCTGGATGACCTTGTCGACAATGTTCAGGCTCTTCAGGCGCTCGGCGGTGATGCCCATGGCCTCGGCCGCGTCTGCTGCCTTGTCGGCGGTTTTCCACAGAATCGACGCACACCCTTCCGGCGAGATAACCGAGTAGGTGGAGTACTGCAGCATGTTCAGTTGGTCGCACACGCCAATGGCCAGTGCCCCACCGGAACCACCCTCACCAATCACGGTCGCGATGATCGGGGTTTTCAGGCGTGCCATGACCCGCAGGTTCCAGGCAATGGCTTCACTCTGGTTACGTTCTTCGGCGTCGATGCCCGGGTAGGCGCCCGGCGTGTCGATGAAGGTCAGGATCGGCATCTTGAAGCGTTCGGCCATTTCCATCAGGCGACAGGCCTTGCGGTAGCCTTCCGGGCGCGGCATGCCGAAGTTGCGACGCACTTTCTCGCGCACTTCACGGCCCTTCTGGTGGCCAATGACCATGACCGGCTTGCCGTCCAGACGCGCAGTACCACCCACGATGGCGGCGTCGTCAGAGAAGTGACGGTCCCCGTGCAGTTCTTCGAACTCGGTGAAGATGTGCTCCAGGTAGTCCAAGGTGTAAGGACGACGCGGGTGACGGGCCAGGCGGGCGATCTGCCAGCTGGTCAGGTTGCCGAAGATGCTTTCGGTCAGGGTGTTGCTCTTGTCTTGCAGACGGGCAATTTCATCGCTGATGTTCAGCGAGTTGTCGTTACCCACCAGGCGCAGGCCTTCGATCTTGGCTTGCAGGTCGGCAATCGGCTGTTCGAAATCGAGGAAATTCGGGTTCATAGTCATCCGTCTTGGGTCTACGGCCAGGCGGCCGGCCGGTTGATCCGTTTGGCGCCATACCTTAAGGGATCAGGCGCATTCAGGTCGAGATTAAATTTTTGTCGGTTCAACGATATTGCAGGAAGACGTTCTCACGCCCGAACTGGTCACGCAGCGCCTGAATCAGGCCATCGGCCGGGTCGATCGCCCACTGGTCGCCAAACTGCAGCATGGCCTTGGCGTCGCTGCCGGTGTACTCCAGCGTGATCGGGCAAGCACCACGATGGCGGGTGATCAGCTCGCCCAGCCACTTCAGCCGGTCGCCTTTCAGTGCGTCGTGCGCCACCTTCAGGCGCAGGCTCTCGGCCAGCTTGGTGCGCGCGTCTTCCATGGTCATCACCTGCTTCACCCGCAGGCGCAAGCCCCCGGAGAAGTCGTCATTGCTGACCTCGCCTTCCACCACCACCATGGCATCGGTCTGCAGCAAGGACTGTGCCGCCATGAAGGCATCGGCAAACAGCGATGCCTCGATCCGCCCGGAACGGTCATCCAGGGTGACGAAGCCCATCTTGTCGCCCTTCTTGTTCTTCATCACCCGTAGGGCAATGATCATGCCGGCGATGGTCTGGGTTTCGCGCGACGGCTTGAGGTCGACGATGCGCTGGCGGGCGAAGCGGCGAATCTCGGCCTCGTACTCGTCGATCGGGTGGCCGGTCAGGTACAGGCCCAGGGTGTCTTTCTCTCCCTTCAGACGCTCCTTGAGGGTGAGCTCGCGCACCTTGCGATGGTTGGCGTAGACGTCGACATCTGCCGCGTCGAACATGCCGCCGAACAGGTCGACATGGCCACTGTCAGCGGTGTGCGCAGCCTGCTCGGCTGCCTTGATGGCCTCGCCCAGCGCCGACAGCAAGGTTGCCCGGTTGATGTCGATATTGGCGTGGTAGGCCTTGATCTCGTCATGGAAGTGCGGGCCAAGGCGGTCCAGCGCGCCACTGCGCACCAGCGCATCAAGGGTACGCTTGTTGACCCGCTTGAGGTCGATGCGTTCACAGAAATCGAACAGGTCCTTGAACGGACCGCCTTGGGCACGGGCTTCGACAATCGCCTCCACCGGGCCTTCGCCGACACCCTTGATGGCGCCAAGGCCGTAGACGATCCGGCCGTCGTTGTTGACGGTGAACTTGAAGTCCGAGAAGTTCACGTCCGGCGCGTCGAGGCGCAGCTTCATGCTGCGCACCTCCTCCACCAGCACCACCACCTTGTCGGTGTTGTGCATATCCGCCGACAGGACCGCAGCCATGAACGGCGCCGGGTAGTGGGTTTTCAGCCAGGCGGTCTGGTACGACACCAGACCATAGGCGGCGGAGTGGGATTTGTTGAAGCCGTAGCCAGCGAACTTTTCTACCAGGTCGAAGATGTTACCGGCGAGGTCCGCATCGATATTGTTGGCCACGCAACCTTCGATGAAACCACCGCGCTGCTTGGCCATCTCCTCGGGCTTTTTCTTACCCATGGCCCGACGCAGCATGTCGGCGCCACCCAGGGTATAACCTGCCATCACCTGGGCGATCTGCATCACCTGTTCCTGGTACAGGATGATGCCGTAGGTCGGCGCCAGTACTGGCTTGAGGCCTTCGTACTGGTAGTCGGAGTGCGGGTAGGCCAGTTCGGCGCGGCCGTGCTTGCGGTTGATGAAGTCGTCCACCATGCCCGATTGCAGCGGGCCCGGGCGGAACAGCGCAACCAGTGCGATCAGGTCTTCCAGGCAGTCGGGCTTGAGCTTCTTGATCAGCTCCTTCATGCCGCGCGATTCAAGCTGGAACACCGCCGTGGTTTCGGCCTTCTGCAGCAACTCGTAGGTCTTGCGGTCGTCCAGCGGGATGAAGTCGATGTTGAGGTCGGGCAGGTTCTTCTTGGCCTGCTCGCGGTTGATGATCTCCATCGCCCACTTGATGATGGTCAAGGTACGCAGGCCGAGGAAGTCGAACTTCACCAGGCCGGCGGCCTCGACGTCATCCTTGTCGAACTGGGTTACCAGGCCACCACCCTCTTCATCACAGGCGATCGGCGAAAAGTCGGTGAGCTTGGTCGGTGCGATAACCACACCACCGGCGTGCTTGCCGGTGCCCCGGGTCACACCCTCCAGCTTCAGGGCCATGTCCCAGATTTCACGGGCGTCTTCGTCGCCCTTGAGGAAGTCACGCAGGATCTCTTCCTGCTCGTAGGCCTTCTCCAGGGTCATGCCCACTTCGAAGGGGATCATCTTCGACAGGCGGTCGGCCAGGCCATAGGATTTGCCTTGCACCCGCGCCACGTCACGCACCACCGCCTTGGCGGCCATGGTACCGAAGGTGATGATCTGGCTCACCGCATTACGGCCGTAGGCCTCGGCTACGTAGTCGATCACCCGGTCACGGCCGTCCATGCAGAAGTCGACGTCGAAGTCGGGCATGGAAACACGTTCAGGGTTGAGGAAGCGCTCGAACAGCAGGTCGTAGGCCAGCGGGTCGAGGTCGGTGATCTTCAGTACATAGGCCACCAGCGAGCCAGCACCCGAGCCGCGGCCCGGGCCAACCGGTACATCGTTGTTCTTGGCCCACTTGATGAAGTCCATAACAATCAGGAAGTAACCGGGGAAGCCCATCTGGATGATGATGTCCAGTTCAAACTTCAGGCGATCCAGGTAGACCTGACGCTTTTCTTCATAATTGGGCGTGGTCTCTTTCGGCCACAGCACCGCCAGGCGCTCTTCCAGGCCTTCGTGGGACACATGCCGCAGGTAGTCGTCGATGCCCATGCCGTTGGGCGTGGGGAAGTCAGGCAGGAAGTACTTGCCCAGCTGCACCTGGATGTTGCAGCGCTTGGCGATCTCGACGGTGTTGACGATGGCGTCGGGCAGGTCACTGAACAGCTCGGCCATTTCCTCGGCCGACTTCAGGTACTGCTGGTCGCTGTAGCAACGCGGACGGCGCGGGTCGTCGAGGGTCCATCCCTCGCCAATGCATACGCGGGTTTCGTGGGCGTCGAAGTCCGTTTGCTTGATGAAACGCACGTCGTTGGTAGCCACCAGCGGGGCGCCAAGCTTGTCGGCCAACGCCACCGCCGCATGCACGTATTCTTCGTCGCGTGCCCGATTGGTGCGCTGCACTTCAACGTAGAAGCGCTCGGGGAACATGCCCATCCAGTCTTGAAGTAGCGCTTCGGCTTCATCTTGCCGCCCAGCCAGCAAGGCCATGCCGATGTCGCCTTCCTTACCCGCGGACAGGGCAATCAGGCCCTCGCTGGCCGGCGCGATCCATTCACGCTGGAGGATGACCAGGCCATTGCGCTGGCCATCGGTCCAGCCGCGCGAGATCAGTTCGGTAAGGTTGCGATAGCCCTTGGGGTCCATGGCCAGGAAGCAGATGCGCGACAGCGGGGCTTCCGGGTCGGCGCCGGCCAGCCACAGGTCGGCACCGCAGATCGGTTTGATACCGGCGCCCATGGCAGTCTTGTAGAACTTCACCAGCGAGCACATGTTGCTCTGATCGGTGATCGCGACCGCCGGCATGTTCATCCCGGTCAGTGCCTTGGCCAGCGGCTTGATCCGCACCAGGCCGTCAACCAGCGAGAATTCAGAGTGGACGCGCAGGTGAACGAAGGAAACCGACATGGAAGATCCTGTAGCAGTGCTTAACGACAAGGGCGGGATTGTAGCCTAACTAGGGGCTTTTTTTGGGGCTGCTTTGCAGCCCTTCGCGGGCACGCCCGCTCCCACAGGTACGGCCCCGCTGCTCAGACCGATGAATCCTGTGGGAGCGGGCGTGCCCGCGAAGGGCCGCAAAGCGGCCCCAATAGGTCAGATCAGGGAATCGGTGACGCCTTCGCGCGCTTCCCAGGCCGCCCGCACAGGGGCGAAGGATCGCCGATGAATGGGCGTAGGCCCAAGGCGCGCCAAGGCCTCGAGATGCACCGGGGTCGGGTAGCCCTTGTGCCCGCCAATGCCATACCCCGGGTAGATCAGTTCGAAGGCGCTCATCTCCCGATCACGGGTCACCTTGGCCAGGATCGATGCCGCTGCAATGGCCGGCACCTGGCTATCCCCCTTGACCACCGGTGCGGCCGGCACAGCCAGCTTCGGGCAGCGATTGCCATCGATCAGGGCCAGCTTCGGCGTAATGTGCAAGCCCTCCACTGCCCGCTGCATGGCCAGCATGGTGGCCTGCAGGATGTTCAGGCTGTCGATTTCCTCGACCTCGGCGCGGGCGATGCAGAAGCTCAAGGCCTTTTCGCAGATCTCGTCGAACAGCGCCTCACGCTTGGCTTCGGTGAGCTTCTTCGAGTCGTTCAGACCGAGAATCGGCCGCGCAGGATCAAGAATCACCGCCGCCGTGACCACCGCGCCACACAGCGGGCCACGGCCCACTTCGTCAACGCCGGCGACCAGGTCTTCTACCAGGTTGAAGTCCAGTCCAATTTGCATGTCAGCGGTCCTTGAGCAGGGCCAGTACCGCCTCGGCCGCCTGATTGGAGGCGTCACGGCGCAGGGTGCGGTGAATTTCGTCGAAACGTTCGGTCTGATGGCTTCCATCGCGTACCAGCGGCGCCAAGGTGTTGGCCAGCGCTTCGCTGGTAGCGTCGTCTTGCAGCAACTCGGGCACCAGCTCTCGCTGGGCCAGCAGGTTCGGCAATGACACGTAAGGGCTTTTCACCAGACGCTTGAGAATCCAGTAGGTCAAGGGCGCAAGGCGGTACGCCACCACCATCGGCCGCTTGTACAGCAGCGCCTCGAGGGTGGCGGTGCCCGAGGCGATCAGCACCGCATCACAGGCCGCGAGGGCTTGGTGCGACTGGCCATCGAGCAGGGTCAGCGGCAGTTGGCGCCCTTCCAGCATCTGCTCGATCTGGGCACGCCGCGTGGCGTTGGCGCAGGGCAACACGAAGCGCACACCCGGCACTTGTTGGCAGAGGCGCTCGGCGGCGTCGAGGAATAACGCGCCCAGGCGCCCTACTTCGCCACCCCGGCTGCCCGGCATCAGCGCCACCACAGGCCCCTCGCCCAGGCCCAGCGCGGCGCGCGCGGCCGGGCGGTCGGTTTCAAGCGGGATGGTGTCTGCCAGCGGGTGGCCGACAAAACGCACTGGCACACCCTGCTCTTCGTAGAACCGCGCCTCGAACGGCAGCAGCGTCAGCATCAGGTCACAGCCTTCGCGAATCTTCAGCACGCGCTTCTGCCGCCAGGCCCACACTGACGGGCTGACATAGTGGACGGTCTTGATCCCGGCCTGCCGCAGCTTCAGCTCGATATTGAGGGTGAAGTCAGGGGCGTCGATGCCGATGAATACGTCGGGCTTTTCTTCGATCAGGGTCTGGATCAGCAACTTGCGACGCTTGAGCAGCTCGCGCAAGCGCCCCAACACCTCGACCAGCCCCATGACGGCCAGGCGTTCCATGGGGAAATAGGATTGCAGGCCTTCGGCCTCCATCAAAGGGCCGCCAACCCCGATGAAACGTACGTCGGGGTGGCGCGCCTTCAGGGCACGCATCAAGCCTGAACCAAGAATATCGCCACTGGCCTCACCGGCGACCAGCGCTACGCAAAGCTGGGCCATATCAGCGTGTGATGCCGCGAGCGGAGCTCAGGATCGACTGACGGAACAGCTCGACCTCGGGGTGTTGCGCAGCGGGTTCGGCCAGCTCCTTGAGCGCGTCTTCTACGGTCAGGCCCTGACGGTAGACAATCTTGTAGCAACGACGCAGCACATGGATCACCTCGTCGCTGAAACCGCGGCGGCGCATGCCCTCGAAGTTCATGCTGCGGGCTTCGGCCGGGCTGCCGAACACGGTCACGAAGGCCGGAACGTCCTTGCCAATCGCCGTGCCCATACCGGAAAACGCGTGGGCGCCAATGTGGCAGTACTGGTGAACCAGGGTGTAACCGGACAGGATCGCCCAGTCACCCACATGCACATGACCTGCCAGCGCCGTATTGTTGACCAGGATGCAGTGGTTGCCGATGACACTGTCGTGGCCAATGTGGGCATAGGCCATGATCAGGTTGTGGTCACCCACGGTGGTTTCCGCGCGGTCCTGAACAGTACCGCGGTGGATGGTCACCCCTTCGCGAATGACATTGTGATCGCCGATCACCAGGCGCGTCGGCTCACCCTTGTACTTAAGGTCCGGGGTGTCTTCACCGATGGAAGAGAACTGGAATATACGGTTGTGCTTGCCGATGCGGGTCGGGCCTTTAAGCACAACATGCGGGCCGATAACGGTGCCCTCCCCGATTTCTACATCAGGGCCAACGATCGACCAAGGGCCGACCTCGACGCCGTCGGCCAGCTTGGCCGACGGATCGATAATGGCCCGAGGATCAATCGAATTCATAGGGAGCGTTCCGCGCAGGTGATTTCTGCCGAGCAGACCGGCTTGCCGTCGACCAGGGCGCGGCACTCGAACTTCCAGATCATGCTTTTACGACTGAGGAACTTGGCTTCCAGCACAAGCTGGTCACCCGGCAGAACCGGCTGACGGAAACGCAGTTTGTCGGAACCGACAAAGTAGTACAGGGTGCCATCGGCCGGCTTGGCATCGAGCATCTTGAAACCAAGGATGCCGGCCGCCTGGGCCATGGCTTCGATGATCAGGACACCCGGCATGATCGGGTGTGCCGGGAAGTGGCCATTGAAAAACGGCTCGTTGATGCTGACATTCTTGTAGGCACGAATGCTCTGGGCCTCGAAGTCCAGATCCGTCACACGATCTACCAGCAGGAACGGGTAGCGGTGAGGCAGGTATTCGCGAATCTCGTTGATGTCCATCATTTCGGTGGGGAAGCCTGTAATAAGAATAGGGAGCGCAGGTGCTGACCACACGCTCCTTTTGCAATCCAAAGAGGAGCCAGCTAGCGACTGTTCACTCTTGCTCAGGGAATGGTATCAGCCTTCTGATGTCGGCAGGCCACCTGAGGTCACGGTATCGACGCGTTTTTCCAGCTGCTGGAGACGCTTGGCCATGTCGTCCAGGTGGCGGATACGCGCGGCGCTCTTGCGCCAGTCAGCCAGCGGCTGCATGGCAGTGCCGGAAGAATAGGCACCCGGTTCGGTGATCGAACGGGTTACCATGGTCATCCCGGACACGAAAACGTTATCACAGACATCGATATGGCCGACCATGCCGACACCGCCGGCAATGGTGCAGTGCTTGCCAATGCGCGTGCTACCGGAAATCCCGACGCAAGCGGCCATGGCCGTGTGCTCGCCGATCTGCACGTTATGGGCGATCTGGATCTGGTTGTCGAGCTTGACCCCGTCAGCGATCCGCGTGTCCGACAAAGCACCGCGGTCGACAGCAGTGTTGACGCCGATTTCCACGTCATCACCGATGGTCACGCCACCGATCTGGGCGATCTTGCGCCACACACCCTTCTCGCTGGCAAAGCCGAAACCTTCACCGCCAATCACCGCCCCCGACTGAATGACCACGCGCTTGCCGATGGTCACGTCATGGTACAGGGTGACCCGCGGTGCCAGCCAACCACCCTCGCCGATCACGCAACGCGCGCCGACCACGCAGTGTGCACCCACAGTGACATTGGCCGCGATACGCGCACCGCTTTCGATGACCGCGAACGGCCCGATGCTGGCACTGGCATCCACCTGCGCGTCCTCAGCCACCACGGCGCTGGGATGAACACCCGCCACAGCCTTGGGTTTGGGGTCGAACAGGTGGGAAATGCGTGCGTAGGCCAGGTACGGATCGGCGACGATCAGTGCATTGCCGGCAAAGCCTTCGGCATCCGCCGCCTTGAGCAGCACTGCGGCCGCCTGGCTGTCATCCAGGAATTTTCGGTACTGCGGGTTGGCGAGGAAGCTCAACTGACCGGGGCCAGCCTCCTGCAAGGTGGCCAGCCCGGTAATCTGCAGCGTCTCGGGCCCTTTGAGGGTGGCTCCGAGTGCCTCGGCCAGCTGGCCTAACGTCATGGTCACACTCATATCAACGGGCTTGGTTCATGCGCTCGATGACTTGGCGGGTGATGTCATACTGAGGTTTGACATCGATGACCGCACCACGCTCGAGGACCAGGTCGTAGCCGCCCTTCTTGATCACTGCCTCGACAGCACCATCCAGCTTCGGCTTCAGTTGCTTGAGCATGTCGCGATCAGCAACGGCCTTCGCTTCGTTCAATTCCTTGGACTGGAACTGGAAGTCCCGGGCCTTTTGCTTGAACTCGAGCTCCAGGCGCTCACGCTCCTGCTGCTGCATCTTGTCGCCGCCCTTGATCAGGCGGTCCTGGATGCCCTTGGCACTGCTTTCCAGGTTTTTCAGCTTGGTCAGTTGCGGACCGAATTTCTTCTCGGCATCAACCGCATACTTCTTGGCGGCATCCGACTCGAGCAGGGCCATCTGGTAGTTCAGGACGGCAACCTTCATTTCGGCGAAAGCCGGGGTGGCGACCAGCGCCGCGGCCACTACGGCCATTTGAGCCAATTTACGCACGATGCACTCCTGGATAAACCGTTGTCGTTAAGCAAGGGCCGACCTTAGAAGGTCTGGCCCAGAGAGAATTGGAACACCTGGGTATCGGCATCGTCCGGCTTCTTGACCGGCATTGCCAGGCTGAAGCTCAGCGGGCCCAGTGCGGTAATCCAGGTCACGCCCAAGCCGACCGAACTGGCCATGCCCGAGAACCCGACCTTCTCGCAATCAGGTTTGTTGCCGCAATTGGTGTCGAACACGTTACCCACGTCCCAGAACACGGAGGTGCGAAGTGAACGCTGGTCCTTGACGAACGGCAGCGGGAACAGCAGCTCGGCACCGCCTTGCACCAGCACGTTACCACCAAACGGCAACGGATCCTGATCCGGGTCGCGGATAGTGCCCGGCTTGCCGCCATCGGCCTCGCCGCGACTAGGCGTACTGCGTGGGCCCAGGCTGCTGTCCTTGAAGCCACGGACAGAGTTGAAACCGCCCGCGAAATAGTTCTCGTAGAACGGCAGGCCGGAGGTGCTGCCGTAACCATCACCATAGCCCAGCTCGGTATGCAGGCGCAGGGTGTAGTCGTTGGTGATCGGCTTGAACAGCTGGCCACGGTAGTCAAGCTTGAAGAACGACAGGTCGCTGCCCGGAACAGTGGACTCCAGGGTCAGGCTTTGCGAGTGGCCACGGGTGGCCAACACGCCTTTGTTCAGGGTCGACTCGGACCAGCCGATCGAGGCCTTGAAGTTCAGGAAGTTGTCACCTTCCTGCTCGAGGAAGTCGAAGATCTCGTCAACGGTGTACTTGCCGGTCTTGATCTTGTCCTGCTGCACGCTCAGGCCGTAGGTCAGGCGCGAGGTCTCGCTGATCGGATAGCCCAGGCTGACGCCCGCACCGTAGCTGTCCACCGCATAGCTGGCAACGTCGACGTCGAGGTCGTCGTAATCGGTGCTGCGGTAGAAGGCGTTGTAGCCCAGGCTGACGCCATCGGCAGTGAAGTAGGGATCAACGAAGCCGAAGTTGTAGCGGGTCTGGTATTCCGAGCGGGTCAGGCCGACGGACACTTTGTTACCGGTACCGAGGAAGTTGCTCTGGCTGATCGAGCCACCGAGGATCAGGCCGGCGCTCTGGGCGAAACCGACGCTGGCGGTGATCGAACCGGAGGCCTGCTCTTCGACGCTGTAGTTCACGTCCACCTGGTCGTCGGTGCCAGGTACCTGAGGGGTCTCGACGTTGACTTCCTTGAAGTAACCCAGCCGCTCCAGACGGGTCTTGGACTGGTCGATCAGGTAGGTCGAAGCCCAGCCACCTTCCATCTGGCGCATTTCGCGGCGCAGCACTTCGTCTTCGGTCTTGGTGTTGCCGCGGTAGTTGATGCGGTTGACGTAGGCACGCTTGCCCGGGTCGACCACGAACATGATGTCGACCGTGTGGTCCTGGTCGTTCGGCTGTGGCACACCGTTGACGTTGGCAAAGGTGTAGCCTTCGTTACCCAAGCGACGGGTGATCAGCTCGGATGTGCTGGTCATCACCTTGCGCGAGAATACCTGGCCCGGCTGCACCAGCAGCAGCGACTTGACCTGGTCTTCCGGCACCTTGAGGTCGCCGGACAGCTTCACGTCGCGAACGGTGTATTTCTCGCCTTCGTTGATGTTGACGGTGATGTAGACGTGCTTCTTGTCCGGCGTGATGGACACCTGGGTGGAGGCGATGTCCATGTTGATGTAGCCGCGGTCCAGGTAATAGGAACGCAGACGCTCCAGGTCACCGGAGAGTTTTTCACGGGCGTACTTGTCGTCGTTCTTGAAGAACGACAGCCAGTTGGTGGTCTTCAGCTCGAACAGCTGCCCCAGGGTCTCATCATCGAATACGTTGTTGCCAACGACGTTGATGTGCTGGATGGCGGCGACGGTGCCTTCGTTGATCTTGATCTTCAGCGCCACGCGGTTGCGCGGCTGCGGCACCACTTCGGCGTCTACCTCGGCCGAGTAGCGCCCCTGGGCCACGTACTGGCGCTGCAGCTCGTTACGCACGCCTTCGAGGGTGGCACGCTGGAAGATCTCGCCTTCGGCCAGGCCCGATTGCTTCAGGCCCTTCATCAGGTCTTCGGTGCTGATCGCCTTGTTGCCTTCAATCTCGATGCTCGACACCGACGGGCGCTCGACCACGTTGATGATCAGCACATTGCCATCACGGCTCAACTGGATGTCCTGGAAGAACCCGGTCTTGAACAAGGAACGAGTCGAGTCCACCAGGCGGCGGTCGTCGGCCTGGTCACCAACGTTCAGCGGCAAGGCACCGAACACACTGCCGGCGGAAACCCGCTGCAGGCCGTTGACGCGAATATCGGAGATGGTGAAGGACTCGGCGTGAACTTCAGCGATCATCAGTGCGGACATGACCGCAGTTAGCAGCAGACGTTTCATGAAGTCCTTTTATTCCAACTGGCAATAAACAACCTGCCGTCACAAACGGCAGGTTCGCAATTGAGCGAAGCTTTATAGTCGACCCAGATCGTTGATCAGGGCGAGCAACATCACCCCTATGACCAAACTGATACCGATCTGAACCCCCCAACCTTGCACCCGATCCGACAGCGGACGACCGCGCGCCCACTCGACCAGGTAAAACAGCAAATGCCCCCCATCCAGTACGGGTATGGGCAGCAGGTTAAGAACCCCCAGGCTTATGCTCAGGTAGGCCAGGAAATTCAGGAAATCCCCCACGCCGGACTGGGCTGAAGCGCCCGCCACTTTAGCAATGGTTATCGGTCCACTCAAGTTTTTTACCGAGAGCTCCCCGAACAGCATTTTCTTCAGCGATTCAAGGGTCAGGACGCTCATGCTCCAGGTACGCGACAAGCTCTCACCCACCGCATCCAGCGGGCCGTAGCTGACTTCGCGGAGCATGTTGGCAGGCCATTCGCCACCTTTGACGCCAGCACCAAGATAGCCACCGACTGCCTTGCCCTCACCCTTGCGGGCCAGGGTCACCGGCAGCTCCAGGGCAGCTCCATCGCGCTCCACTCGCACCACTACCTTGGCATCAGGGCGGGCGCGCACGCGGTCGACAACCTGCTGCCATTCGGTCACCGCCACATCATCCAGAGCCAGCAGCTTGTCACCGGTTTTCAGGCCAGCAGCGGCAGCCGGCCCCTTCGGGTCGATCTCGGCCAGCACCGGGGTGATCGCCGGGCGCCAGGGGCGCAGCCCCAGGGATTGAATCGGGTCCGGCTCGTCGGCGCCCTTGAGCCAGCTGTCCAGCTTGACCTGCAACTGGCGCTCGGCGCTGGCACCCTCATCGCGCACGCCAATCTGCAAGGTACCGCTCTCACCCAGACGACGAACCAACTGCAGGCTGACCGCCGACCAACCGTTGGTCGGCTTACCGTCGACAGAGACGATTTCCTGACCCGCGGTCAGCCCGGCCGATGCTGCCAGGCTGCCACTGTCGACCGCACCGATAACCGGGCGGATTTGCTGGGTACCCAGCATCGCCAGTACCCAGAAAAACAGGATAGCGAGCAGAAAATTGGCGATCGGGCCTGCCGCGACAATCGCAATACGCTGGCGCACCGACTTGCGGTTGAACGACTGCCCGGCCAGCGCTGGCGGCACATCGCCTTCGCGCTCGTCGAGCATCTTGACGTAGCCACCCAGAGGAATGGCCGCAACAACGAACTCGGTGCCGTGGCGGTCATGCCACCGCAGCAGCGGCGTGCCGAAACCCACCGAAAAACGCAGCACCTTGACGCCGCAGCGGCGCGCCACCCAGAAGTGACCGAATTCGTGGAAAGTGACCAGCACACCCAGAGCCACGAGGGTGCCGATAATCATGTAGAGCGCTGTCATGTCCATCTCCGAATGATGTTCAGCGGGCTGGCATCCCCAGCCCCCTCACGAACCTTGGCGGGCCTGCATCAGCGGCCGTGACGCCTCAGCCACTCTCGGGAAAGCTCCCGGGCACGCTGATCGGCGGCAAATACCGCATCCAGCGACGGCAACGGTACGACGGGTTCCTGGTCGAGTACCTGTTCGATCATACCCGCGATCTCCGGGAAGCGGATGCGCCGTTCAAGAAATGCCTGGACCGCCACTTCGTTGGCTGCATTGAGCACCGCTGGCGCACTGTTGCCAGCCTCGGCAGCCTGCCGCGCAAGGCGCAGGCAAGGGAAGCGTTGTTCGTCGGGCGCCTGGAAATCCAGACGGGCGATGGCGAACAGGTCCAGGGGGGCGACCCCGGAATCGATCCGTTCCGGCCAAGCCAACGCGTTGGCGATCGGCGTACGCATGTCCGGGTTGCCCAACTGCGCGAGCACCGAACCGTCCACGTAGTCGACCAGCGAGTGGATCACGCTTTGCGGGTGCACCACCACCTCAACCTTGGACGGCGCGGCATCGAACAACCAGCAGGCCTCGATCAACTCGAGGCCTTTGTTCATCATGCTGGCCGAATCCACGGAGATCTTGCGCCCCATGGACCAGTTAGGGTGAGCACAAGCTTGCTCCGGGGTCACGTCCAGCAGCGCCTCGACCGGCGTCTCGCGGAACGGCCCACCAGAAGCGGTAAGCAGGATCCGGCGCACACCGACGGCGCTCAGGCCACGGGCGTAGTCGCCTGGCATGCACTGGAAGATAGCGTTGTGTTCGCTGTCGATCGGCAGCAGCACGGCACCCTTTTGCCGCACCGCCTCCATGAACAGCGCGCCCGACATTACCAGTGCTTCCTTGTTGGCCAGCAACACCTTTTTGCCTGCCTCGACGGCCGCCAGCGTGGGGCGCAAGCCGGCAGCACCGACAATGGCTGCCATCACCGCATCCACTTCAGCGGCCGACGCCACCTGGCAAAGCCCTGCCTCGCCCTCCAGCACCTCGGTGGTACAACCAACTGCAGCCAGACTTGCACGCAACCTCACCGCCGCCTCAGTGCTCGGCACCACAGCGAATGCCGGACGATGACGCACACATAGCGCCAACAGTTCGTCGACGCGCGAATAGCCGGTGAGGGCAAACGCTTGATAACGGTCGGGATGGCGCGCGATCACATCCAGCGTGCTCAGGCCGATGGAGCCGGTCGCCCCGAGCACGGTAATACGTTGCGGGCGACTCACATCACACCCCATTCGGCAGCCCACAACAGCACCGCGAAGATCGGAATTGCCGCTGTCAGGCTGTCGATGCGGTCGAGCACACCACCGTGCCCAGGTAGCAGATTGCTGCTGTCCTTGATGCCGGAGCGACGCTTGAACATGCTCTCGGTCAGGTCACCGACCACCGAGGACATCACCAGCAACGCAGCGCCCAGCAGGCCCAGCAGGATCTGACCAAAGCCCCAGTCGCGACTGATGCCGACACCCAAGGTGATAAACAGGCTGACTGCCAGCCCACCATACACACCTTCCCAGCTCTTGCCCGGGCTGACCTGCGGGGCCAGCTTGCGCTTGCCGAACGCCCGGCCAGAGAAGTACGCACCGATGTCGGCGGCCCACACCAGCACCATGACGGACAGGATCAGCCAGTTCCCCAGGGGCCAGTGCTTGAGGAGCACCAGTCCCTGCCAGGCCGGCAACAGCACCAGCAGGCCGATCAACAGCCGACAGGCAGCACTGACCCACAGCTCGCTGCTGCGCGGATAGGTAAGCACCAGCCAGGTAGCCAGCCCCCACCAGATAACCGCAGCGCCCAGCACCCAGGGCGCCAGCTCCGGAAGGATGTACAGCAGCATCAGCGCTCCGGCGACCACCGCTGCATAGGCAATGCGCAGCGGCTGGGCCATCAGCCCGGCAAGGCGCGCCCACTCCCAGGCACCGAGGGTCACTACGAATCCGATGAACAGGGCGAAGTCCCCGCCATTGAGCAGGAAGAAACCACCCAGCGCGACCGGCAACAGGATCAGCGCAGTAATGATGCGTTGTTTAAGCATTAAGCACGAGCTCCAGCCTCGACCTGCTCGCTGGTCTTACCGAAGCGGCGCTGGCGCGAAGCGAAATCGGCCAGGGCATTGCGCATGGCCTCGTGTTTGAAGTCCGGCCAGTAGAGGTCGGAGAAGTACAACTCGGCATAGGCCAGTTGCCACAGCAGGAAATTGCTGATGCGATGCTCGCCACCGGTGCGAATGCAAAGATCCGGCAACGGCAGCTCGCCGGTTGCCAGACAGGTCTGCAGCAGACCCGGGGTGATGTCTTCCGGGCGCAGGTGCCCGGCCTGCACTTCCCGCGCCAACCGCTGGGCAGCCTGGGCAATGTCCCACTGGCCACCGTAGTTGGCTGCTATCTGCAGAATGAAGCGGTTGTTGCCAGCGGTCACTGCCTCGGCCTCGCGCATGGCGGCCTGCAGCTCAGGATGAAAACGCGAACGGTCGCCGATGATGCGCAGGCTGATATTGTTCTCGTCAAGGCGCTTGGCCTCACGGCGCAGCGCCGAGAAGAACAGCTCCATCAGCGCCCCGACCTCTTCGGCAGGGCGCTGCCAGTTCTCGCTGGAGAAGGCGAACAGGGTCAGCACCTCGACCCCGGACTTGGCACAGACTTCGATGACCGCGCGAACGGCATCCACACCCGCCTTGTGCCCGGCCACGCCGGGCAGCAGGCGTTTTTTCGCCCAGCGGTTGTTGCCATCCATGATGATCGCGACATGACGCGGCACCGAGGACGGCGCCGCTGGCTTGGTCTTTTCCATTAAAAAACCCCGGCCTTAAACGGCCATCAGGTCCTTTTCCTTGGCTTTGAAGGCAGCATCCACTTCGGCGACGAACTTGTCGGTCAGCTTCTGGATCTCGTCAGCGGCGCGACGTTCTTCGTCTTCGCTGATTTCCTTGTCCTTGGTCAGTTTTTTCAGGTCAGCCAGGGCGTCGCGGCGCACGTTGCGCACGGCTACCTTGGCATCCTCGGCAACACCGCTGGCCTGCTTGGTGTAGCCCTTGCGGGTTTCCTCGGTCAGGGCCGGCATCGGTACTCGGATGGTGGTACCGGCGCTGGACGGGTTAAGGCCCAGATCGGAGGTGAGGATGGCCTTTTCGATGGCAGCGCTGAGGTTCTTGTCGTGAGCGACGATCTTCAGGGTGCGCGCATCTTCGACGGTGATCGCGGCGACCTGGTTCAGCGGCATTTCGCTACCCCAGGCGGTAACCTTGACGCTGTCCAGGATGCTTGGGTGAGCGCGACCGGTGCGGATTGCAGCCAGGTTGCGGGACAGGGCTTCGATGGACTTGCCCATGCGCTCCTGCGCGTCTTTCTTGATGTCGTTGATCATGCTTGGCCTTCCTCGATCAGTGTGCCTTCAGCGCCACCCACCACGATGTTCAGCAGGGCGCCAGGCTTGTTCATGTTGAATACCCGCAATGGCATCTTGTGGTCACGGCACAGGCAGATTGCGGTCAGGTCCATCACACCCAGCTTGCGATCCAGAACCTCATCGTAGGTCAGGTGATCGAATTTCTCGGCGTGCGGGTCCTTGAATGGATCGGCAGTGTACACGCCATCGACCTTGGTCGCCTTCAGCACCACGTCGGCATCGATTTCGATGGCGCGCAGGCAGGCCGCGGAGTCGGTGGTGAAGAACGGGTTGCCGGTACCGGCGGAGAAAATTACCACATCCCCGGAGTTGAGGTGACGAATAGCTTTGCGGCGATCGTAATGATCGGTGACACCCACCATGGAAATGGCCGACATGACCAGCGCCGGGATGTTCGAGCGCTCCAGCGCATCGCGCATGGCCAGGCCGTTCATCACGGTAGCAAGCATGCCCATGTGGTCACCCGTGACGCGGTCCATGCCGGCTGCGCTGAGCGCGGCGCCGCGGAACAGGTTGCCGCCACCGATGACCAGGCCGACCTGTACACCGATCCCTACCAGCTGGCCAACTTCAAGCGCCATGCGATCCAGCACTTTCGGGTCGATCCCGAAGTCTTCCGAGCCCATCAGGGCCTCGCCGCTAAGTTTGAGCAAAATGCGTTTATAGCGAGGTTGGCGACCACTCACCTGCTGAGCCATTGCGAGTCTCTCCTGCGGCGTACTTTTAGAAAATTCGTGCGGGCTGTTTGCAGCCTGCTAACTGTAGCGTGGCACCGCTTCGGTGCCAGCGAAGAGGGAGTCGTATAAACCCCTCCCCGTTTTGACAAAGAGGCTGCGCGCGTGAGCGGGCAGCCTCTTTGGGGCGACAGACGGGGCTGTCTTACTGCTTGGCAGCAGCTACCTGAGCGGCAACTTCAGCAGCGAAGTCGTCGACTGGCTTCTCGATGCCTTCGCCTACCTTGAAGTAGGTGAAGGAAACGATTTCAGCACCGGCTTTCTTGGCCAGCTCGCCAACCTTGACTTCCGGGTTCATGACGAAAGCTTGCTCTTTCAGCGAGGCTTCTGCCTTGAACTTGGTGATACGACCGTTGATCATGTTCTCAACGATGTTTTCCGGCTTGCCGGCGATCTTGTCGGCGTTCAGCTGCAGGAAGACATTCTTCTCGCGCTCGATGGCCTCGGCGGAGATTTCCGACGAATCCAGGAACTCAGGGTTCGAAGCTGCGACGTGCATGGCGATGTTCTTCGCCAGCTCCACGTCACCGCCTTTCAGAACGACGACAGCGCCGATCTTGTTGCCGTGCAGGTAGGCACCGACAACGTCACCCTCAACGCGCACCAGGCGACGGATGTTGACGTTCTCGCCGCACTTGGCAACCAGGGCTTCACGAGCAGCTTCACGCGAGGCGATCAGCGGAGCGGCGTCGGTCAGCTTCTGGGCGAAGGCTTCTTCGAGGCTTTCGGCCACGAAGTTCTTGAAGTCGTCTTGCAGGGCCAGGAAGTCGGTCTGCGAGTTCACTTCCAGCAGGACGGCGGATGTACCGTCGGTCTTGACGGCGATAGCGCCTTCAGCAGCGACGTTGCCAGCCTTTTTGGCGGCCTTGATGGCGCCCGAGGCACGCATGTCGTCAATGGCTTTCTCGATGTCGCCGCCGGCCTTTTCCAGGGCCTTTTTGCAATCCATCATGCCTTCGCCGGTACGCTCGCGCAGTTCTTTTACCAGCGCTGCAGTAATTGCTGCCATTTCAAAATCCTCTTGGAAAGTTTTTCAACCATTCCACCCGTCAATCACGGGCGTTCAATTCTGCAAATCCGCTGCTTTCATTTCAGCAGGCCCATGATGCGGGGCCGATGCTGACAGCAGGATTTCAAGGTGGCAAAAAGGGGGCAAAGCCCCCTTTTTGCGTGCCAAGTAGACGCTAGCGCCTATTACTCAGCAGCAGGTGCAGCCGCTTCTTCAGCGTAAACTTCGGTGCCGCCGGCAACGTTGTTGCGGCCGCGGATGACTGCGTCAGCCATCGAAGTCATGTACAGCTCGATAGCGCGAATGGCGTCATCGTTACCTGGGATGATGTAGTCAACACCTTCCGGGCTGCTGTTGGTATCGACAACGCCGATAACCGGGATACCCAGCTTGTTGGCTTCGGTGATCGCGATGCGCTCGTGATCAACGTCGATAACGAACAGAGCGTCTGGCAGACCGCCCATGTCCTTGATGCCACCCAGGCTGCGATCCAGTTTTTCCAGGTCGCGGGAGCGCATCAGGGCTTCTTTCTTGGTCAGCTTGGCGAAAGTGCCGTCTTCGGCCTGGGTTTCCAGGTCGCGCAGACGCTTGATCGAAGCGCGGATGGTCTTGTAGTTGGTCAGCATGCCGCCCAACCAACGGTGGTCAACGTACGGCGAACCGCAACGAGCTGCTTGCTCGGCGACGATCTTGCCGGCGGAACGCTTGGTGCCGACGAACAGGATCTTGTTCTTGCCCTGGGCCAGGCGCTCTACGAACGACAGAGCGTCGTTGAACATTGGCAGGGTTTTTTCCAGGTTGACGATGTGGATCTTGTTACGCGCGCCGAAAATGTACTTGCCCATTTTCGGGTTCCAGTAACGGGTCTGGTGGCCGAAGTGCACACCGGCCTTCAGCATATCGCGCATGTTGACTTGGGACATGATAGTTCCTTGATAAGTCGGGTTGGGCCTCCACGTATCCCAATGACCAACCCGCGAATTCTGCAACTCGGGGCACCCAGGTCATCGTGTCGACACGTGTGTGGGTTAAGTGCTGACGGGGTCGTCCCCGAAAGCGGCGCATTTTATACCACAGACCGCGAGCGAACGGAACCCGGATACTGTTGCGTCTGTCAGCACTTTTTGCAGCACCCCGGCTTTCGCGCCAGAATGCCAGCTGTAGACAACAGCATGGCCGCCTTTATCCCGACCGATCGGCGCCCTGCTCTGCTAGAATCCGGCCTTTCCCGTTTGTTCGCGCCGTGCACGGCGCCGTAGAGAGCCTGTAATGACCGTCACCATCAAGACCGCAGAAGACATCGAGAAGATGCGCATCGCTGGCCGCCTGGCCGCCGAAGTGCTGGAAATGATCGAAGAGCACGTCAAGCCCGGTGTCACCACCGAAGAGCTCGACCGCCTGTGCCACGACTATATCGTCAACGTCCAGCAGGCCATTCCGGCACCGCTCAACTACAAGGGCTACCCGAAGTCGATCTGCACCTCGATCAACCATGTGGTCTGCCACGGCATCCCCAACGACAAGCCGCTCAAGGACGGTGACACGCTCAATATCGATGTCACCGTGATCAAGGACGGCTACCACGGCGACACCAGCCGCATGTTCCACGTCGGTAACGTGCCGGTCTGGGCCGAGCGCCTGTCCAAGGTCACTCAGGAATGCATGTACAAGGCCATCGAACTGGTCAAGCCGGGCTGCCGCCTGGGCGACATCGGTGAAGTGATCCAGAAGCACGCGGAAAAGAACGGTTTCTCGGTGGTGCGCGAGTTCTGCGGTCATGGCATTGGCAAGGTGTTCCACGAAGAGCCACAGATCCTCCACTACGGCCGCGCTGGCACGGGCATGGAGCTGAAGGAAGGCATGACCTTCACCATCGAGCCGATGATCAACCAGGGCAAGGCCGACACCAAGGTGCTGGGCGACGGCTGGACCGCCATCACCAAGGACCGCAAGCTCTCGGCCCAGTGGGAACACACCCTGGTGGTGACCGCGACCGGCTACGAAATCTTCACCCTGCGCAAGGACGACACCATCCCGCGCACTTCGGCCTGACCGCACCCCGACAGGCCACCCCACGACAGGAACGTGACGCGATGCCCCAGGTGGACCCCGAGCTGTTCGACCGTGGCCAGTTCCAGGCGGAACTGGCCCTCAAGGCGAGCCCCATCGCCGCCTTCAAGAAAGCCATCCGCCTGGCCGGCGAGGTGCTCGACAAACGTTTTAGCGCCGGCAGCGACATCCGCCCGCTGATCGAGGCCCGCGCCTGGCTCGTCGACAATATCCTGCAACAGGCGTGGAACCAGTTCGACTGGGGCGACCAGAGCGGCATTGCCCTGGTTGCGGTGGGCGGCTACGGGCGCGGTGAACTGCACCCGCACTCGGACATCGACCTGCTGATTCTGCTGGGCGCGGCCGAGCACGAACAGTACCGCGACGCCATTGAGCGCTTTCTGACCTTGCTGTGGGACATTGGCCTGGAAGTCGGCCAGAGCGTGCGCACCGTCGACGAGTGCGCCGAACAGGCCCGCGCCGACCTGACGGTAATCACCAACCTGATGGAAAGCCGCACCATCGCCGGCCCCGAGGCCTTGCGCCAGCGCATGCTGGAAGTCACCAGCACCGCGCAAATGTGGCCGAGCAAGGAATTCTTCCTGGCCAAGCGCGCCGAACTCAAGGCCCGCCACCACAAGTACAACGACACGGAGTACAACCTCGAACCCAACGTCAAGGGTTCGCCAGGCGGCCTGCGTGACATCCAGACGGTCCTTTGGGTGGCCCGCCGCCAGTACGGGACGCTCAACCTGCATGCACTGGCCGGCGAAGGCTTCTTGCTGGAAAGCGAGAATGAACTGCTGGCTTCGTCCCAGGACTTCCTCTGGAAAGTCCGTTATGCCCTGCACATGCTGGCCGGACGCGCCGAAGACCGCCTGCTGTTCGACCACCAGCGCAGCATCGCCACGCTGCTGGGCTACAGCGATGAAAACCCCAAGCGGGCGATCGAACAGTTCATGCAGCAGTACTACCGGGTGGTGATGAGCATCAGCCAGCTGTGCGACCTGATCATCCAGCACTTCGAAGAAGTTATCCTCGCCGACGAGGAGAGTGGCAGCACCCAGCCGCTGAACGCGCGGTTCCGCCTGCATGACGGCTATATAGAGGCCGCCAACCCGAACGTGTTCAAGCGCACGCCGTTCGCCATGCTGGAAATTTTCGTACTGATGGCCCAACACCCCGAGATCAAGGGGGTGCGTGCCGATACCGTGCGCTTGCTGCGCGAACACCGCCACCTGATCGATGACACGTTCCGCACCGATATCCGCAATACCAGCCTGTTCATCGAGCTGTTCAAGTGCGAAATCGGCATCCACCGCAACCTGCGCCGGATGAACCGCTACGGCATTCTTGGCCGCTACCTGCCAGAGTTCGGCCTGATCGTCGGGCAGATGCAGCATGACCTGTTCCACATCTATACGGTCGACGCGCACACCCTCAACCTCATCAAGCACCTGCGCAAGCTGCAATACACGCCGGTGTCCGAGAAATTCCCGCTGGCCAGCAAGCTCATGGGGCGCCTGCCCAAACCCGAGTTGATCTACCTGGCCGGCCTGTACCACGACATCGGCAAGGGTCGCCAGGGCGACCACTCGGAAATCGGTGCGGTGGACGCGCAGAAGTTCTGCGAACGGCACCAGTTGCCGGCCTGGGACAGCCGCCTGATCGTCTGGCTGGTGCAGAACCACCTGGTGATGTCGACTACCGCCCAGCGCAAGGACTTGTCCGACCCACAGGTGATCAACGACTTTGCCCTGCACGTGGGCGACGAGACGCGCCTTGACTACCTGTACGTGCTGACCGTGGCCGACATCAACGCCACCAACCCGAGCCTGTGGAACTCGTGGCGGGCCAGCCTGCTGCGCCAGCTGTACACCGAGACCAAGCGCGCCCTGCGCCGCGGCCTGGAAAACCCGCTGGACCGCGAAGAGCAGATTCGCCAGACCCAGTCGTCAGCGCTGGATATCCTGGTGCGCGAGGGCACCGACCCGGACGACGTCGAGCAGCTATGGGCGCAACTGGGCGATGACTATTTCCTCAAGCACACAGCCGCCGACGTGGCCTGGCACACGGATGCGATCCTGCAGCAACCGGCCGACGGCGGGCCGCTGGTGCTGATCAAGGAAACCACCCAGCGCGAGTTCGAAGGCGGCACGCAGATCTTCATCTATGCCCCCGACCAGCACGATTTCTTCGCCGTGACGGTGGCGGCCATGTCGCAGTTGAACCTGAACATCCACGACGCACGGATCATCACGTCGAGCAGCCAGTTCACCCTCGACACCTACATTGTGCTGGACAACGACGGTGGCTCGATCGGCGACAACCCGAAGAGGGTCAAGCAGATTCGCGACGGCCTGACCGAAGCGCTGCGCAACCCCGAGGACTACCCGACCATCATCCAGCGCCGGGTGCCGCGGCAGCTCAAGCACTTCGACTTCCCGCCGCAAGTGACCATCCTCAACGATGCCCAGCGGCCAGTGACCATCCTCGAAATCACCGCGCCAGACCGCCCGGGCCTGCTGGCCCGACTGGGGCGGATCTTCCTGGAGTTCGACCTGTCGCTGCAAAACGCCAAGATCGCCACCCTCGGCGAGCGGGTTGAAGACGTGTTCTTCATTACCGATGCCGACAACCAGCCGCTGTCAGACCCGCAACTGTGCAGCCGCCTGCAGGAAGCCATCGTGCAGCAACTGCAGGCCGGCCAAGGTAGCGACACCAGCCAGACCCGCGTGACCATTTAACGATTAGACGATTGACGAGACCTCGCGCCGATGAACCATGCCTTGACCCAGCTTCAGCCCTATCCGTTCGAAAAGCTTCGTGCCCTGCTGGGCAGCGTGAAGCCCGCGGCGGACAAACGCGCCATCGCCCTGTCGATCGGTGAGCCGAAGCACGAATCGCCGGCGTTCGTCGCCCAGGCCATGGCCGACAACCTCGACAAGCTGGCGGTTTATCCCAGCACCATCGGCTTGCCAGCCCTGCGCCAGGCCATCGGTCAGTGGTGCGAACGACGTTTTGGCGTGCCGACCGGCTGGCTGGACGCCGACCGCCACATCCTGCCGGTCAACGGCACCCGTGAAGCGCTGTTCGCCTTCACCCAGGCCGTGGTCAACCGCGCCGATGAAGGCCTGGTGGTCAGCCCCAACCCGTTCTACCAGATCTACGAAGGCGCAGCGCTGCTGGCCGGCGCCACCCCGCACTACCTGCCGTGCCTGGAGAACAACGGTTTCAACCCGGACTTCGACGCCGTACCGGCCGAAGTGTGGAAGCGTTGCCAGATCCTGTTCCTGTGCTCGCCGGGCAACCCTACGGGTGCGCTGGTGCCGATGAACACCCTGAAGAAGCTGATTGCCCTGGCTGACGAGCACGACTTCGTGATCGCCGCCGACGAGTGCTACAGCGAGCTGTACTTCGACGAAGACGCGCCACCGCCAGGCCTGCTGACGGCATGCGCCGAGCTAGGCCGTAGCGATTTTGCGCGCTGCGTGGTGTTCCACAGCCTGTCCAAGCGCTCCAACCTGCCAGGGCTGCGCTCGGGCTTCGTCGCCGGCGATGCCCGGATCATCAAGCCGTTTCTGCTGTACCGCACCTACCACGGCTGCGCGATGCCGGTACAAACCCAACTGGCCAGCATCGCCGCCTGGCAGGACGAGGCGCATGTGCGCGACAACCGCGACCAATACCGGGCCAAGTACGATGCCGTGCTGGATATTCTGCAGCCGGTACTGGACGTGCAACGCCCGGACGGCAGTTTCTACCTGTGGGCCAAGGTACCGGGCGACGATGCCGAGTTCACCCGTGACCTGTTCGAAGCCCAGCATGTGACCGTGGTACCGGGGTCGTACCTGTCGCGTGAAGTGGACGGGGTGAACCCGGGTGCCGGGCGCGTGCGCATGGCACTGGTTGCGCCACTGGCCGAATGCATCGAGGCGGCGGAGCGGATTCGCGCCTTCCTGCAAAACCGCTGATCAACCCCTTCGCGGGCACGCCCGCTCCCACAGGTACTGCGCTGATTTCAAGCGCAGCGCAGTACCTGTGGGAGCGGGCGCGCCCGCGAAGGGCCTTGATAGGGTCTACTTGACTGAACCCAGGTTCGCCTCACTCATATCCAGCTCACCCAGTACTTGCCGCACCACCTCATCGCCCACCAGGTGCTGACGATGCAGGTTGTACAGCTCCAGCCGCTGGGCCCTCAGGGCACGCAAGCGTAAACGCCGCTCCAGCAAGTCCATCTGTGCGGCCAGGGCCTTGGCTTCGGCACTGTCGTCGTAGCTTTCCAGCTCATCCCGGTATTCAGCCATCAAGCGCGCCTTCAACTCGGTCGCCAAGGTTGCCTGCGCAGCATCCTGCGGTGCGTTGCTGTCGATCACCTCTTCTGCCTCCAAGGCATGAATCGCCGCCTCGGCTGTGCGCCGCCAGGCTTCCTGCACCTCTTGATGCAAGCGCTCGTCAGGGCTCTTGGTCACCCCTCGCAGTAACAGCGGCAGGGCAAGGCAGGCACTGATCAACGACAGCAGTATTACCCCCGCAGCAATGAAGATAAGCAGGTCACGCTCCGGGAAAGCTGACCCAGCCCCTATCAGCAACGGGATCGACATGACACCCGCCAGGGTGACAGCGCCGCGCACACCACCCAAGGTCAGCAACCAGCAGGAACGCGCCGTAGGCATCAGCACCAGTGCCGGCTTGCCGCGCCAGCGACGGACCACACCGATCGAGCGCCAGATACTCTGGACCCAGATGAACCGCAACAGAATCAGTGCGGCAAAGATCGCCACCACGTCCAGGCAGCGGTAGGCCAATGTCGGCCAGAGGGTCGCTTCGTGGCTGACCACAGCCTTGATGATGTCTGGCAACTGCAAGCCCAACAGCAGGAAGATCAGGCCATTGAAGGCAAACTCCAGCAACGACCACACACTGCGGTTGAGCAGGCGGGTACTGGTCTGACGCGGCAGCAGGTCGAGCCAGCTCTGCATCATGCCGGCCGCCACCGCCGAGAGAATACCCGAAACGCCCAGGCGCTCGGCCAGCACGTAGGCGGCGAACGGCAGCAGCAGCATGAAGACCACATGGGTAGCTGGATCGTCCCAGCCCCGGGTGATCATCCACATGCGCAGGCGACCGATCAACCAGCTCAGTATCACGCCCACCGCAAGGCCGCCCAGTGCGACCAACACGAAGCTGAAGCCGGCGTCAGCCAACGAAAACACCCCGGTGATCGCCGCCGCCAAGGCGAACTTGAAGGTTACCAGGCCCGACGCGTCGTTCATCAGCGCCTCGCCCTGCAGCATGTGCATCAGGGGAGTGGGCAGGCGGTCCTGGGCAATGGCCGAAACGGCCACGGCGTCGGTCGGCGAAAGCACTGCGGCCAGGGCGAAAGCCACCGGCAACGGGATGCTCGGCAGCAACCAGTGGATGAAGTAACCGGCGCCGACCACGGTGAACAACACCAGCCCCACGGCCAGCGCCACTACCGGGCCACGAATGCGCCATAACTCACGCTTGGGGATGCGCCAGCCGTCGGCGAACAGCAGCGGAGGCAGGAACAGGAACAGGAACAATTCGGGGTCAAGGGCTACATGCAGGCCCAGCGTCGGCCACGCCAGCAAGGCACCGGCGGCAATCTGTACCAGCGGCAATGGCAGCGGGATCACACGGCCGACCAGCTTCGACAGGCTGACCAGCGTCAGCAGGATGAGAACGGTGTAGGCGGACTGCATCCGGGAAAGCTTCCTTTGTGAACCAGAAACTATATCAAGGCGAGACATCGCCATTGGAACAATATGTTAGCGGCGACCGACGGTTCGGGGCCGCTGCACGATAGTCGCAGGTGACGGGTGAATATGTAACATGATGATACCCAGCAGATGTGACCGGAGCTTGCGAGTCGCGTGCCCCGTTATTGAAGACTTGAACTACAGCGATCCCGTCGTATAATCGACATTAACGAATAACGTTAAGCATTCAGGCGCATGATTCGAAGCTTTAGCTGTGCCGACACGGAAGCGCTCTTCACAACGGGAAAGACACGGCGTTGGTCAGATATCAAGTCAGTCGCGGAGCGCAAACTGGCCATGCTCGATGCCGCAACAGAGTTGCGAGACCTTAGGTCGCCACCTGGCAACCGCCTCGAGTCACTGAGCGGCAACCGCGCCGGCCAACACAGTATCCGTGTAAATGACCAATGGCGGTTGTGCTTCACCTGGACAGAACACGGGCCAGTTAACGTTGAAATTGTCGATTACCACTGAGGTGCATCATGCTCAAGAACGGTATGCGTCCAATCCATCCGGGTGAAATCCTGCGGGAGGACTTCCAGAAGGAAATGGGCTTCAGCGCCGCGGCTCTGGCCAGGGCGTTGGGTGTAGCAACGCCAACCGTCAACAACATCCTGCGCGAACGGGGCGGTGTATCCGCCGACATGGCACTGCGTCTGTCCATCTGCCTGGACACCACCCCTGAGTTCTGGCTCAACCTGCAGACGGCCTTCGACCTGCGCACAGCCGAACAGCAACACGGCGATGAGATCATCGGGTCGGTCCAGCGCCTGGTCGCTTGAACACATCCTGATCAATAAACAGGGGCGCCACGGGCGTGGCGCCGCGAGGATCGTTCCCGCATAATCCCGCGACTGACATCGAAAAACGGAGAGATTGGGGCGACTTGTAACCCCAATGTACACAATGACCTACACGCTCTACGGCATCAAAGCCTGTGACACCATGAAAAAGGCGCGTACCTGGCTCGAAGACAAAGCCATCGCCTACGAATTCCATGATTACAAAACCCAAGGCATCGACCGTGACAGCCTGAACCGCTGGTGCGACGAACACGGCTGGGAAGTCATCCTCAACCGTGCCGGCACCACCTTCCGCAAGCTGGACGACGCCAGCAAGGCAGACCTCGACCAGGCCAAGGCCGTCGAGCTGATGCTGGCCCAGCCGTCGATGATCAAACGCCCGGTGCTCGACCTTGGCGCGCGTACCCTGGTTGGCTTCAAGCCCGACCTGTACGCCGCTGCCCTGGCCTGAGCCCCCACCCTATTTCGCACGAGGTAATCACATGTCCAATACCCTGTTCAGCCTGGCCTTCGGTGTCGGCTCCCAGAACCGCCAGGGCGCCTGGCTGGAAGTGTTCTACGCACAACCGCTGCTCAACCCGAGCGCCGAACTGGTTGCTGCAGTCGCCCCTGTTCTCGGTTACGAAGGTGGCAACCAGGCCATCGCCTTCAGCAACGCCCAGGCCGCGCAACTGGCCGAAGCCGTAAAAGGCGTGGACGCCGCCCAGGCCGCCCTGCTGACCCGCCTGGCCGAAAGCCACAAGCCGCTGGTCGCCACCCTGCTGGCCGAAGACGCTGCCCTGAGCTCGACTCCAGAGGCCTACCTCAAGCTGCACCTGCTGTCGCACCGACTGGTCAAACCGCATGGCGTAAGCCTGGCCGGCATCTTCCCGCTGCTGCCGAACGTGGCCTGGACCAACCAGGGCGCAGTCGACCTGGGCGAGCTGGCCGAGCTGCAACTGGAAGCACGCCTGAAGGGCGAGCTGCTGGAAGTGTTCTCGGTGGACAAGTTCCCGAAAATGACCGACTACGTGGTACCGGCCGGCGTGCGTATCGCCGACACCGCCCGTGTGCGCCTGGGTGCCTACATCGGCGAAGGCACCACCATCATGCACGAAGGCTTCGTCAACTTTAATGCTGGCACCGAAGGCCCGGGCATGATCGAAGGCCGCGTTTCCGCTGGCGTATTCGTTGGCAAAGGTTCGGACCTGGGCGGCGGCTGCTCGACCATGGGCACCCTGTCCGGTGGCGGCAACATCGTCATCAAGGTTGGCGAGGGTTGCCTGATCGGCGCCAACGCAGGTATCGGTATTCCGCTGGGCGACCGCAACACCGTCGAAGCCGGCCTGTACATCACCGCGGGCACCAAGGTGAACCTGCTGGACGAGAACAACGAGCTGGTCAAAGTGGTCAAGGCCCGCGACCTGGCTGGTCAGACCGACCTGCTGTTCCGTCGCAACTCGCTCAATGGCGCGGTAGAGTGCAAGACCCACAAGTCGGCCATCGAGCTGAACGAAGCGCTGCACGCTCACAACTGAGAACCTTGCCGGGTTTGAGGTGTTAAGATCGGGTCTGGCGCCAATGCACCAGACCCGATTTTCATTCCAGGCCTCGCAAACATGTTTCAGCCCTCTCCCTGGCGTGCCGACTTTCCCGCCATCGCCGCCCTGCAACGGCAGCACCAGACATACCTGGACAGCGCAGCCACCACCCAGAAGCCGCAAGCCCTGCTCGACGCCCTGAGCCATTACTACGGCCATGGCGCGGCCAACGTGCACCGCGCCCAGCATTTGCCCGGCGCGCTGGCGACCCAGGCCTTCGAAACCAGCCGCGACAAGGTCGCCGCCTGGCTCAATGCCGCAGACTCGCGGCAGATCGTGTTCACCCACGGTGCTACCTCGGCGCTGAACCTGCTGGCCTATGGCCTGGAGCACCGCCTCGAAGCCGGTGACGAAATTGCCGTCAGTGCCCTGGAGCACCATGCCAACCTACTGCCCTGGCAACAGCTGGCGCACCGGCGCAACCTGCGCCTGGTGGTGCTGCCGCTGGATGCCCATGGCCGTATCGACCAGGAACAGGCACTGCAACTGATCGGCCCGCGCACCCGGGTGCTCGCCGTCAGCCAGCTGTCCAACGTGCTGGGTACCTGGCAGCCGCTACCAGCGCTACTGGCCCATGCCCGCGCCCAGGGCGCGCTGACTGTGGTCGATGGTGCCCAAGGCGTGGTGCATGGTCGCCATGACATGCAGCAACTGGGCTGCGACTTCTATGTGTTTTCCAGCCACAAGTTGTACGGTCCAGACGGCGTCGGCGTGCTCTATGGTCGCGCCCAGGCCCTGGAGCTGTTGCGCCACTGGCAGTTCGGTGGCGAGATGGTGCAGTTGGCCGAATACCACAGCGCCAGCTTCCGCCCCGCGCCCCTGGGATTCGAGGCGGGTACGCCGCCCATTGCCGGAGTGATAGGCCTGGGCGCGACACTGGACTACCTGGCCAGCCTCGATGCCCATGCGGTCGCAGCGCATGAAGCCAACCTGCACCAGCACCTGCTGCGTGGCCTGGGCGACCGCGAAGGTGTGCGGGTGTTGGGTGCACCGCAGACGGCCCTGGCCAGTTTCGTCATCGAGGGCGTGCACAACGCCGATATCGCTCATCTGCTGACTGAACAGGGCATTGCCGTGCGTGCCGGTCACCACTGTGCCATGCCACTGCTGAAGGGGATGGGGCTGGAGGGCGCGATACGGGTGTCGCTGGGTTTGTACAACGACAGCGATGACTTGCAACATTTCTTCGACGCGCTGGATCAAGGCCTGGAGCTGTTGCGATGAGCCTGCCGGAACAGGCGCATCAAGCGCTGGTAGCTTTTCAACAGGGCAAAGGCTGGGAACAGCGTGCTCGGTTGCTGATGCAGTGGGGTGACCGCCTGGAGCCGCTGGCTGATGCCGAAAGGACCGAGGCCAACCGGGTGCATGGCTGCGAGAGCCTGGTGTGGCTGGTGGCCGAGCAGATCGAGGGAGTATGGCGGTTCAAGGCCAGCAGCGATGCCCGCTTGTTGCGTGGGCTGCTGGCGCTGTTGCTGGTGCGGGTGCAGGGACTGGCCAGTGAGGAGCTGGCCGGGATTGATCTGCGCGAGTGGTTTACCCAGCTCGGGCTGGAACGCCAATTGTCGCCGTCGCGCAGCAATGGGCTGCATGCGGTGTTGCAGCGGATGGCGGAGTTGGCGTCCAACCGCTGAATCGGCGCCGGTTTCTTCGCGGGCCTGCCCGCTCCCACAGGTACGGTGTCATGCTTGAGAGAGATGCAGTGTGGGAGCGGGCGGGCCCGCGAAGACGCCCACGCGGTCTATTCAGGCTTGACCCGTTCCGACGGCCGGCGCGCTCCAGCCACCAGCTTCTCGATCGCCTTGCTCGCCGCTACCATGCCAAAGGTCGCGGTCACCATCATCACTGCACCAAAGCCACCCGAGCAGTCCAGGCGCACGCCCTCACCCACGAAGCTTTTCTGCAAGCAAACGCTGCCATCACCCTTGGGGTAACGCAGCTGTTCGCTGGAGAACACGCACGGCACGCCATAGTTGCGGCTGACGTTACGCGAAAAGTTGTAGTCGCGGCGCAGGGTGGAACGCACCCGTGACGCCAACGGGTCGTTGAAGGTCTTGTTCAGGTCGGCGATCTGGATCTGCGTCGGGTCGATCTGGCCACCCGCGCCACCGGTAGTGACAATGGCAATCTTGCGCCGCCGACACCAGGCGATCAGCGCCGCCTTGGCCATGACGCTGTCGATGCAGTCGATCACGCAGTCGAGGTGCTCGGTGATGTATTCGGCCATGGTCTCGCGGGTGACGAAGTCGGCCACCGCATGCACCGTGCACCCGGGGTTGATCGCCCGCAGGCGCTCGGCCATGACCTCGACCTTGGGCCGCCCCACCTGCCCTTCCAGCGCATGGGCCTGGCGGTTGGTGTTGCTGACACAGACATCGTCCAGGTCGAACAGGGTGATTTCGCCCACGCCGCTGCGGGCCAGCGCTTCGGCCACCCACGAGCCCACCCCGCCGATACCGACCACGCCCACATGGGCCTGGCCCAGCCGCTGCAGCCCTTGGTCGCCATACAACCGGGCAACGCCGGCAAAGCGTGGATCTTCTGTGCTCATGTTCATACCCCAAAAAACCGGCACGCATTATATGCCAGCAGCCCCAAGGCCTGCATCGTTAGGAAAGAGACTACCAACACTGCTTTAATGTCCTACCACTTCGCCACAAATGGACGACGATGCCTTCACGTAAATTCGGCCTGAACCTGGTAGTGGTGCTGGCCATCGCCGCACTGTTCACCGGGTTCTGGGCACTGATCAACCGCCCGGTCTTCGCCCCCGCCTGGCCAGAACAGATTTCTGGCTTTTCGTATTCGCCGTTCCGCCTGGGCGAAAGCCCGCAGAAGGGTCAGTACCCCACTGACGAAGAACTGCGCCAGGACCTGGAGCAACTGAGCAAACTGACCGACAGCATCCGTATCTACACCGTGGAGGGCACTCAGGCCGACATCCCGCGCCTGGCCGAAGAGTTCGGCCTGCGGGTGACGCTGGGGATATGGATCAGCCCGGACCTGGAGCGCAACGAGCGCGAGATCGCCACGGCCATCCAGCTGGCCAATACCTCGCGCAGCGTGGTGCGGGTGGTGGTCGGCAACGAGGCGCTGTTCCGTGAAGAAGTCACACCGGAAAACCTGATCAAATACCTGGACCGGGTACGCGCAGCCGTGAAGGTGCCTGTGACCACCAGTGAACAATGGCACATCTGGAAGGAACACCCTGAGCTGGCCAGGCACGTCGACCTGATTGCCGCGCACATCCTGCCCTACTGGGAGTTCGTGCCAATGAAGGACTCGGTCGAGTTCGTCCTCGACCGCGCCCGTGAACTGAAGCACCAGTTCCCGCGCAAACCCCTGCTGCTGTCGGAAGTCGGCTGGCCGAGCAACGGCCGCATGCGCGGTGGTGCCGATGCCACACAGGCCGACCAGGCCATCTACTTGCGCACCCTGGTCAATACCCTCAACCGCCGTGGCTACAACTACTTTGTCATTGAAGCCTATGACCAACCCTGGAAGGCCAGCGACGAAGGCTCGGTAGGCGCCTACTGGGGCGTCTACAACGCCGAGCGCCAGCAGAAGTTCAACTTCGACGGCCCCGTGGTGGCGATCCCGCAGTGGCGGGCCCTGGCAGTGGCGTCGGTGGTGCTGGCAATGATCGCCCTGATGGTGCTGTTCATCGATGGCTCGGCCCTGCGCCAGCGTGGCCGTACCTTCCTGACGTTCATCACCTTCCTGTGCGGGTCGGTACTGGTGTGGATCGCCTATGACTACAGCCAGCAATACAGCACCTGGTTCAGCCTGACCGTGGGCGTGCTGCTGGCCCTCGGCGCGCTGGGCGTGTTCATCGTGTTGCTCACCGAAGCCCACGAGCTGGCCGAGGCGGTCTGGATACACAAGCGCCGCCGCGAATTCCTGCCCGTGCAGGCCGACAGTGCCTACCGGCCCAAGGTGTCGGTGCACGTGCCGTGCTACAACGAGCCACCTGAGATGGTGAAACAGACCCTCGACGCCCTGGCCGCCCTGGACTACCCCGACTACGAAGTACTGGTGATCGACAACAACACCAAGGACCCGGCCGTGTGGGAGCCGCTCAAGGCCCACTGCGAGAAGCTTGGCGAGCGCTTCAAGTTCTTCCACGTCGCGCCTCTGGCCGGCTTCAAGGGCGGTGCACTGAATTACCTGATCCCGCACACGGCCAAGGACGCCGAAGTGATCGCGGTAATCGACTCGGACTACTGCGTCGACCGCAACTGGCTCAAGCACATGGTGCCGCACTTCGCCGATCCGAAAATTGCCGTGGTGCAGTCACCGCAGGATTACCGCGACCAGCACGAGAGTGCCTTCAAGAAGCTGTGCTACAGCGAATACAAGGGCTTCTTCCACATCGGCATGGTCACCCGCAACGACCGTGACGCGATCATCCAGCACGGCACCATGACCATGACCCGGCGCAGTGTGCTGGAAGAACTGGGCTGGGCCGAATGGTGCATCTGCGAGGATGCCGAGCTGGGGCTGCGCGTGTTCGAGAAAGGCCTGTCCGCCGCCTACGCCCACAACAGCTACGGCAAGGGCCTGATGCCCGACACCTTCATCGACTTCAAGAAGCAACGCTTCCGCTGGGCCTACGGCGCCATCCAGATCATCAAGCACCACGCCGGTGCGCTGCTGCGCGGCAAAGGCAGCCAGCTGACCCGTGGCCAGCGCTACCACTTCCTGGCCGGCTGGCTACCGTGGATCGCCGATGGCATGAACATCTTCTTCACCATCGGCGCGCTGTTGTGGTCGGCGGCGATGATCATCGTGCCGCATCGGGTCGACCCGCCACTGATGATCTTCGCCATCCCGCCGCTGGCGCTGTTCTTCTTCAAAGTCGGCAAGATCGTCTTCCTGTACCGCCGAGCGGTGGGGGTGAACCTCAAGGATGCCTTCGCAGCTGCACTGGCCGGGCTGGCACTGTCGCACACCATCGCCAAGGCGGTTCTGTATGGCTTCTTCACCAGCAGCATGCCGTTCTTCCGCACGCCGAAGAATGCTGACAGCCATGGGTTGCTGGTGGCAATTTCCGAAGCGCGTGAAGAGCTGTTCATCATGGTGCTGCTGTGGGGCGCGGCGCTGGGCATCTACCTAGTGCAGGGGCTGCCGAGCTCGGACATGCGCTTCTGGGTGGCGATGTTGCTGGTGCAGTCGTTGCCTTATGTGGCAGCGCTGGTGATGGCGTTCCTGTCGTCGTTACCCAAGCCGCAGGAAAAGGCTGCCGAACCGCAGCAGGCTTGAGATTGTCAGGGGCGCTTTGCGCCCCTATCGCGACGCAAGGCCGCTCCCACAAGGAACCGCATACCC
>NZ_JBICMK010000090.1:0-52045 GCF_043106315.1 Pseudomonas sp. FYR_5 | reverse complement strand
ATAGCGGGTCGGCCTGCTTTCGCGATCGCTGTGGGAGCGGCCTTGTGTCGCGAAATGAGGGCGAAGCCCTCACATGCTCACAGCCATACACAGTCCCAATGGGGATACTCGCCAGCCCGCCGCACCAGGCCGGCCCGAATGGGGTTGGCGATGATGTAGCGGGCCACCGCTCGCACATCCTCCTCGCGACGCAAAGCCCGGTCATGAAAGCTGGTTTGCCAGATATGCCGTCTTTCAGCACCGGCCTTGTACAAGGCACAGCTGCTTCTGGATTTGAATTCGCACATTAGCCTACCCAGGCTCACTGGACCCAGCTCGATAAGCCAGTGAAGGTGATCCGGCATCAACACCCATGCCAGCGATCGACAAGCCTTGCGCTCATCGCTGAACCGCAACTGCTGGATCACGGTCCTGGCGAATCGGAAGTCTTTGAACAACGGCGTTCGGCTGCGGGTAGTTGTGGTCAACAGGTAGAGGCGCCCGGATTCGGACACCGGGCCATTACGTAAACGATGGGAGCCTGGACGTTCCATGTCTTTCTCCTTTGAATTGTGCATTCAAAGTTAGCGCCGCGAATGCGACGGGCGAGGACAGGACCATTACCGGGTATGACACGGTGAGGGCTTCGCCCTCATATCGCGACACGAGGCCGCGCCCACAAAAACAAGCAATCCGTGCAGTTTTTGCGGGGCGGCCCCGTCAATTACGACGACAGGTACGAAGACCGGGTCAAGCCCAGGCGCAAGGCATCCAGATACTGGGTCCGCTCGCGCGCAGTGATCTTGGCGCTGGCAACCTTGTCGCGGTAATGCGTCATCAACTCCTCCGGCGACAGGTGCACGTAGCGCAGCATGTCTTCGATGGTGTCGTGGGTTTCGATACCGGCGTGGTACACGCTGCCGTCGGCATTCTGGTAGATGTTCACCGAGTCGGTGTCACCGAACAGGTTGTGCATGTCACCCAGGATTTCCTGATAGGCACCCACCAGGAACACGCCCAGCAGGTAATCCTCGCCCTCCTTCACCGCATGCACCGGCATGCTGGTTTCGATACTTTGCTCGTCAACGTACTGGTTGATCTTGCCGTCGGAGTCGCAAGTCAGGTCCTGCAATACCGCACGCCGCATCGGCTCTTCGTCCAGGCGGTGCAGCGGGATGATCGGCAGTACCTGGCCGATGGCCCAGGTGTCTGGCAGGCTCTGGAACACCGAGAAGTTGCAGATGTACTTGTCGGCCAGCTTGTCGTTCAGCTCGTCCAGCACCTGGCGGTGCGAGCGCTGGCGGGCTTTCAGCGAGTTGTGCAGGCGGCGGCACACGGCAAAATAGCACTGCTCGGCCAAGGCTTTCTCGCCCAGGCTGATCTTGCCGTCGGCGTACTGCGCGGCCACATCACCCATGTAGTGGGTGGCACGCCAGTAGGTCTCGGTGACCATCTCGATGTCGGTCGGGCCAAGCAGATCGGCCAGCCACTGCACGGTCTCGGGCAGGGCTTCCTTGTTCTCGATGGTGGGTACGTCGTCGTTGTGCTTCTCGACATCGGTGACCTGGATCACCAGCATGGCGTGGTGCGCGGTCAGCGAACGGCCACTCTCGGAGAAGATGTGCGGGTGTGGCAGGCCCTGCGCGTCGCAGAACTCCTTGAGCATGCCCACCACCACGCCGGCGTAGTCGTCCATGTCGTAGTTGATCGAGCTGGCATTGCGCGAGTGGGTGCCGTCGTAGTCCACACCCAGGCCGCCACCCACGTCGATGTGATCGACCGGCAGGCCCAGCGCACGCAGTTCGCCGTAATAACGGATGGCCTCTTTGAAGCCGTGCTGGTAGTCGGCCAGGTTGGCGATCTGCGAACCCATGTGGAAGTGCAGCAGGCGGATGCCCTGGTCCAGACCGGCATCGCGGAAGCGCTGCACCACCGAGAGCAATTGGGCGGCGGACAAACCGAACTTGGACTTCTCGCCACCGGTGTCGGCCCACTTGCTCGAGGCCAGCGACGACAGGCGAACACGCAGGCCAACCTGCGGTTTCACCTTGAGCTCGGCGGCTTCTTCGATCACCAAGGCTACTTCCGACTCTTTCTCGATGACGATGAACACGTTGTGGCCGAGCTTCTGGCCCATCAGCGCCAGGCGAATGAACTCACGGTCCTTGTAGCCGTTGCAGACGATGGTGCCGCCCTTCGGCGCCAGCGCCAGCACTGCCAGCAACTCGGGTTTGGAGCCGGCTTCCAGGCCAATGGAAACGTTCTGCGTGGCGATGATGTTCTCCACCACCGCTTCCTGCTGGTTGACCTTGATCGGGTACAACGCGGTGTACTGGCTCTGGTATTCCAGGCGCGCGATGTTGGCGTCGAAGGCGCCGGTCAGCTGGCGCACACGGTCCTGCAGAATGTCAGGGAAGCGCACCAGCAAGGGCAGCGACAAGCCGCTCTGGCGCAGTTCGTCGACCTGCTTGAACAGGTCAATCGGAGCACTGTCAGGGCCGTTGGGGCGTACTTCGACGCGCCCGGCGTCATTGATGGCGAAATAGCCAGCGCCCCAATGGCGGATGCCATAAACACTGCGGCTATCAGCCACGGTCCATTGGCTACCATCGTCTTTGCGTGTGCGTCGTACGGACATTCAAGTCCCCTATAGATAAGTCGAAGACACTGCCCGCAGGCAGCGGGGCGAGTGTAAAAGCTGAAAATGACGATTCATCCGTGCTCAGGCATAGACTCTGACCACGGGAACGAGTTTAGAAAGCGCTGGGCAAAAAATCGCGCGGTGGCTTCAGCCGCCGGACTTTTTCGCCTTGAAACCCTGTTTGGTCAGCTCGCCGATCAACAGCTCGACATGGTCGCCCTGGATCTCGATAACCCCGTCCTTCAGCGCGCCGCCGGTACCGCAGCGGCGCTTGAGCGTGGTCGCCAGTTCTTTGAGCTGGTCAGGCGGTAGCGGCACGCCGGTGACGGTGGTCACGGTCTTGCCACCACGGCCTTTGCTTTCGCGGCGCACGCGGGCAATGCCGTCGCCTTCGGGGATGGTTTGCTGCTTGCAGATGCAGGCATCCACCGGCTGGCCACAGTCGGGGCAGTGCCGACCGGCGTCGGTGGAGTACACGAGACCGCCAAGGGCGGAAAAGGAAGAAGCTTTCTTGGCCACTTTTGTTCCTCGGTGCTGAGGACAAAAACTGGTCGTGCCTTGGGGTTGAGGCCGACCGCGAAGCCCCACTCTGGCAGGGGCGGCGCTACTGCTGCAAGAATTGCGGCAGCCCGAAAAGGGCGCGCAGTGTAACGATAAATACGCCTGTTGTGTAGGAGCGGGTTTACCCGCGAACAAGGGCAAAGCCCTTGCCCTGCGAAACGGGTGTCTGGGCCGGTATTTCGCGGGTAAACCCGAGGCTACACAGTGGCCTTGTAGCGCTGCAACGCCGCCAACGAGTCCGGGCAATAAGGCTTGCTCAGGCTTTCCTGCTCAGCCTGTTCCAGACCGATGAAGCGCGCCTCGATCACCTCTTCCGGCTGCAACCGCAACGGCGCATCCGACACCGCCGAATATACTGCACACCACAAGCGGTTATCCGGCTGGCCAAAGTAGAACCGCTCGTGGAAGCGCAACTCAGCGCCTTCGATGCCCAGCTCTTCGGCCAGCTCGCGCGCTGCCGATTCGGCATACGCCTCCCCAGCCGTGACCATGCCGCCCGCCGCCACATCCCAATACCCTGGGTACAGCGCCTTGCTCAGCGTACGCCGGTGTACACACAATTCACCGGCACTGTTGAACAGCAGAATGAACGTGCAGCGCCCGATCAGGCCACGCTCGCGCAGCTCGGCACGGGGCAAGGCGCCCAGTACCTGGTCGGTCTCGTCCACCCAGGTGACCAGCTCGCGGTCGGAAGCCGCCCGATGGGCGGCCTCGGCGGGGCTGATAGCCATCATCAACCCTGCGACAACAACTGACGCAGGTCGATTACCGCAGCGTTGGCCCGGGAAATGTAATTGGCCATGACCAACGAGTGGTTGGCCCACATGCCGAAGCCACTGCCGTTGAGCACCATCGGGCTCCACAGCGCCTCTTGTGAGGCCTCCAGCTCACGAATGATCTGGCGCACGCTGACGGTGGCATTCTTCTTCGCCAGCACGTCGGCGAAGTCAACCTCGATGGCACGCAGCAGGTGCGACAGCGCCCAGGCTTGGCCACGGGCTTCGTAGAACACGTTGTCAATCTGCAGCCATGGGGTTTCTACCAGCTCCTCGTCCACCTGCGGCGCCTGACCGGCAACGACCGACTCGGTCTTCAACGTGCTGTTGAGCTTGACCCGCCCAACGCTTGCCGACAGGCGCTGCGACAGCGAGCCCAGACGGGTGGCCACGTCACCCAGCCAGTTGTTCAGGTTGTCGGCGCGGGTATAGAAGATCGCGCCCTTGTCGCCAGCAGCCAGACGGGTCTGGTAACGGGTCAGCGACTTGATGCCTTCTTCGAACTCCGACTCGCTCGACGGCAGGATCCAGCTCTTGTTGTCGAAGTTGAAGCGTGGCTCGGCCTTGGCCAGGTCGGCGTCTTCGGTGGACTGCGACTGCGAACGGGCGAAGTCTTTGCGCAGAGCACGGGACAGGTCGCGGACCTGGACCAGCACGCCATATTCCCAACTTGGCATGTTGTCCATCCACAGCCCTGGCGGGAAGCGGTCGTTGGAAATGTAGCCGCCCGGCTTGTTCAACAAAGTGTTGGCCACGGTCTTGAGGGTTTCGACGGTGGTATAGCCCACCACCATCTGCTGGCCAGCACGTTCGGCTGCGGCCTGGGCGTTTTGCTGCACCGGGAACAGAGCAGGCTCCTGGCTCCAGTACCAGCCCAGGCCGATACACACCAGCAGGTACAACCCGATCAGGGTCCCCAGGGCACGGCTCCAAAGGCCGCCAAGGTAGCTACGGGCGGCAGCGCCACGCCCGTCGACACGCTCACGGGGCTCGGCTTTGGCCTCTCGGTTTTTCCAGTCCAGCATGGCTTTGTCCTTAATCAGTCACGACGGTTCAGGGGCTTTGACCACAGGCCTGCGCTAGGGTGCCACGGTAAGCCCGAATGCCAGCACTATAAAGCAGACACCACCGTACGCATAAGCGACCATTCAGTCAGCAACTGAATATTCGTTCTGCCCGCTTTGTTGACGCAGGGCACTCACGCACTTGAAAAGAGCTGCTAGCATAGAGCCATCATTGCCCCTGCACATCCCAACCTATAAGTAGCCAGGACATGAGCCAAGCAGTCGAGCCGAGCCCGCAGTGCCCCGTCCAACAGCTGACGCGTAACGGCCTGCGCAAGGACGATCCGCTCGACCAGTTGCATCTGCCCGTGCGCAAACCGGTGTACATCCTGCTGCAGGACCACGAGCGCGCCCAGCGCCTGGCCCAGCAACTGGAATTCTTTGGTCTGGTGGTGCAAGCGTTGCCGAGCGCCGCAGCGTTTCTCGCCTCGATCAGCGAGTACCCGCCGTCGGCCATCATCATGGATGTCGACTTCACCGGCGCCGGGCTGGGCTTGCTGCTGGCCGCTCAGGTGCAGCAGGGCCTGGCACGCTCCATTCCGTTGCTGTTCTTCAGCCATCACGAAGCCGACACCCCTACCCGCCTTGCCGCAGTACGCGCCGGCGGTCAGGATTTTCTCACCGGCAGCCTGGAAGCCTCCAGCTTGCTGGAAAAGGTCGAACTGCTGACCAACACCGCCCCGCACGACCCGTTGCGCGTGCTGATCATCGACGATTCGCGCACCCAGGCCATGTACACCGAGCGTGTACTGGCCGGCGCCGGCATGCTCACCCGCAGCCTGACCGACCCGATCCGCACCATGGCCGAGCTTGCCGACTTCCAGCCCGACCTGATCATCCTCGACCTGTACATGCCGGCCTGCACCGGCCCGGAGCTGGCCAAGGTAATCCGCCACAGTGACCGGTATGTGAGTGTGCCGATCATCTACCTGTCTGCCGAGGACGACCTGGACAAGCAACTGGATGCCATGAGCGAAGGCGGTGATGACTTTTTGACCAAGCCGTTTCGCTCACGCCACCTGATCACTACCGTGCGCAACCGCGCCGCCCGCGCCCGCCATTTGAAGGCGCGCATGGTTCGCGACAGCCTCACCGGGCTGTACAACCACACTCATATCCTGCAGTTGCTGGAAGACTGCAGCTTCCGCGCCCGCCGTGAGCAGCAGCCGTTGAGCTTTGCCATGCTCGACATCGACCACTTCAAGAAGATCAACGACCGCCATGGCCACCCCATGGGCGACCGAGTGATCAAGAGCCTTGCTCTATTCCTCAAGCAGCGCTTGCGCAAGACCGATTTCATTGGCCGCTACGGTGGCGAGGAATTCGCCATCGTCATGCCCAATACCGCGCTGGACGCCGCACACAAAGTGCTGGACGAAATTCGCCGGCGCTTTGCCGAAATTCTCTACCCGGCGCAGCCACGAGACTTGCAGTGCACCTTCAGCGCCGGCGTGGTGCAACTGGATGAGGGGCTGGATGCACTGACCATGGCCAGCGCAGCGGACGAGGCGCTGTACCGGGCCAAGCATGCGGGGCGCAATTGCGTCGTTCGTGTAGAGCCCTGAAATTCGCACTCACTGTGCCGGCTTCTTCACAGACTCGCCCGCTTCCCCAGGCATTTCACACACCTCAAATCTGGAGGTAAACCTGTGGGAGCGGGCAAGCCCGCGAAGAGGCCAGTGCAGGCCACACCAATAGAGGCACTGTGCCACTTTTTTTCTGACGCCAAGCCCCTGGCGTCATCACCCCGTCACAAAATCGCAATAACTTCAGGCGCCTACCTCTCCCCTGCGCAGGAAGTTCGCGGCTATGCGCCTGAAGTGGCTGACCAATTTCAACACCCTGTTGCTGGTAACCGTGTGTATCGCCTTGGGCGCCACCCTGTGGTGGTCGCAGCGCGCCCTCGAGCGCCCCTACCAGCTGATGGAGCGCTATCTGGGCCTGTCCCAGCAGTTCCAGAACCAGGCGGCGCGCAATATCCAGGCCTACCTGGGCAGCGGCGATGCCCTGCGCCAGGCCGCCGCCATGGAGGCGACCCAGCAGTTGCAGGCCGCACTGACGGACTGGCCGGTAGAGCTGGCCGAGAAGTTACGCCCCAGCCTGGATAGCCTGCAGGCCTTCACCGCCAATGAACTGCTGGCCGCCGGCAAGCTGGCCGGCGACCCACAAGCCCTGCTGCTGCAAGCCGAGCGGGAGCTGGGGGCGAACTTCGAGCAGATGGCCAGCTACGCCCGCGACAGTGGCAACGCCGAGGCCAATCGCTACTTGCAGCCCTTGCTCGACGCCACCCTGCATCTGGGGCGGCTGTCATTGGCTCGCGACAAGCTGGTCAGCAGCGGCCGCCCAGAGCTGGCCGACGAGGTGGAGCGCGAACTGCAACTGATCCGCGCCCAGGCCCAGACGGTCGACGGCCTGCCACTGCTCGGCGTAACCCGCGCGGCCGAATCCGGAGCCGACGACTTCGCTGCGATGATGGGCCTGGAATCCCAGAGCAGCGCCCAGCAGGAAGACATTGCCGTGGGCCTCAAGCGTGAATTGCAAAGCCTGCTCAACCGCTACCCGGCCGAACTGCAACGCACCCGCGAACAGATCGAGCGCCGCGCCGAGCTGGCCGCCACCACCGGCCAGCGCCTGGAAGCCGTACAACAGGCCATCGCCGCGCTGGAACCCGAAGTACGCGGCCAGCATGCGAAAATCGCTGCCGAGGTGCGCATCATCCAAGGCCTGATGATCGGCCTTATCCTGCTGATCGCCCTATTGATCGATACGCTGCAACGGCGCCTGGCCCGTACCCTGACCGGACTGGCCCCGGCCCTGTCACGCTGGGCCGAGGGCGATTTCGCCCAAGCCATCGCCCTGGGCAAGACCAACCGCGAACTGCACGACATCCAGGAGTCGCTCAACCGCCTGCGTCAGTACCTGGTGGAGCTGGTCGGCACCATCCGCCATAACGCCGAGCAGGTGGCCGGCAGCAGCCATGCCCTGGCCGGCATGAGCGCTGCGCTGCACGGCGGCGCCGAGCGACAGGCCGGCGATACCGGGCAGATCCGCGATGCCTTGGGCGAGCTGGAAGCAACCATTCAACAAGTGGCTGGTGATGCCAGCGCAGCCGCCGAGGCCAGCCGCGATGCCGGGCGTGCGGTGGAACAAGGCCAGGCGGTAATCGGCCAGAGCCTGTCGGGCTTGCGTGAACTGGTCGATGAAGTGCAAGGCAACGCCCGCATGATCGAGCAACTGGCGGAAGAATCGGCAACCATTGGCGGGGTGCTGACGGTGATCCGCTCGATTGCCGAGCAGACCAACCTGCTGGCACTGAACGCCGCGATCGAAGCGGCCCGCGCCGGCGAAATGGGCCGTGGCTTTGCCGTGGTTGCCGATGAGGTGCGCTCGCTGGCTCAGCGCACCACGGGGGCTACCGGCGAGATACAGGCATTGATCGACCGCTTGCAGCAGGCCGCCAGGAGTTCGGTGGCGGGGATGCGCGCGCAACTGGAACACGCCGAGGCCACGGCCAACCAAGCCCAGGCGGCGGATGGGGCACTGGATGAGATTGTCTGTGCCATTCGTACCATTTCCGATACAGCGGTGCGGATTGCCGATGTCACGGCGCAGCAGAGTGGCGCGGTCAGCGAGATTCGTGATCACAGCGAGCGGATTCACGAACTGGGTGAAGACAACCTGCAGCGCATTGGCGAGGGGCGTGAGCAAGGCGAACAGTTGCTGAGCCTGGGCGGTGAGCTGAACCGGGCGGTGCGAGCGTTCAGGGTCTGAGTCAGCGGGTGGTCGCCACGACAGGTGTAGCAGTTGGGTGGTGTTCGACGGGACATGTGCTGCGCCTGGGAGATCGAGCGCCGCCCGCGCGGCGCTTCGCGGGTAAACCCGCTCCTACGTTTGTTTCGGGCCAATTATTCCTGCGCATCCGTTATCATGCCGGGCACGTTCCACCTCGCGAGTCCGCCATGCGCCGCCTGTTTTTCATGCTGTTCCTGCTGCTGGCCAGCCCTGCCTTCGCCGCAGGCCTGCTCGACAACCGCCCCAGCGCCACCCTCGGCGCCGCTTCGCTGGCCAACAACGCCGACTTCCTGCCGGTACACGAGGCCTTCAAGCTCAACCTGGTCCAGGCCGATGCGCAAACCATCAAGCTGCGCTTCGTCGCCACCGATGGCTACTACCTCTACCGCCACCGCTTCCAGTTCCACACGGAACCGGCCGATATCACCCTGGGCACGCCGAACATCCCCAAGGGTGAGCCCAAGCACGATGAATTTTTCGGCGACGTCGAGGTGTACCACGGCGTGCTCGATATCGAGTTGCCGCGCAAAGACCCACGCGCCTTCACCCTGCTGGTGGGCTACCAGGGTTGCGCCGACAAGGGCTTGTGCTACCCACCGGAAACCGCACGCCTGAGTATTGATGGCGAAGGCGCTGCAAACGCGCCGGCCACCCGCGAGCACGGCTGGAACTGGAAGTCGCTGCTGCTGTTCTTCCTCGCCGGGGTCGGCCTGACCTTCACCCCCTGTGTCCTGCCGATGTTGCCGATCCTCTCCGGTGTGGTGCTGCGCGGCCAGGTTGGCGGCGTGCGCGGCCTGGCGCTGTCGCTGGCCTACGTGCTGCCAATGGCGGCCAGCTTCGCGGTACTCGGCGCACTGATGGGCCTGTTCGGTGCAAGCCTGAACCTGCAGGCGCGCCTGCAGTCGGCCTGGGTGCTGGTTCCCTTCGCGCTGTTCTTCGTGGTGTTCGCCCTGGCCATGTTCGGCCTCTTCGAGCTGAAGCTGCCCCAGGCCCTGAGTAACCGCCTGAACAACGTCGCCAATCACACCCGGGGCGGCTCGCTGCTGGGCGCAGCAGTGCTCGGAGTGCTCTCCAGCTTGCTGGTTTCTCCGTGTGTATCGGCGCCCTTGGCCGGTGCCTTGCTCTATATCAGTGCCAGTGGCGATGCCCTGGGTGGCGCGCTCAAGCTGTTCGCCCTGGGTTTGGGCATGGGTGCGCCGTTGCTGCTGGTGGCCACCGGGGGCGCGGCCTGGCTGCCCAAAAGCGGCCCGTGGATGAACACCGTGAAAAACGCCATCGGCGTACTGCTGCTGGGGCTGGCCATCGGCTTGCTCAGCCGTGTACTGCCAGGCCCTGTGACCTTGCTGTTGGTCGGTTTCCTCGCCGCGGGTGTGGCACTGTTCCTCGGCGCCCTTGAATTCGTCGTCAAGACGGCACCCCAGCGCCTGGCGCAACTGCTCGGTCTGGCCTTGCTGGTGTACGCGCTGGCTTGCTGGTACGGCGCCCTCACTGGCCAGGGCGACCCGCTGCGCCCGCTGCCGGTTGCGTCACTGACCGCCAGCGGCGGCCTGCCAGCAGCAAAAGCCGATGCCTGGCAGACCATCACTACCCCTGATGCGTTGGACGCAGCCCTGGCGCAGGCCAAGGCTGCCGGCCAGCCAGTGCTGCTGGACTGGTACGCCGACTGGTGCATCAGTTGCAAAGTGATCGAGCATGAGGTGCTCAATGCACCACAGGTGCAAACACAGCTGTCCGGCTTCAAATTGCTGCGTTTCGACCTAACCGAAAGTAATGCCCAGCAACGCAAACTGCTCGACCGCTACCAGCTGTTCGGCCCACCCGCCCTGCTGTTTTTTTCTGGGAACGGCAGCGAAATTACCGCTGATCGGGTGATTGGCGAGATAAATGCAGGTGAATTTGCGCACGTTCTGGCACGCGTGCGCGACAAAGTCGGTCTATAACTTCCCGCGAGCCCGGAAAAATCCTGAAATGAATGACCGGATTTAATCATCCGGTCACATACTTCGCGCGAACCTCGGACATCGTGCTGCCTATTGCCGGGAACTGGACACTTGCCGTCGCTTTACGGCACACTCGGCGCGCTGTGTCGAATTGCCCTACAAATCCAAGGAATCCGCAGATGGCAACGCTACTGGTGCTCCACGGCCCCAACCTCAACCTGCTCGGCACTCGCGAGCCGGGCCACTACGGCGCCGTGACCCTGGCTCAGATCAACCAGGACCTGGAGCAACGTGCCCGCGCCGCAGGCCACCATCTGCAGTACCTGCAGAGCAATGCCGAATACGAACTGATCGATCGCATTCACGCCGCACGCAACGAGGGTGTGGACTTCATCCTGATCAATCCGGCTGCTTTCACTCACACAAGCGTTGCATTACGTGACGCATTGCTTGCGGTGAGCATCCCATTCATCGAAGTGCACCTGTCCAACGTGCACAAACGCGAACCGTTCCGTCACCACTCCTACTTTTCCGATGTTGCCGTAGGGGTTATCTGCGGTCTGGGCGCCAGCGGTTATCGCCTGGCCCTGGAGTCCGCGCTGGAACAACTGGCTGCCAACGCACAGCCCAAATGATGAAAACCCTGGCCTAAGTGGGCCGGGGTTCGAGAGAAACGTTTCAGATACGTTTTTTTGTATTTCGCCCCCTGACCGAACCTTTGGGAGTTGATGATTAATGGATATCCGTAAAGTCAAGAAACTGATCGAGCTGCTGGAAGAGTCTGGCATCGACGAACTGGAGATCAAGGAAGGCGAAGAGTCGGTCCGTATCAGCCGTCACAGCAAGACTCCAGCTGCCCAGCAGTTCTACGCACCGGCGCCTATGGCTGCCGCCCCTGCCGCTGCTCCGGTCGCTGCTGCTGCCCCAGCCGCCGAAGCTGCTGCTGCTGCCCCAGCCCTGAAAGGCACCGTGATCCGTTCGCCAATGGTAGGTACCTTCTACCGCAAGCCTTCGCCGACCTCGCCTAACTTCGCTGAAGTTGGCCAGTCCGTGAAGAAAGGCGACACCCTGTGCATCGTCGAAGCCATGAAGATGATGAACCACATCGAAGCCGATATTGGCGGTGTCATCGACGCCATCCTGGTAGAAGACGGCCAGCCGGTTGAGTTCGACCAGCCGCTGTTCACCGTCGTTTGAATCGCGGAGAGCCAACGATGTCTGGGAAGCTCGAAAAAGTCCTGATCGCCAACCGCGGGGAAATTGCCCTGCGGATCCTGCGTGCCTGCAAAGAGCTGGGTATCAAGACCGTCGCCGTGCACTCCACTGCTGACCGTGAACTGATGCACCTGGGCCTGGCAGACGAGTCGGTCTGCATCGGCCCTGCATCGTCCAAGGATTCCTACCTGCATATCCCGGCAATCATCGCTGCCGCCGAAGTGACTGGCGCCACTGCGATTCACCCGGGTTACGGCTTCCTGGCGGAAAACGCCGACTTTGCCGAACAGGTGGAAAAATCCGGTTTCGCCTTCATCGGCCCGAAAGCCGATACCATTCGCCTGATGGGCGACAAGGTTTCGGCCAAGGACGCGATGATCAAGTCGGGCGTACCGACCGTACCGGGCTCCGATGGCCCACTGCCAGAAGACGAAGAAGTTGCCCTGGCGATTGCCCGTGACGTCGGCTACCCGGTGATCATCAAGGCCGCCGGTGGCGGTGGTGGTCGCGGCATGCGCGTGGTGCACAAGGAAGAGGACCTGATTTCCTCGGCCAAGCTCACCCGTACCGAAGCCGGTGCAGCCTTCGGTAACCCGATGGTTTACCTGGAGAAGTTCCTGACCAACCCACGCCACGTGGAAGTACAGGTACTGTCCGACGGCCAGGGCAACGCCATTCACCTGGGCGACCGCGACTGCTCGCTGCAGCGCCGTCACCAGAAGGTACTGGAAGAAGCACCAGCCCCGGGCATCGATGAGAAAGCCCGTCAGGAAGTGTTCAAGCGCTGCGTCGATGCGTGCATCGAGATCGGCTACCGTGGTGCCGGTACTTTCGAGTTCCTGTACGAAAACGGCCGCTTCTACTTCATCGAGATGAACACCCGCGTGCAGGTTGAGCACCCGGTATCGGAGATGGTCACTGGCATCGACATCGTCAAGGAGATGCTGAGCATCGCCGCTGGCAACAAACTGTCGTTCCGCCAGGAAGACGTGGTGATCCGTGGCCACTCGCTGGAGTGCCGGATCAACGCCGAAGACCCGAAGAAGTTCATCCCGAGCCCAGGCAAGGTGAAGCACTTCCACGCCCCAGGCGGCAATGGCGTACGCGTCGATTCGCACCTGTACAGCGGTTATTCGGTTCCGCCGAACTACGACTCGCTGATCGGCAAGCTGATCACCTACGGCAAGGACCGCGACGAAGCCATGGCGCGCATGCGCAATGCCCTGGACGAGATCGTCGTCGACGGCATCAAGACCAACATCCCGCTGCACCGCGACCTGGTGCGTGATGAAGGCTTCTGCAAAGGCGGCGTCAACATTCACTACCTCGAGCACAAACTGGCCAACCAGGAGTGATCGTGTAGTGTGATGTACCAGAACCCCGGCCCTGTGCCGGGGTTTTTTATTGCCTGCCAGAATCTGGGGCCGCGTCGCGGCCCTATCGCGACACAAGGCCGCTCCCACAGATTCCGCGCATGCCTCAGGACTGACGCCGTCTTTGTAGGAGCGGCCTTGCGTCGCGAAAGGGGCGCAGCGCGCCCCCAGGGCTCTACCCCTTCATCCGCGGCATGTCGATACGATGCTCATGCACTCGCCGATAAAGCGTCGCCCGCGAAATACCCAAAGCGCGCGCCGCATCAGCCGGCTTCCAGCGATGGCGGATCAGCGCGTCCAGCAGCAGCTGCCGGGCCGGGCACGACACCCCGCTTTCGGCCGAGCCAACCGCTTCACCACGCACCTCCTGCGGCAGATCCTGCAGCCGCACCTGCCCGCCCTCACTCACCGCACAGGCATACCGCAACACCTGCCGCAGCTGGCGCAAATTGCCCGGCCAGCGATAAACCAGCAGCGCCTGCAGCGCGTCATCCGCCAACACCACCTCCACCCCGCAAGCTGCAGCCTCTTCGGCCAGCAACTGATGAATCAGCCCCAACCGGTCATCACGCTCACGCAAAGGTGGTAGCTCGAAGCGGGCATTGGCCAGGCGGAAGTACAAGTCCTCACGAAATCGCCCGTCCTCAACCATCGCCGCCAGATCGCGATGGGTCGCACAGATCACCTGAATATCCACCCGCTCCCGCCGTGCCGCACCCAGCGGCGCCACCTCCCCCTCCGCCAGCACCCGCAGCAGGCGGGTCTGCAGGTTCAGCGGCATGTCCCCGATCTCGTCGAGGAACAGCGTGCCGCCACCGGCCTGCTGCAACAGCCCTTGCATGCCTTTGCTGGAAGCCCCGGTGAAGGCCCCGGCCACATAGCCGAACAACTCGCTCTCGATCAGGGTTTCCGGAATGGCCGCGCAGTTCAGGGTAACGAACGGGCCATCACAGCGCTGGCTTTGCTGGTGCAGTTGGCGGGCGAATACCTCCTTGCCGGCCCCGGTCTCACCCAGCACCAGCACCGCCAGGTTGCAATCCTTGACCCGAGTGGCCAGCCGCAGGTGCTGCTCGATACGGGTGTCCTGGGCCTGGCGTACAGGCTGCGCACGCTGGCGTTGCTGCGGTGCGCTGACCCGGCCATACAAACCGCCCAGACCGGGCAGGCGCTGGGCGGACGACGCGCTCACCCGGCGCAGCTGGTCGATGTCGAACAGTTCGCCAATGTGCTCGGGCAAACGCCCCAGGCGCTCCACCAACCGTTGCCGCGCCAGGCTGTTGATCGCCTGCAAGCGGCCATCGGCATCCCAGGCAAGCAGATAGTCGGGCTGGCTCTCCACATAGCCGGGCGTGCCATGGGCGCGCATCACCCAGTGGCCTTGGGCGCTGTGCATGAAGAAGGCGTTTTCGATCTCGCGGGCCGTCTGCTCGACCAGTTGGCGGATCAGGTGCTGGCTGCGCCGATCGTCCGGCGACTGCAAGGCCGACACATCGACCACGCCCAGCAACTCACCCAACGGGTCGAACACCGGCGCCGCCGTGCAGGTCAGGCCAATGAAGGCGGCGCGAAAGTGATCGCGCTTGTGCACCGTGACCGGGGCCTTGCTGGTGAGCACTGCCGCCACACCGCATGTGCCCTCCTCACCCTCCGACCAGCAGGTCCCCAGATACAGCCCGGCCTTGCGACAGTCGTTGCGGATGGCCGACTCGACCCGGTAATCGATGGTGCGCCCTTGGGCATCGGTCAGCAACACACAGTAGTCAGCGCCGCGTACCCGCTCGTGCAAACGGGCCACGGCATCGCTGGCGATACGCAGGAACAGCTCGGCGCGTTCGCGGCATTCATTGAGCAGGCTTTGGGAAAGGATACGCGGCCCCTGCTGGGAACCGGGGTCGAGACGGTACACATCCATGGAGCGGCGCCATGAATCGAGGATCAGCGGTGGTACCGGCGCCTGCGGCAGGCGGTCGGCATTCTTCAACACCCTGCTGACGCAGTCCACATGGGCTCGGGAGTTCGCGGCAAGCATTCAGGCCCTCCGGTTCTCGTTGCTGTTTTTATCGTTGTCCGGCCATTAAGCGCCTCTGGGCATGCCCCGACAAGCACTGTGTGATTACCGGCCGGCTTGAGACGCAGCGTCTCAGCGTCTCGGCAACGCAGGCCTGGCGCTGGCACCCGGCGTCTCGCCGCCACACCCGTGAAGCCCTGACCGATCACGACCAGAGCCCTCTAGCCCGGCCACTTCAGCCATCGCGAAGAAAGCTGGCACCCCGCTTGCTCCTGCCCTTGCAAACAAAAACACGAGGTGCGCCATGCCGCTACCCGCCCCGATTGTCGGGATCATTGCCAACCCTGCCTCTGGCCGCGACCTGCGCCGCCTGACCGCCAATGCCGGGCTCTATTCGAGCACCGACAAGGCCTCGGCCATCCAGCGCCTGCTGGCCGCTTTCGGTGCCACCGGCATTGGCCAGGTGTTGCTGCCCAGCGACATGACCGGCATCGCTGCCGCGGTGCTCAAGGCCAGCCAAGGCCCGGGGGCCCGTGACCAGCATTGGCCGGCCATCGAGATACTCGACCTGCCACTGACCCAGACCGTGGCCGATACCCGCCTGGCTACTCGGCGCATGGTCGAGCGCGGCGTGGCGATGATCGCCGTACTGGGCGGGGATGGCACCCACAAGGCGGTCGCCGCCGAGGCCGCTGACGTGCCGCTGCTGACCCTGTCCACCGGCACCAACAACGCCTTCCCCGAACTTCGTGAAGCCACCAGCGCGGGCCTGGCCGGTGGCCTGCTTGCCAGCGGCCGGGTACCGGCAAGCATCGGCTTGCGCCGCAATAAACGCTTACTGGTGAACGTGCCAGAACAACAGCTGGCCGAATGGGCCTTGGTCGAGGTGGCCGTGTCGCCGCAGCGCTTCATCGGTGCCCGTGCGCTCAGCCGCAGCGAGGATCTCTGCGAAGTCTTCGCCTGCTTCGCCGAACCCCACGCCATCGGCCTGTCGGCCCTGTGCGGCCTGTGGTGCCCCGTGTCACGCCAAGACCCGCACGGCGCCTGGGTTCGCCTGGCCCCCGGCGCCGAACAGGCGTTGTTGGCGCCGTTGGCGCCCGGCCTGCTGCAAGCCTGCGGCATCTCTGCCTGCGGTGCGCTGACGCCCGGCGTCGCCCATCGCCTGAGCCTGGCCAGCGGCACCCTGGCCCTGGACGGCGAACGCGAAATCGAATTTGCCGAGCATGACACGCCCACCATCACCCTCGACCACCAAGGCCCACTCAGCGTGGACGTCGAGGCCGTACTGGCGCATGCCGCCCGCCACCACTTGCTGGCCGTCCCGCGCGGCCACCGCCTGCACCCTGCAAACCCGTGTTGAGACAACCCCGGAGAACAACAAGATGTCCAATCAACTCAGTACTGAACAACTGCTGCATGCCTATGAAGTCATGCGGACCATCCGCGCCTTCGAAGAACGCCTGCATGTGGAGTTCGCCACCGGCGAAATTCCCGGCTTCGTCCACCTGTATGCCGGCGAAGAAGCCTCTGCCGCCGGGGTCATGGCCCACCTGCGCGACAGCGACTGCATCGCCTCGACCCACCGCGGCCATGGCCACTGCATTGCCAAAGGTGTGGACGTGTACGGCATGATGGCCGAGATCTACGGCAAGAAGACCGGCGTGTGCGGCGGCAAAGGCGGCTCGATGCACATTGCCGACCTGGAAAAGGGCATGCTCGGTGCCAACGGTATCGTCGGCGCCGGCGCACCACTGGTGGCCGGGGCGGCGCTGGCGGCCAAGCTCAAGGGCCGCGATGACGTGTCGGTAGCCTTCTTCGGCGATGGGGCATCCAACGAGGGCGCCGTGTTCGAAGCCATGAACATGGCGTCGATCATGAACCTGCCCTGCATCTTCGTGGCCGAGAACAACGGCTACGCAGAGGCCACTGCCTCCAACTGGTCCGTCGCCTGCGACCATATTGCCGACCGCGCTGCCGGCTTCGGCATGCCAGGCGTCACCATCGACGGCTTCGACTTCTTTGCCGTATACGAGGCCGCCGGCGCCGCCATCGAGCGCGCCCGCTCCGGGCAAGGGCCGTCGTTGATCGAGGTCAAGCTCAGCCGTTACTACGGCCATTTCGAAGGCGATGCGCAAACCTACCGCGCCCCTGATGAAGTGAAGAACCTGCGCGAATCCCGCGACTGCCTCATGCAGTTTCGCAACAAAACCACCCGCGCCGGCCTGCTCACGGCCGAGCAACTGGACGCCATCGACGCCCGCGTCGAGGACCTGATCGAAGACGCCGTTCGCCGCGCCAAGTCCGATCCCAAGCCACAGCCCGCCGACCTGCTCACCGACGTCTACGTCGCCTACCCCTGAGCCGCGGAATACAAGAACAACAGGAGAACCACCATGGCAAGAAAGATCAGCTACCAGCAGGCCATCAACGAAGCTCTGGCCCAGGAAATGCGTCGCGACAACACAGTGTTCATCATTGGCGAAGACGTCGCCGGCGGTGCCGGTGCGCCCGGGGAGGATGACGCCTGGGGTGGCGTGTTGGGCGTGACCAAAGGCCTGTACCACCAATTCCCCGGGCGCGTGCTTGACGCGCCGCTGTCGGAAATCGGCTACGTCGGCGCCGCCGTCGGTGCTGCCACCCAGGGCCTGCGCCCGGTGTGCGAACTGATGTTCGTCGACTTCGCCGGCTGCTGCCTGGACCAGATCCTCAACCAGGCCGCCAAGTTCCGCTACATGTTCGGCGGCAAGGCAGTGACCCCGCTGGTGATGCGCACCATGTATGGCGCCGGCCTGCGCGCGGCCGCCCAGCACTCGCAGATGCTCACCTCGCTATGGACGCACATCCCCGGCCTGAAAGTGGTGTGCCCATCCTCGCCTTACGATGCCAAGGGCTTGTTGATCCAGGCGATCCGCGACAACGACCCGGTGATCTTCTGCGAACACAAGCTGCTGTACAGCATGCAGGGCGAGGTGCCGGAAGAGGTGTACACCGTACCGTTCGGCGAAGCCAACTTCGTGCGCGATGGCGACGACGTGACCTTGGTTACCTACGGGCGCATGGTGCATGTGGCGCTGGAGGCCGCCAACAACCTGGCCCGTCAGGGCATCGACTGCGAAGTGCTGGACCTGCGTACTACCAGCCCGCTGGACGAAGACAGCATTCTGGAAAGTGTGGAGAAGACCGGCCGCCTCGTGGTGATCGATGAAGCCAACCCGCGCTGCTCGATGGCCACCGACATCAGCGCGCTGGTGGCGCAGAAAGCTTTCGGCGCACTCAAGGGCCCGATCGAAATGGTCACCGCGCCGCATACCCCGGTGCCGTTCTCCGACGCCCTGGAAGACCTGTACATCCCTGACGCGGCGAAGATCGAAGCCGCCGTGCGCAAGGTGATCGAAGCCGCAAGGAGTGCCGCATGAGCCAGATCCATACCCTGACCATGCCCAAGTGGGGCCTGTCGATGACCGAGGGCCGGGTGGACACCTGGCTCAAGCAGGAAGGTGACGAAATCAGCAAGGGCGACGAGGTGCTGGACGTCGAGACCGACAAGATCAGCAGCAGCGTCGAAGCGCCGTTCAACGGCGTGCTGCGCCGCCAGGTGGCCAAACCGGATGAAACCCTGCCCGTCGGCGCACTGCTGGCGGTGGTCGTCGAAGGCGAAGCAGAAGAGGCTGAGATCGATGCTGTGGTACAGCGCTTCCAGGCCGAGTTCGTCGCCGAAGGTGCGGCCGACCAGAGCCAGGGGCCGGCCCCACAGAAGGCGGAAGTAGGCGGACGCCTGCTGCGCTGGTTCGAGCTGGGTGAAGGCGGCACACCGCTGGTGCTGGTACACGGTTTTGGCGGTGACCTGAATAACTGGCTGTTCAACCACCCGGCACTGGCTGCAGAACGCCGGGTCATTGCCCTCGACTTGCCGGGCCACGGCGAGTCGGCCAAGGGCCTGCAACGGGGCGACCTGGATGAGCTGAGCGAAACCGTGCTCGCCTTGCTCGACCACCTGGACATCGCCAAGGCCCACCTGGCCGGCCATTCCATGGGCGGCGCCGTCAGCCTCAACGTGGCGCGCCTGGCCCCGCAGCGGGTGGCCAGCCTGAGCCTGGTGGCCAGCGCCGGTCTGGGCGAAGCGATCAACGGGCAGTACTTGCAAGGTTTCGTCACCGCGGCCAACCGCAATGCACTCAAACCGCAGATGGTGCAATTGTTTGCCGACCCGACGCTGGTCACCCGGCAAATGCTGGAGGACATGCTCAAGTTCAAGCGCCTGGAAGGTGTGGACCAGGCCCTGCAGCAGCTGGCAGGCGCGCTCGCCGACGGCGACCGGCAGCGCCACGACTTGCGCGGGGTACTGGGCAATCACCCGGCACTGGTGGTGTGGGGTGGCAAGGATGCGATCATCCCGGCCAGCCATGCCGAGGGCCTGGAAGCCGAAGTACTGGTGCTGCCAGAGGCCGGCCACATGGTGCAGATGGAGGCGGCCGAACAGGTCAACCAGCAACTGCTCGCATTCCTGCGCAAGCACTAAGCCCTTTTCGTGAGCCTGGAGAACAACAATGAATGACCTGAGCCACACCCACATGCGCGCTGCCGTCTGGCATGGCCGCAACGATATTCGTGTCGAACAGGTACCTTTGCCGGCCGACCCTGCGCCGGGCTGGGTGCAGATCAAGGTGGATTGGTGCGGCATCTGCGGCTCCGACCTGCACGAGTATGTTGCCGGCCCGGTGTTCATCCCGGTAGAGGCCCCGCATCCGCTGACCGGCATTCAGGGCCAGTGCATCCTCGGCCACGAATTCTGTGGCCACATCGCCAAGCTTGGCGAAGGCGTGGAAGGCTATGCCGTAGGCGACCCGGTGGCAGCAGACGCCTGCCAGCATTGCGGCACCTGCTATTACTGCACCCATGGTCTGTACAACATCTGCGAACGCCTGGCCTTCACCGGTCTGATGAACAACGGTGCCTTCGCCGAGCTGGTCAACGTGCCCGCCAACCTGCTCTACCGGCTGCCGCAGGGCTTCCCTGCCGAAGCCGGGGCACTGATCGAACCGCTGGCGGTGGGTATGCACGCGGTGAAAAAGGCCGGCAGCCTGCTTGGGCAAACCGTTGTAGTGGTGGGAGCCGGCACCATCGGCCTGTGCACCATCATGTGCGCCAAGGCTGCGGGTGCGGCGCAGGTCATCGCCCTTGAGATGTCCTCTGCGCGTAAAGCCAAGGCCAAGGAAGTGGGCGCCAATGTGGTGCTGGACCCCAGCCAGTGCGATGCCCTGGCGGAAATCCGCGCACTGACAGCAGGGCTGGGCGCCGATGTGAGTTTTGAGTGCATCGGCAACAAACATACGGCCAAGCTGGCCATCGACACCATCCGTAAAGCAGGCAAGTGCGTGCTGGTGGGTATTTTCGAAGAGCCCAGCGAGTTCAACTTCTTCGAACTGGTGTCCACCGAGAAGCAGGTGCTGGGGGCGTTGGCGTACAACGGCGAGTTTGCCGACGTGATTGCCTTCATTGCTGATGGTCGTCTGGATATTCGCCCACTGGTAACCGGCCGGATCGGATTGGAGCAGATTGTCGAGCTGGGCTTCGAGGAACTGGTGAACAACAAAGAGGAGAACGTGAAGATCATCGTTTCACCAGCTGTGCGCTGATTGTACCTTGAAGGCAACGTGGCACCTGTGGGAGCGGGCGCGCCCGCGAAGAAGCAACACGGTGGAGGGCACCGGCTTCGCCGGTGTTCGCGGCTGAAGCCGCTCCTACAGGGTACGCGCAGGGTACACGGCCTATGCGCCGAGACATGGGCTCACTGTCTCAGGCTCCCATTCTGCGTCATACTCGGCAGACCTATTGCCCGGTCCTCGCCATGCGTCCACTGCTCCCCATTACCCTGCTCCTGCTGCTCGCCGCCTGTGGCGATGGCGAATCGCTGCTCCCACCGGACGCACGTCTGCCTGACGGTGGGCGTTACCGGGGGCAGGTGGTCGATGGCCTGCTGCAGGGTGAAGGCCGGATCGACTACCCCAACGGCAGCTGGTACGCCGGCAGCTTCAAGGACGGCCAGTGGCACGGCCAGGGCGAATGGCATGGCCAGAACGGCGAGGTCTACCGCGGCCAGTTCGCCGAGGGGCTGTTTCAGGGCCTGGGCGACCTGACCACCCCGGGCAGCCACTATAGCGGCACCTTCCGCCACGGCCGCCGCGACGGCGAGGGCACCCTCAAGCAAGCCGACCAGACCTACCGCGGCCAGTTCAAGGACGACCTGTACGACGGCGCAGGCCAGCTGGAGCTGGCCGACGGCAGTCGCTATCAAGGCTTGTTCGCCAAGGGCAAGCCCAACGGCGCCGGGGTGCGCAGCGATGCCAGCGGCAACCAGTTCAGCGGCCTCTTCGTCAACGGCCAGCTACAAGGCGCCGGCACCTACGACAGCGTTGATGGCGAGCAGTACATCGGCGAGTTCAAGGACAACCGCCTGGAGGGCCGTGGCCGCTACGAAAATGCCGATGGCGACGTGTGGATCGGTGAATTCAAGGACGGCTCGCTGAACGGCGAAGGGGAGCTGCTGGGCAGCGATGGCAGCCATTACAAGGGTGAGTTCGCCGACTGGCGTCTGTCGGGCCAGGGCAGCCTGCAACTGCCCGACGGCAGCAAGTACATCGGCGGGTTCCTGAACGATGCCTACCATGGCCACGGGCGACTGATCCTGGCCAGTGGCAAGGTCGAAAGCGGCACATGGGCCAACGGCGTGCGCGTGCGCGACCAGAATGGCAAGCTGCTGCCAGACCCACTGGACCTGGCTTTGCTCAACCAGGGCCGGCTGCTGGACGAGGCGCTGGCTCGGGTACCACGCTCGGCGCCACCGATCCAGCTGTATAGCCTGGTAGTGGCCGGCGATGGCCAGCAAAGCGTATTCCTGCGCGAAGCCGACTATGTCAGCAACATGCTCAGGGTGCGCTTTGGTGCGAGCGGCCAGGTGACGCTGGTCAACCACCGCGACCACATGGCCACACGCCCCATGGCCACCCGCGAGAACCTGTCCCGCGCCGCCACCACCCTGGCAGAGCGCAGCGGCCCTGAAGACCTGGTGTTCATCTACCTCACCAGCCATGGCAGCCAGGACCACCAACTGGTGCTCGACCAGCCCCGCCTGCAGCTGGCCGACCTGGCCGCTGACGAGCTGGCCACTGCCCTGGCACCGCTGAAGGATCGCGACAAGGTAATCGTCATCTCCGCCTGCTATTCAGGGGGCTATATCGCCCCGCTCAAAGATGAGCGCACGCTGATCATGACCGCTGCCCGGGCCGACCGCGTCTCCTTCGGTTGCTCGGAAGAAGCCGACTTCACCTACTTTGGCGATGCCCTGTTCGCGGAAGCGCTGAACCAGACCGACGACCTGAAACAGGCGTTTGAACTGGCCCGCGCCAGCGTTGCCGAAAGAGAACACAGGGAAGGCTTCGAGGCCTCCGAGCCGCAGCTGTGGGCACCGCCCGCCGTGCTTGAGCACTGGCACCACCTGCGCCAGCAACAAGCCAAAGAAGCGTTGCGTAACACCACACAGGCCAACGCGAGGGAACAGGCAAAAATGCCCGGCACTCACTAGACTTGTGTGTAACAAGGGAGAGACATCATGTACTTGACGCCTCAGCATGTCCTGCTTGCCGGAGCCACCGGCCTGACCGGTGAGCACCTACTGGACCGCCTGCTCAACGAGCCCACCATCACCCGCGTACTGGCGCCTACGCGCCGACCATTGGCCGAGCACCCGCACCTGGAAAACCCGGTGGGCGACCCGGCGGTATTCCTTCCGCAACTGGCTGGCCGGGTCGACATCGCTTACTGCTGCCTGGGCACCACGCTGAAGCAGGCCGGTTCCGAGTCGGCTTTCCGCGCAGTGGATCTGGACATGGTGGTCGCCTTCAGCAAGCGTGCCCGGGAAATGGGCGCGCGGCATCTGCTGGTGGTCAGTGCAGTGGGCGCCGACCCCAAGTCGTCAATTTTCTATAACCGGGTCAAGGGCGAGATGGAAGAAGCGCTCAAGGCTCAGGACTGGCCACAGTTGACCATCGTGCGGCCCTCGTTCCTGCTGGGCGAGCGGCTGGAGCCAAGGCTCACTGAACAGCTTGTTGCGCCGTTTTCCAGGTTGATACCCGGGAAGTACCGGGGAATCGAGGCTTGTACCCTGGCGCGGGCCCTGTGGCGGCTGGCGCTGGAGGAAGAAGACGGCGTGCGGGTTGTGGAGTCGGATGAGTTGCGCAGGTTGGGCAGGATCTAGGCTTCGCTCGTGCTGGCCTCTTCGCGGGCGTGCCCGCGAACGGCCATCACAGGCCGCCGGTGGCCTGGAAGCCTATGCCGGCCGCTGTCAGCAAAGACAACGGCAGCAGCAGGGTATCGAGCAGCATGCTGCCGGGCAGATCCAGGCGCGGATACGCCGGAGCGTCCGCACCGTAATGATCCCGCGGGCAACACCCGCCATTGATCACATACAAATCCAGCCGGGTACCGGCATACACCACCGGTGCGCCAGGCTTGTTGGCATCCAGCGTGCGTACCGTGGCGCAGCCCCCCAGCATCAACAGCGCCAGCAACCCTGCCAGTGCTCGCTTCAATCATCCACCCCGAAGTGGTGCTCGCCCCAACGCGGCAACATGTCCTGGGGGATGTTCAGCAGGTTGAGAATACGCGCCACGACAAAGTCGACCAGGTCGTCGATGGTCTGCGGCTGGTGATAGAACCCCGGTGCCGCCGGCAGGATCACCGCGCCCATCTGCGACAGCTTGAGCATGTTTTCCAGGTGGATGGTGGAGAATGGCGCTTCGCGAGGCACCAGGATCAGCTGGCGACGCTCCTTGAGGGTAACGTCGGCAGCACGCTCGATCAGGTTGTTGCAGGCGCCAGTGGCGATGGCCGACAAGGTGCCAGTGGAACAGGGGACCACCACCATTGCCGCCGGGGCGCCAGAGCCCGAGGCTACCGGCGACATCCAGTCTTCCTTGCCATACACACGGATCTGCCCATCGGCCGCGCCGGTGTATTCAGTCAGGAAGGCCTGCATCGCCTGGGGCTTGGCCGGCAACACGACGTCCGTTTCGGTGGCCATCACCAACTGTGCGGCCTTGGAGATCAGGAAGTGCACCTCGCGGTCTTCGCGTACCAGGCAATCGAGCAGGCGAAGGCCATACTGGGCACCCGAGGCGCCCGTCATGGCCAGGGTGATGCGCTCCGGTCCGTTCATTTCAGCGCCTCGGCCAGCTTGCCGTGCAGGCCGCCGAAGCCGCCGTTGCTCATGATCACCACATGGGTGCCTGGGCGAGCCTGGCCTTTGATCCGCTCGATGATCGCTTCGAGGCTGTCGGCCACCACGCTCGGCACCTTGCACTGCGCGGCGGTTGCGGCCAGGTCCCAGCCGAGGTTGGCCGGCGCATACCAGATCACCTGGTCGGCGTCGTTGACGCTTTCTGGCAGGCCGTCACGATGGGCACCGAGTTTCATCGAGTTGGAGCGAGGCTCGATCACCGCGATCACAGGCGCCTCACCCACCTGCTTGCGCAGGCCGTCGAGCGTGGTGGCAATGGCGGTCGGATGGTGGGCGAAGTCATCGTAGATGGTCACACCTTGTACTTCGGCAACCTTCTCCATGCGCCGCTTGACGCTCTTGAACGCACTCAGGCCGTCGATACCCATGGCCGGCACCACGCCTACATGACGCGCGGCTGCCAGGGTGGCCAAGGCGTTGGCGACGTTGTGCTGGCCGGTCAGTGCCCAATCCACCACACCCTGCACTTCACCCTCGAACAGTACTTCAAAGCGCGAGCCATCGGGGCTGAGCAGGCGGGCTTGCCACTGGCCGCCCTCCCCGGTGGTTTGCACAGGGGTCCAGCAGCCCATGCCGATCACACGCTCCAGCGCTTGCTCGGTGGTCGGGTGGATGACCAGGCCTTCGCTGGGGATAGTCCGCACCAAGTGGTGGAACTGCCGCTCGATCGAGGCCAGGTCCGGGAAGATGTCTGCGTGATCGAACTCAAGATTGTTGAGGATCGCGGTACGCGGGTGATAGTGGACGAACTTCGAGCGCTTGTCGAAGAAGGCGCTGTCGTACTCATCGGCTTCCACCACAAAGAACGGCGTGTCGCCCAAACGGGCCGACACCGAGAAGTTCTGCGGCACACCACCAATCAGGAAGCCCGGGCTCATGCCAGCGTGCTCCAGCACCCAGGCCAGCATGCTGCTGGTGGTGGTCTTGCCGTGAGTACCGGCAACGGCCAACACCCAGCGGCCTTGCAGCACGTGGTCGGCCAGCCACTGCGGACCGGAGACGTAGGGCAGGCCCTTGTTCAGCACGTATTCAACCGCTGGGTTGCCGCGCGACATGGCGTTGCCGATGACCACCAGGTCTGGCGCCGGATCCAGCTGGGCCGGGTCATAGCCTTGGGTCAGCTCGATACCCTGGGCTTCGAGCTGGGTGCTCATCGGGGGGTAGACGTTGGCGTCGGAGCCGGTGACGCGGTGGCCAAGTTCCTTGGCCAGCACCGCCAGCGACCCCATGAAAGTGCCGCAAATACCGAGAATGTGAATATGCATGGTCGACCTCGCAAAACATCGAGGCAGGGTAGCCCAGGGCGCGACAAATCGCACCCGCTGTTTCGCTCAGTCGCCCCTGGTAATGCCGTGTTTGCGCAGTTTTCGATACAAGGTATTGCGGCTGATGCCCAAGTGCTCGGCGACGCGGGTGAGATGCCAGTGTTTTGCCTCCAGGACCTCCTTCAGCGCTTGCCGCTCCGCGTCGAGCAGAACCTCGGTCCCTACAGATTCACCCTCAATCTCTGCGGCACCGCCGGACCTGTGGGAGCGGGCTTGCCCGCGAACGAGGGCAACGCCCTCGCCCTCTATTGCCTGGTCGGACATCTTCGTGGGCTCGCCCGCCCCCACGGGAGGTGGGCTGGTACGGATGACTGCGGGGAGGTCCGCAAAGGTAATGCGGGCATCTTCGCAAAGCGCCACCAGGGTACGCAGCACATTACGCATCTGCCGCACGTTCCCCGGCCAGGTATATTCGAGCAGCACCTGCCGCGCCCTGGGCTCGATGTCGATCCGTTGCCCCTGCGTCTCCTGGCGTAGCAGAAAGTCCAGCAACTGCGCCTTGTCACTGCGTTCACGCACCGCCGGCAGCGCTACCTCCAGGCCATTGAGGCGGTAATACAGGTCCTCGCGGAAACTGCCCTGCTCAACCCGTTCCAGCAGGTCACGGTGCGTAGCACTGACGATGCGCACGTCCACCGCCTGTGGCTCTCCCCCGATCGGCACCACCTGGCGCTCCTCCAGCACCCGCAGCAGTCGGGTTTGCAGGGCAAGCGGCATATCGCCGATCTCGTCCAGCAGCAAGGTGCCGCCATCGGCCTGCAACAGCTTGCCGCGCATGCCCTCCTTGCGCGCGCCGGTAAAACTACCGCCGCGGTACCCGAACAGCTCGCTCTCGATCAGGCTTTCCGGGATGGACGCGCAGTTGATGGCGACGAACGGCTTGCCGCGCCGCTCACTGGCCTGATGCACAGCCTGGGCGAAGGCCTCCTTGCCACAGCCGGTCTCGCCGCGCAGCAGCAATGGCACATCGCGCTCGAACACCCGCACGCTGCGGCGGAAATCATTTTGCAACGCAGGGTCCAGCAGACAGACCAGCGGCTCCACTTCACGTGCAGGCCGCGGCTGGGCGGCCGGCACTGACCAAACCGGCGCCCGGGCCTGCCCCCGCAGGCTGGCGAACACCTGGCGACCATCCAGGGTGCGCAGCGGCCAGACAGTGCTGCCGCCGGGCGTGGCACGACTGAACATTTCGTCATGGCTGCACGCGAAAAAGCACTCCAACGGTTTGCCCAGCACGCCACCCCGTACCGTGCCCAGCAGGTTCAGTGCGCTTTGGTTGGCAGCGCAAATGCGCCCATCGCCGTCGAACGCCAGCAAGCCTTCGCTGAACAGGCCGACCGACTCGGCTTGCAGGTGAAAACGCAATAACCATTGCTGCTCGAAATGGCGCAGGAAATAGCAGCTCTCGATCATCTTCGCCGACAGGTTGACCAACGCCATGGTGTGGAACTGGCTTTGCCGCGATACGTCGGGGCGGGCAGAGGACACGTCGAGTACCGCCAGCAAATCGCCATGCGGGTCGAACACCGGGCTGGCCGAGCAGGTCAGACCAGTGTGACGGCCACGGAAGTGCTCGTTCTGGTGAATGGTCAGCGCCTGGCGCTCGACCAGGCAGGTGCCGATGCCATTGGTGCCCTCGCGCGCCTCGCTCCAGTCGGCACCCAGCCACAGCCCGGCACGCTCGAAGCTGCGCCGCTCGGTGGGGGCACTGACGCAGTTGAGGATCACCCCGCGGGCGTCAGTCAGCAGCACCGCGTGGCCCGCGCCGGAAAGCTGCTGGTGCAGGCTGTTCATTTCATGGTCGGCAATTTGCAGCACCTGGTGCAGGCGCTCGCGGCTTTCCAGCAGGCGCCCATGCTCAAGCACCACCGGGGCTTCTATCACCGCCGGGTCGAGGTGGTAATCCTCCAGGCAGCGCAGCCAGGAACGGGCGATGGAAGGGTCACTGCCGCCCTCCCCGGCCCCACCATGGGCAACGCTATGGACCTGCCGGGCATGGCGAGTGAAGTGATTGCTCTGCATTGTTGTAATTCTCCGCAGATAGAGCGTCAGCCCAGCATCCTCCACCCGGGTAGGCTTTGCAATGCACACACCGGTGACGTGTCGCAAACGGCACAAAATGTCACCCCTGGCGTACCGACGCCGGCACAGCCCCTCCTTGATCAGGCCGGTAAAAATGACCCAAGTCATTGATTTGCCTGGCACGGCCAACACTGGCCCAACCCTTGCTCTATGCTTTTCAACTCCCTAAAAAGCACAATACCAAGGAGACACACCATGCGTTATGCACATCCCGGTACCGAGGGCGCGAAGGTTTCCTTCAAGAACCGCTACGGCAACTACATCGGTGGTGAGTTCGTTGCTCCGGTAAAGGGGCAGTACTTCGAAAATACCTCCCCGGTGAATGGCAAGCTGATCGCTGAATTCCCCCGTTCTACTGCCGAAGACATCGAGAAAGCCCTGGATGCCGCCCATGCAGCCGCCGACGCCTGGGGCCGCACGTCAGTGCAGGATCGTTCCAACGTGCTGCTGAAGATCGCCGACCGCATCGAGCAGAACCTCGAACTGCTGGCCATTACCGAAACCTGGGACAACGGCAAGCCGATCCGCGAAACCCTCAACGCCGACATTCCGCTGGCAGTCGACCACTTCCGCTATTTCGCTGGCTGCATCCGCGCCCAAGAAGGCGGCGCTGCCGAGATCAATGAAGGCACCGTGGCCTACCACATCCACGAGCCACTGGGCGTGGTCGGGCAGATCATCCCCTGGAACTTCCCGATCCTGATGGCGGCCTGGAAGCTTGCCCCGGCACTGGCCGCTGGTAACTGCGTGGTGCTGAAGCCTGCCGAACAGACGCCACTGGGCATCACCGTCCTGCTCGAAGTCATTGGCGACCTGTTGCCACCTGGCGTGCTCAACGTGGTGCAAGGCTACGGCCGCGAAGCCGGTGAAGCCCTGGCCACCAGCAAGCGCATCGCCAAGATCGCCTTCACCGGCTCTACCCCGGTGGGCTCGCACATCATGAAATGCGCCGCCGAGAACATCATCCCGTCCACCGTCGAACTGGGTGGCAAGTCGCCGAACGTGTACTTCGAAGACATCATGCAGGCCGAGCCAAGTTTCATCGAGAAGGCGGCAGAAGGCATGGTGCTGGCGTTCTTCAACCAGGGCGAAGTGTGCACCTGCCCGTCGCGTGCCCTGGTGCAAGAGTCGATCTACCCGCAGTTCATGGAAGTGGTGATGAAGAAGGTGCTGCAGATCAAGCGCGGCGACCCGCTGGACACCGACACCATGGTCGGCGCCCAGGCCTCGCAGCAGCAGTTCGAAAAGATCCTCTCGTACCTGCAGATTGCCCAGGACGAAGGCGCCGAGCTGCTCACCGGCGGCAAGGTCGAGAAACTGGAAGGTGCGCTGGCTACCGGTTACTACATCCAGCCGACCCTGCTCAAGGGCAACAACAAGATGCGCGTGTTCCAGGAAGAAATCTTCGGCCCGGTGGTCAGCGTCACCACCTTCAAGGACGAAGCCGAAGCGCTGGCGATTGCCAACGACACCGAGTTCGGCCTGGGTGCCGGCGTGTGGACCCGCGACATCAACCGTGCCTACCGCATGGGCCGCGGCATCAAGGCTGGCCGTGTGTGGACCAACTGCTACCACCTGTACCCGGCGCATGCCGCGTTCGGTGGGTACAAGAAGTCGGGGGTCGGGCGTGAGACGCACAAGATGATGCTGGATCACTATCAGCAGACCAAGAACCTGCTGGTGAGCTACGACATCAATCCGTTGGGCTTCTTCTAGACCGCGTCGCCTTCTTCGCGGGTAAACCCGCTCCTACAGATCCTGCGCTGGTCTTGAATCTTGCGCAATCCCTGTAGGAGCGGGTTCACCCGCGAAGAGGCCAGGCCGGCATACCCTGAACCCAGGGCGGCAACCGTGCACCAGCCGCTCTGGCTCGCTTCCTGCAGTACCCATCACCATCGGCCCGGAACCCTTCCGGCCACCAAGAAAAACAACAGGTGAATCTATGCCAAGCGAACATTCCGCCGGATCGCCGGCAGGCTCTTCCGTCGACTTCGAGAAAGTCGGCTCTGACTATTTCCAGCAACGTGAACTGAAAAAAGGCGCCGCCGGCTGGGTACTGCTGGTCGGCCTGGGCGTGGCCTACGTCATTTCCGGCGATTACGCCGGCTGGAACTTTGGCTTGGCTCAGGGCGGCTGGGGTGGCATGTTCCTGGCCACCTTGCTGATGGCCACCATGTACCTGTGCATGTGCTTCTCGCTGGCCGAGCTGTCGTCGATGATCCCCACCGCTGGCGGCGGCTACGGCTTTGCCCGCAGTGCCTTCGGCCCGTGGGGCGGCTTTCTGACCGGCACGGCGATCCTGATCGAATACGCCATCGCCCCTGCCGCCATCGCGGTGTTCATCGGCGCCTACTGCCAATCGCTGTTCGGTATCGGCGGCTGGATGATCTACCTGGCGTTCTACATCGTGTTCATCAGCATCCACATTTTCGGCGTGGGTGAGGCACTGAAGCTGATGTTCATCATCACCGCCATTGCCGCCATTGCCCTGGCCGTATTCCTGATAGGCATGGTGCCCCATTTTGATGCGGCCAACCTGTTCGACATCGCCAAAACGGACGCCGTCGGCGCCAGCAGCTTCCTGCCGTTCGGCTATGTCGGCGTGTGGGCAGCCATCCCCTACGCCATCTGGTTCTTCCTTGCCGTCGAAGGCGTGCCACTGGCCGCAGAAGAAACCAAGAACCCCAAGCGTGACCTGCCACGCGGCCTGATCGGTGCCATGCTGGTACTGCTGGCCTTCGCCTTGCTGATCCTGGTGGTCGGCCCGGGCGGCGCAGGCTCCGAGGCGCTGAAGGCCTCCGGTAACCCGCTGGTCGAAGCCCTGTCGAAGGCCTACGGCGGCTCCACCTGGATGGGCGGCTTCGTCAACCTGGTCGGTCTGGCCGGGCTGATCGCCAGCTTCTTCTCGATCATCTATGCCTATTCCCGGCAGATCTTCGCCCTGTCCCGCGCCGGTTACCTGCCGCGCAAACTGTCGGAAACCAACAAAAGCAAGGCCCCGGTACTGGCCTTGGTCATCCCCGGCATCATCGGTTTTGCCCTGTCGCTGACGGGCCAGGGTGACTTGCTGATCCTGGTGGCAGTATTTGGCGCTACCCTGTCTTACGTGCTGATGATGGCTGCGCACATTACCCTGCGCATCCGCCGGCCAAAGATGGAACGCCCATACCGCACCCCGGGCGGCATCTTCACCTCCGGTCTGGCCCTGGTGCTGGCGTGCATCGCCGTGGTCGCCGGATTCCTGGTTGACCCGCGGGTAGTCATTGGCGCTGCAGTGATCTATGCGGTATTAATTGCCTACTTTGCTTTCTACAGCCGCCACCACCTGGTCGCGGGCACACCGGAAGAGGAATTCGCCGCGATCCAGAAGGCCGAAGAGGCCCTGCACTGATCGTCGCCACCCGCCGCGGGGCAACCCGCGGCTCTGGAGATTCTGTATGGCAAGTTTCGTACACACGGTCGGCCATCTGGTCTACCGCTTCGACAGCCTCAAGGAAGTGATGGCCAAGGCCAGCCCGGCACGCTCCGGGGACTGCCTGGCAGGCGTGGCGGCCAGCAACGACGCCGAGCGCGTCGCCGCGCAGATGGCGTTGGCCAATATTCCGCTGACGCACTTTCTCAATGAAGCACTGATCCCTTACGAAGCAGATGAAGTTACCCGCCTGATCATCGACACCCACGATGCCCAGGCCTTCGCCCCGGTCAGCCACCTAACCGTGGGTGGCCTGCGCGACTGGCTACTGAGCGAGGAAGCCAACGAAGACAGCCTACGCGCCCTGGCGCCCGGGTTGACCCCGGAAATGGCCGCTGCCGTGTCGAAGATCATGCGCGTGCAGGACCTGGTGCTGGTGGCACAGAAAATCCGCGTGGTCACCCGGTTCCGCGGCACCATGGGCCTGCGCGGGCGCCTGTCGACCCGGCTGCAACCCAACCACCCGACAGACGAACCGGCCGGTATTGCCGCCAGTATTCTCGACGGCTTGCTGTACGGCAACGGCGACGCCATGATCGGCATCAACCCGGCCACCGACAGCATTGCTTCGATCTGCGCCCTGCTGGAAATGCTCGACGCCATCATCCAGCGCTACGACATCCCCACCCAGTCCTGCGTACTGACCCACGTCACCACCTCGATCGAAGCGATCAACCGCGGCGTGCCACTGGACCTGGTGTTTCAGTCCATCGCCGGTACAGAGGCGGCCAATGCCGGCTTCGGCATCAACCTGAACGTATTGCAGGAAGGCTACGAAGCCGGTCTGTCGCTGAAACGTGGCACCCTCGGGCAGAACCTGATGTATTTCGAAACCGGCCAGGGCAGCGCGCTCTCGGCCAACGCCCACCACGGCGTCGACCAGCAGACCTGCGAAACCCGCGCCTATGCCGTGGCCCGTCACTTCAAGCCGTTCCTGGTCAACACCGTGGTCGGTTTCATTGGCCCGGAATACCTGTACAACGGCAAGCAGATCATCCGCGCCGGCCTCGAAGACCATTTCTGCGGCAAACTGCTGGGCGTGCCGATGGGTTGCGATATCTGCTACACCAACCATGCCGAAGCCGATCAGGACGACATGGACACCTTGCTGACGCTGCTGGGTGTGGCCGGCATCAACTTCATCATGGGCATCCCCGGCTCCGACGACATCATGCTCAACTACCAGACCACCTCGTTCCATGACGCGCTGTACGCGCGCCAGACCCTGGGCCTGAAGCCCGGGCCGGAATTCGAGGCATGGCTGGCCCGCACCGGCATCTTCACCCAGGCCGATGGCCGGGTGCGCTTCGGTGACAACCTGCCGCCGGCCTTCCGCCAGGCCTTGGCACAGCTTGCATAGGGATGACCATGGACCATCGCACGCCTACCCCCGACAACCCTTGGCTGGCCCTGCGCAACCTGACCCCGGCGCGCATCGCCCTGGGCCGCACCGGCACCAGCCTGCCGACCGGGGCGCAGCTGGACTTCCAGTTCGCCCATGCCCAGGCACGTGATGCCGTGCACCTGGCTTTCGACCACGCCGGCCTGGCCAGCCAGCTGAGTGACCGCGGGCGCGAAAGCCTGGTGTTGCACAGCGCTGCCAGCGACCGCCACCAGTACCTGCAGCGGCCGGACCTTGGCCGCCGGCTGAACGAAGACTCGATTGCGACCCTTCGCCAGCATGCCCAGGCCAACCCCGGCGGCGTCGACCTGGCCATCGTGGTGGCTGACGGCCTCTCGGCACTGGCCGTGCATCGCCACACGCTACCGTTCCTGACCCGCTTCGAGGAACAGGCTGCCGCCGACGGCTGGACCAGCGCCCCGGTGGTGCTGGTCCAGCAGGGCCGTGTGGCAGTGGCCGACGAGGTCGGCGAGCTGCTGGGCGCACGGATGACGGTGATGCTGATCGGTGAACGCCCGGGGCTGAGCTCGCCCGACAGCCTTGGCCTGTATTTCACCTATGCACCCAAGGTCGGCCTGACCGATGCCTACCGCAACTGCATTTCCAATATCCGCCTGGAGGGGCTGAGCTATGGCATGGCGGCGCACCGCCTGTTGTACTTGATGCGCGAAGCCTGCCGGCGCCAGCTTTCCGGGGTGAATCTGAAGGACGAAGCCGAGGTACATAGCCTGGAGAATGAAGACAGCACCAGCCAGAAAGGTAACTTCCTGCTCGGCAAAGGGTAAAAAACCTGTCACGGAAGGCGGATTGCACTTGTGCCGTGCATTGGGCAGCATGCCCTTGAACGCTGCTTGCAATCCGCTGTTTCCCAAATGGACTCTGAGGGCCGCACATGCGCATCATCAAGGCAACCCTGGAACACCTCGACCTGATCACGCCGTTGTTCGTCAAATACCGTGAGTTCTACGGGCAGTTGCCCTATCCCGACAGCTCGCGCAGCTTTTTGGAAAAGCGCCTGAAGCGGGATGAATCGGTGATTTACCTGGCACTTCCGGATGATGACGACGGTAAACTGCTGGGCTTTTGCCAGCTGTATCCGAGCTACTCGTCGCTGTCGTTGAAGCGGGTATGGATTCTCAACGATATCTATGTAGCTGAGGACTCCCGGCGCATGCTGGTCGCCGACCACCTGATCCGCGAAGCGAAGAAAATGGCCAAAGAGACCAATGCTGTTCGCATGCGGGTGTCGACCAGCGCGAACAATGAAGTGGCGCATAAGACCTACGAATCCATCGGTTTTCGCGAGGATACCGAGTTCAAGAGCTACATCCTGCCGATCAGTCAGGATTGACCGGCACCAGCCTCTTAGCGGGCGTGCCCGCTAAGAGGCTGGTAAAGGAATACCCCTCTACCGTAACCCCCCGCTACAAACTCCTCGGGCATGATCCTCACTTAGCCGTATAATGGCGCACCTGTCATGTGTGAAAATTTACCCCTCCCCCGGTAACCAAGCCTACGCCCAAGAACACAGGTGCTGTACATGGATTTCAACCCGCTGGACCTTATCCTGCATCTCGATGCCTACCTCGATCTGCTGGTCACCAACTACGGTCCCTGGATCTACGCCATCCTGTTCACCGTGATCTTCTGCGAAACCGGCCTGGTAGTCATGCCATTCCTGCCGGGCGACTCGCTGCTGTTCATCGCCGGCGCCGTTGCGGCGGGTGGTGGCATGGACCCGGTGCTGCTGGCCGGCCTGCTGATGGCCGCTGCAATCCTGGGCGACAGCACCAATTACGTGATCGGCCGAACGGTCGGCGAGCGTTTGTTCAACAACCCCAACTCCAAGATCTTCCGCCGCGACTACCTGCAGCGTACCCACGATTTCTATGAACGCCATGGCGGCAAGACCGTGACCATGGCGCGCTTCCTGCCTATCTTGCGTACCTTTGCACCGTTCGTCGCGGGCATCGCTCACATGCACTACCCACGCTTCCTCGGCTTCAGCGTTGCCGGTTCGCTGCTATGGGTCGGCGGCCTGGTCACCTTGGGCTACTTCTTCGGCAACGTGCCGTTCATCAAGCAGCACCTGTCGCTGATGGTCGTGGGCATCATCATCCTGTCGCTGGTGCCGATGATCATCGGCTTGCTGCGTGGGCGCCTGGGCCGTACGGCCAAGGCTCACTGAACAGGTAAAGAACGAACCGCATGTGGTCATTCAGCGCCTGGCGGCGCAAGCGCACTCTGGCGCGTTACCCGGTCACGCCACAGCAATGGCAGGCCGTACGCGAGCGGCTGCCGATGCTGGACGGCATCAGCGACGCTGAAGACCACTGGCTGCGCGAAGCCTGCATCCTGTTCCTGCTCGACAAGCACCTCACCTGCCTGCCCGGGGTCGAACTGGACGACGAACAGCGCCTGATGCTGGCTGCCCAGGCACAGTTACCGCTGCTTCACCTGGGTGAGCTGAACTGGTACCAAGGCTTCCACGAAATCATCCTGTACCCCGACGACTTCAAGAGCCCCCAGCGCCACCGCGATGCCAGTGGCGTGGAGCATGTGTGGGACGGAGAACACAGCGGCGAGGCCTGGCAGCAGGGGCCGATCATCCTGGCCTGGAACGGCGTGCAGGCCAGTGGTGGCTGGGAGGCTTACAACCTGGTCATCCATGAACTGGCGCACAAGCTCGACATGCTCAATGGCGATGCCAACGGCCTGCCACCACTGCACAGCAGCATGCCAGTTGATGAGTGGGCAACAGCCATGCAGCAGGCTTACGACGACCTCAACCAGCAACTGGACGCCAACCCCGCAGCCGAAACCGCCATCGACCCCTATGCTGCAGAAAACCCGGCAGAGTTCTTTGCCGTTACCAGCGAGTACTTCTTTAGTGCCCCCGACCTGCTTCATCAGGCTTATCCACAGGTCTACCACCAGTTGTCGATGTTCTACCGGCAAGACCCGCTGGCGCGCCTGTGCCGGCTGCAGGCGGAACACCCCGAGTACCGCGAAAGCCACGCCTGACGGGCCCGCACATCAGGCCAAGCGTGGCGTGCCCCGGCAGAATGTGCCTATAATCGCCGCCACTTTTTGGTCAAACACGGGGGCACTGCCCAATGAGCTACAGCAAGATTCCGGCGGGCAAAGACCTGCCGAACGACATCTACGTCGCCATCGAGATCCCGGCCAACCACGCGCCGATCAAATACGAAATCGACAAGGACAGCGATACGCTGTTCGTCGACCGTTTCATGGCTACCCCGATGTTCTACCCAGCCAACTATGGCTTCATCCCGAACACCCTGGCTGACGACGGTGACCCGCTGGACGTGCTGGTGGTTACCCCTTACCCAGTGGCCCCAGGCTCGGTTATCCGCGCCCGTCCGGTTGGCGTGCTGAACATGACCGACGACGGTGGCGGTGACGCCAAGGTCATCGCTGTTCCTCACGACAAGCTGTCGCAGCTGTACGTTGACGTCAAGGAATACACCGACCTGCCAGCCCTGCTGATCCAGCAGATCGAGCACTTCTTTGCCAACTACAAAGATCTCGAGAAGGGCAAATGGGTCAAGATCGAAGGCTGGGAAGGCGCCGACGCCGCCCGTGCCGCGATCACCAAATCGGTCGCTGCCTACAAGGGCTGATTCCGACTGCAGGGAAACCCCGCTTTGGCGGGGTTTTTCATGCCTGAATGGTACGCGCTCACTGCGGGGAACAAATCCTACACAGTCCTACACCAGCATCCTACAAACAGCCTCTTTTCGTACAAATCCCGTCAACACCTGGTTCATTTCCTTACTGGCAACCCGCCGCTACACTCGCCGCCATGAACACTTCCGGCGACCGCCTCAGAGCCCTGCTCCACGAATGTGGCCTGACCCCTTCCGATTTCGCCGCCCAGCGCAGCGTCACAGCACAGCACGTCAACAACTGGTTCAAACGCGGTGTACCTTTGGCCCGGCTGGACGAACTGGCCGATCTGTTCTGTGTGCACCGACGTTGGCTGCGCACCGGTGAAGGCCCCAAATACCCCAACCCACTCCTGCGCAACGGCCTTCCACGGCCAGCGCCCGCCAATCCGCTTACCCCGCTGTGGGAACATCGTGGCCGGGTATTGAAGGTGCCCTACTACGAAGTGCGCAACGGCTTGCTGTCGCCGGTGGGCAGCAAGCACCTGCGCTTGCCGGCAAAAACCCTGAAGGGCTTGGGCGTGCAAGCCAGCAATGCAATCTGCCTGGCAATGCCGGCCAACAACATGCTCCCGCTGATTCCGCTGGAAGCGACCCTGGCCATCGACCTGGGCATGACCCAGGTGGTCGAGGGCGAAACCTATGCCCTGCTGCAAAACGGCATGCTCAGGGTGAACAACCTCAGTGTTGGCGAGCACGGCATCCTGTACCTGCACAGCCATGACAGGCGCAACTACGCGGTCGAACGCTACACCCCTGCTCAGCGTCAGGCGCAGGGCCTGGAAATTCTTGGCTGGGTGTTCCATTGGTCACATTTCCGCCAGCAGCGGCCCAGCTGAAGCACCCTGCGCAATTTTTTGCTGGGCATCCTGCGCCCGCCCTTGTATGCTACGCCGCACATTAAGCCCCGACCGGCGCGAGCCGCGGTCCAGAGGGCTCGGCGATATCCCACACGGGCATCTGCCATCTCTTTCAGGCCCTTGATGGCCACACAGTTAAGGCGATTGCGGCTTACCATAAATTAGTCGGAAGCGTCCCCGAGAAGCCGGCCACAAGCCGGCTTTTTAATTCAACAAGCCTTTAAAAAACGCTCACAATCCGCGGGTTTCCAGCCCCCTCGCCCGTCCATAGAACGAAGCCACTTGTGCCTTCAGTCGCGCTCAGGCCCCGCTGTCGCAAGCGACCTTGGTGTGTCTGCTTTTTCTTGCAGCGTATATGGACATCAATTTGATATTTCGAAATCTTCCAATGGAAAGGATTTTTTTGGGGTGAGCGTTTCGTGTCAGACTATAATAAAACGATTAGATGAGAGCCGACACCTGCTGCCATCCTCGGAGATTGCTGATTAATAACATTTAATCTGTGAAGGCTTGATGTAGCGATGAGGATTTAATATGAACGCCTTATTGAAAGAGCTGCACGCCTATCATCATGAAGTGGCCACCAAAATTAATCAGATCAAAGAGTTACTGGAGAGGATAAGGCACGGGTCTGCGGGTGCCGATGACCGCAAGCTGTTGTTTAAGCAACTGGAAGCCTTGCATGGTGATGCAGAGCGGCACCACCATGAAAATGAAGAGCTTATTCGGCTGGCCTTGCTGGCAACCGAGGCCCCGATCCACCAACGGGTCAAGGATATCGAGCAAGATCATCAAGCCTTCAAGCGAATTGCCGGACAACTCAAGATGTTGGAGCACTCAACGCAGGAGGCAAGAGTAATCGCCGACACGATAGAAGACTTCATCAAGAAATATTATGATCATATGGATGCCGAGGAGAATATTTTCTTTCCGGTGGCAGACAAGTGGTTGTCAGACACCCAATGGCAGGAAATAAAGCTTCAATGGCACTAACCAGAGATTTAAATACCTTTCATTAAAATAAGGTTAGCTTAACACTCGACCCCGCAACTTTATTGCACTGATAACCGATGGTGCATATACCCTCCTATGGCAGTTTACGGCAAGGTGGATTGGTCGGACGCTTACGGTAGGTTTCCACAGAGCACATTCTTAACGCTCAGTCCGATAGGTACTATCAGTGACCGACTGAAGGACTTTGCCGCTTGCTGTTGCATACCTCGGAAAAACTGAACCTTGCTCTGCCATTCTCCTTGGCCTGATACAAAGCTTGGTCTGCCAGGCCTACAAGCTGATGTGCGTCCTGCCCCTGCTTAGGCTGGAGACAGGCTACGCCTTGTGAAATAGTCACCCGGTCAGCGACCAATGACTCCACATGAGGGATCTTCAGATTCTCCACAGCATCAGACAACTGCTGAGCAACGGTAGCGGCGCCACTGAGGTGGGTGCCGGGCAGAATGCAGACAAACTCTTCACCGCCATAGCGCGCAACCATATCCAAAGGTCGTCTGATCCCACTGTCCAGAGCCGCAGCGACACGGCGCAGGCACTGGTCCCCCGCTAGATGCCCATAGTGGTCATTGAAGCGTTTGAAGTAATCGATGTCGACAAGAATCAGTCCTAGCCACCCTCCGTCACGGCATAAATGACTCCAGGCTGCATGGAGGTGTTGCTCGAAAGCTCGTCGGTTGGATATGCCTGTCAAACCGTCGATCGACGCCAGGCTCTTCAGGTAATCGCTTTGCAATTTCAAAGTCAGATGGGTTTTTACCCGAGCGCGGGCAATACCGGGATGAAATGGCTTGCTAATGTAGTCAACAGCGCCAAGCTCAAGTCCCTTTGCCTCGTCTGCCTCTTCCCCCTTGGCGGTTACGAATATCACAGGAATGGCTGCCGTCAACGGACTGGCCTTAAGACGACGACATACCTCATAGCCGTCTATGCCGGGGAGCATCACATCGAGCAGGATCAAGTCCGGGAACTGTGTCAGGGCCATGTCCACTGCCTTATTTCCATCCATGGCCATGTAGATTTCATGGTCAGCACGAAATAGCTCATTCAGCGCGTGGATATTGAGTGCCTGGTCATCCACGATCAATAAACGCGGCTTGACCTTTGGATGTCCAGATTCATCGTTCATCAACATTCCTTTTGAGTGAATCGGTCAGCTTATCGCACCACAGGGCGGCTGACTGGAAATCCAGATCGTCGACGGCCTGCTTAAGCGCGTCAAAGATCGCTTTGCTGTGTAACGGTACCGCATCCTGCAAGGACTCAGCTCGCTGGAGTGCGACGAGATTACTGCTGACCAACAGCGCTCGCAGGCCACTCAATTCAATTTCCCAGTCCCTCTCCGTGAATGCAAGTGGTCGTTCAGTCGCGAATACCACGGAAGTGGCAAAGGCAAGATTAAGCCGTGTGCAGTCAGACGCGAGTTGCATGTGCAGGTGCGATAGCCACCGAGGATTGGCCATGAACGACTGCCCCTCCTCCGGCGACGCCTGCAGAAGGCGCTGCTCCAGCTCGGCAGCCAGCGCGGATAGCCCACTAGCACCCATGGTGCCGGCACTGCCCTTGATGGTGTGCAATTGCATCAACACACCGGCCTTTTCGCTGTTGCTGCAGTGCCGCTCCAGCTTATCAAGATTACGTCGCATCTCATCTGGAAAACGCTGCAGCACGTTACGCAACAGTGTCAGGTTACCGCCGAAGCGCCGCAACACACTCTCGGTTGACTCATCGCTCGGCGAGTCGCTCGATTGAATGGCCGGCCGGACAGGCACCTCTCGGTCCAGCAGCTTCCTGAGAACCGCTACAAGGTTTTCCAGATCGACAGGTTTGCCTACATGTTCATTCATCCCAGCGGCCAGGCACGCCTCACGCTCGGAGGTTGAGGCGTTTGCAGTCATGGCGACAATAGGCAAGCCCCAATGAAGGGGGCTTTGACGAATCCGACGGGTTGCCTCCAGCCCGTCCATGTCAGGCATCTGGATATCCATCAGTACCGCATCGAAGGTTTGCACGCCATTCAACACGGCCTCGACACCCTGCTGTCCCCCCTCAGCCAACGTCACTTTGGCCCCCTCGAGTTCCAGCAGTTCCTGAGCCACCTGGCGATTGAGCGGATTATCCTCAACCACCAATAACTTGATACCGTCGAGCCTGGATAGCGGGCTCACGGGCCCAGTGACATTGGAAGATTGCGTACCTGAGACTGCAAGCTCCACAGTAGTGGCAAGCTGCTTAGGGGTGATTGGCTTGCTCAAGACCGCAACATAAGGCTCCTGTGGCCCCTGCTGTAAACTCGCGAACACCTCGTGACTATGCGCAGTAACCATCACCACTACCGGCGCAGAATCCATGAGCGAGTCCCGTATAAGGCGAGCAGCAGTCAGGCCATCGACATCCGGCATGCGCCAATCCATCAACACTACATCGTAAGGGCGCACATTCGCGGCAGTTAGCACGCGCTCCACCGCCTCTCGCCCTCTACTGGCCTGATCGACTTGCCATCCTAACGCGACAGCAGTTCTAGCGAGTACTTCGCGGGCCGTGTGATTGTCGTCGACCACCAACACATTGAGGTCAGGAAAAACTGTCGTGTGCTCTGTCTCCATGGTATTCGCCAAAGCGAATTCCAGCTCGAACCAGAAACAGCTGCCCACCCCTGGCTGGCTGTTCACTCTCAGGGTGCCGCCCATCAGCTCGATCAGCCGCTTACAGATCGCCAGCCCCAGGCCCGTCCCACCATAACGGCGACTGATGGAGGCCTCGGCCTGGCTGAACCCGTCGAAGATCCGCTGGAGTTGCTCTTCGCTGATACCTATTCCCGTATCGGTCACCGAAATTCGCAGCCGAACAGCATCGGGCCGACGATCACAGACTCTGAGACTCACGGTAATCTCGCCACGCTCAGTGAACTTGAGCGCATTGCCAGCCAGATTGATAAGAATCTGTTGCAGACGCAGGCTGTCGCCCACCAGGCATTGGGGTAATGAGGTATCGAGATCGAACAACAATTCGACATCCTTTTCTGCCTGGTTGCCACCCAGTACCGCAGCAAGGTCCGTCATCAGCCCATTGATCTCGAAGGGATGTGGATCGAGCTGCAGCTTGCCGGCTTCGATCTTGGAGTAGTCAAGAATGTCATTGAGCAACCCCAAAAGCGATTTGGCAGCGCCGTGCGCCTTGCGGATATAGTCAAGCTGCCGCGCATCAAGCTCTGTGGCCTGAACCAAATGCAGCATGCCCAGCACAGCGTTCATGGGTGTGCGAATTTCATGGCTCATGTTGGCCAGGAAAGCACTCTTGGCGGCATTGGCCGCGTCCGCCTGTTCTTTAGCGAGAAACAAGCGTGACTGCAGCTCATGTTCTACAGTGACATCGCGATTTATGCCTATAACTTTCCGGCAGCCTGTTTCAGCAACATACTCGATCCTGGCAGCGGCCTGAACATAACGAATATCGCCACCGGGTAACTGAAGACGGAACAGTGTCTCGAATACGCCGTACCCATCAAGTAAGCCCTGTAGCAATCGGGTGGCAACTTCAGCATCGTCGGGGTGCAGGCGCTCCTGCCAGTGCTTGTAACTCAGGCCAACCGCTTTCAAGGCGAGCGGCTGTTCATAAATCTCGAACATCCGATCATTCCACTGCAGATCATCGTCTTCGGGAGACCACGTCCACACCCCCAGTTTCGCCACATCCGAAGCCAAGGCCAGCTGATCGCGTGCCGAAGCGATGGCATCATGCTGACGCCGCTGTTCGGAAAGATCGAAGAGCACGGCGACGAGCATGGGCTGACCGCCAATCTGCATGCAGCCCAGCGTGACCTGCGCGGGGAAGATAAGCCCATCCTTGCGGCGAGCCTCCACTTCTCGGGAAACCCCGGTCATATTGCTGCTGGCCGGATCACCAAACGCATCCTGCGAGAGCGACAAGTCACCCTCGAATAAAGCAGGCAACAAGACTCGAACGTTACTGCCGACAAGCTCGTCAGGTTGGTAGCCGAAAACGTTCTGCGTAGCACGATTGCAAGACTGAATCACCCCTGTCCGATCGATCCTGATGACAGGGTTGACGGCTGTATCGAGAATGGTCTGTGTCAATGCCAGGCTGTCGGCCAAGCGCTCCTCTACCTGCTTGCGCCGGCTGATATCGATAGCGATACCCAGGTATCCACTCAACCTGCCATCGGCATTGTGCATGCCGGTGACCAGCAACGTAACACTGAAACGCGTGCCGTCCTTTCGCACGTATGTCCATTCCCGAACCTCCGCCTCGCCCAGAGAAGCCTTGTGCACAAAAACGCGGAAGCCCCCTATCGCTTCTCCATAGGCCCGGCTCAACTCCTCGCCTCGTTGTGCCATCTCCTCATCCAGATGGAACATACCGGGGGTGCGAAGGCCAACGACTTCCTCGGCCGTGTAGCCAAGCAATTGCTCAGCCCCTTTGTTGAAAACGGTGATGATGCCCTCGAGGTCGGTTGCGATGATCGAGACCTGTGATGCCGAGTGCAGGACGTTGGTCAGCAGGGCATTCAGCTCGCGCAGCTCTGTCGTGCGCTCGGCCACCTGATGTTCCAGGCCAACATTCAGTTCCAGAATGCGTGCCTCTGCCCGCTTCTGCTGGGTGATGTCGCGAACGGTCTTGGAGGCCCCAACAACCCGCCCTGCTGCATCACAAATAGGCGAGACTGTTACCGAAACGTCTAACGACTGGCCGTCTTTACGCACTCGTCGGGTCTCAAAGTGCTCGATACGCTCGCTGCGAGCTATTTTCTCCAGCAAATGCACTTCCTCGTCCGCCAACTCGCAGGGCAATATCCGGCCCAGTAAAGTGCGGCCCAGTACTTCATCGCTGCCATAGCCAAAAATCTTCTCGGCGCCATGGTTCCAGGCCGTGACGATGCCATCCAGGGTCTGGCCAATGATTCCATCGTTGGAGTTCTCAACAATGGCTGCGAGCTTGGCCTGTTCCGCCAGAACGTCGCGTCGACGTCTACGGCTGACACTGAAAACCCCCACCAATGCCGTGATCAACAGGGTGCTGCACAGCCCGATGCCAAAGGCACTGCGGGGGGAGAACTGGCGTAACTCCTGCACGAAAGAGGGGTATGCAACCAACTCGATTTCCCAGCGACGACCAAAAACCAACTGGGTCAAATGGGTGCGCATGACCTCTTGCTGTTCCCCGCCATTTTGATTGCGCTCATAGAATTGCACAGGGGCGGCCGCATCGGTCACGTCACGCAAATGCAACCGAATTCCATCGGATGGCAATGGCAGCCCTGTAAGGACCTCTTCGGTCAGTAGCGGTGCATAACTCCAACCAAAACCTTGTGCCACTCTTTCGGCAACGGTATCCGGCGTATTTCCCGTTCGGTAGATCGGCAGCAGGAACAAGAATGACTGCAGCGGTTTGCCCGTTGCCTGGACCAAGGTGATCGGACCCGTGAGACGCGCAGCTCCCGTGCGCATTGCCGCGCCAGCAGCCTCTCGCCTGTTCTTTTCTGACGCGATATCCAAACCTACCGCTGCCAGGTTCTTCTCCTGAGGCTCGATGTACTGAATGACGAAGCGCTCGCCCTCATGTGGCGTAAGCTGGCGTATCGTGAAATCAGGTTTGCCATCGAGCCTGGCCTTTTGCAGGAAAGCCGCTTCGGCACTGGCTGGAACGCGACGAATGAAACCGAAGCCGCGAGCCCCCGGAAACTCGGTATCGAGGTCTCGAGTCTTGATGTAAGTCAAAAAGCCATGACGGCTGGCCTGTTGCTCGCCCATGACCTGAAGAGCACCACGCGCTCCTCTCAAACCGAACTCATAAAGATGGATGCGTGCAGCAACAGCATCGCTTGTACGCTGGACTGCACGGGTCAATGCAGCCTCGGCATGCGCCCTGTTCTGATTCATCAGAACGTAGGAGGTCATAAGGGTAACCGCCAGGCCTGCGACAAACACAGCGATCATCGCTGTAACAGATCCAAGCTTCAGAATACGATCTTTCAATTTCACCCCACATCAGCGGCTGGCCAAACGAGAAAAATCGATTGCGCTAGATTGGCCTCAGATTGCCGGTCTCCAGCATCTGTTGCAGTTGCAGGAACGGTACTGGTCGGCAGTAGTGATATCCCTGCATCAGCCAGCAACCCAGTGCCATGAGGCTGATCGCCTGCTCCTGGTTTTCCACACCTTCGGCAATCAGTTCCAACCCCAGCGCCTGGCCCATACGCACAATGGCTTCGATGATGGCGGCATCACTGTGGTCGTCAAGCATGTCACGCACAAAACTCTGGTCGATTTTCAGCACATCGATGGGCAGTTGCTTGAGGTAACTAAGGCTGGAGTAGCCGGTACCAAAATCGTCGATTGCCAGCCGCACGCCCATGCGCTTCAGTGCTTCAAGTGTTTCTCGCGCCTTGACGACATTGTCTGCCAACACGCCCTCCGTGATTTCCAGTTCGAGCAGGTACGCAGGAAGCCCCGAGTCCTTGAGCCCCCTACGTATCATGTCGAAGAAATTATCTTCACGAAATTGAACAGCGGAAATATTGACGCTGACGGGTACTTGAAATCCTGAATCCATCAATAGGCAGGCGTCTTTACAGGCCTGCGTCAGTACTTGACGCCCCAGCGGAATAATCAATCCAGTCTCCTCTGCGACCGGAATGAATTCACCTGGTGAAAGCAGCGTACCATCGGATTGTCGACAGCGAATCAACGCTTCCATGCCACGCATACACCCCGTTCGGGCATCCATTTTCGGCTGATAGAAAACCTCGAAGACGCCCTGTTCCAAGGCGCTGCGCATATGTTGCTCAAGCATATGCCTGGCACGGGTGCTGGTTTCCAATGTCCGGGAAAAGAAGCGTGAGCGATTCCTGCCTTCACGTTTGGCCTGATACATGGCTGCATCGGCGTGGCTGTAAAGCGCTTCCAGGTCGGTACTGTCTTCGGGGTAGATACTGACACCAATACTGGTGGTAATGCTGTAACGCTTCTCGCCAATCTGCATCGGGGACGCAAGCGTCCGCAATAACTGTTCGCACAAGTCCCCAATAGCTTCTAGCCGGACCACTTGCGGCAGTAAAATCACGAACTCATCGCCTCCCGGCCGGCTCACCGTATCCTGCGGCCGAACGCTGCTGGCCAAACGCTCAGCGACGCACTTTAGAATGGCATCCCCGACTGAATGCCCCAATGAGTCATTGATGCTCTTGAAATGATCCAGATCCAACAGTAACAACGCGACCTTGCTGCCGTTGCTTTGGGCCTGCTGAATCGCTTGTGCTGCGCGGTTCGTGAATAGTTGACGGTTGGGCAAGCCAGTTAGCGCATCATAATAAGACAAGCGCTTGGCTTCATTGCGCAGATTCAGGTGGGCGCGTACATGGGCCCTTACCACGGGAACATTGATAGGCTTCTGGATAAAGCCAACCCCTCCGAACTCCAGGGCACGAACTTGATTGTCGCACTGGGTATGGGAGCTGACGAACAGGACGGCAGCGTCACAGAGCTTTGGGTCGGTCTTGATCGCCCGGCACAATGCAAAGCCATTCATGTCGGGTAACTCGATGTCGATAAGGATCAGGTCGGGGCGGTATTCCCCGGCCACCTGCAGCGCTTCACGGCCGTCATGGGCAACATGAACCTCACCGAAGCTGCTGACAGACCCTTGAAGAACTTCACGATCGCTTGATTGGTCATCAACGATCAGGATCACAGAGTTCATCTGATCTGCCAGATCAAGCATGTGTGACTCCTTGAAATCCATTTCAAAGCGTCAGCGTAGACGATCAGCTGCGAATTGCGCAGTCAGACAAGCCTGTGACCAACAGGTTGCTCACAATGGACTGCTGATATCCCGTAATGCGATGTGAGCTCATGGCTTAAGGTGCTCAGTGATTACATTGAAGTTCCGAGGGTCAGCCTGCCCCAACATCCAGAATGAAGATCCAGCTACAACAACCCATTGAATGCTGAAGAATGGATTTAGGGGTAGCAGACAAAAGGACAACGGAAATGCCCACCCCGTCACTGTGGTAGCGGGATGGGCGATTGTCCGACAGGCGCGGGTGATCAAGGGCATGCCTGGCCAGTGATCAGCCCTGCCCCTGGTCGACTCAAGGTTGCGCGTACTTGAGTACGTACAGGCACAGCTCGCGGTAGACATCGACAGGCAGTTGCGACATCAGCTTCTGAGCCTGGCCGAGGGTTTTACAATTGAGCTCGGCCATCGCCCGACGGTGTTCCGAACCCAGCAGGCCGGCATGCACCACCTGCGCATACTGAATATAAGAACAGGGGAAATCGGCTTGGGGGCTGCGTTGGACCTTGAAGTCGATCTTCAGGTCTGCCCCGCGGAAGAATGCTCTGCCCTGATAGGTCTGCTGGGGCACGAGAAGCCCTTTTTCCGGGCAGGTGCTGTGACAGACCGGAAGGCTATTCTTATCCGTCTCCAGGCCACGTCGATAGATCACGATTTCGGAGCCCGGTACCTCGATACAGGCGTTTTCGAAAGCATCGATGATGGACCTGCCATTGATTTGCGCCTCTTCGATCTGCGTCAGGCTGACCACACGCTCGATCTCCTGATTGCCAACGCTGTTGACCACACGGTCCAGGGTCGACCAGTGGCTGAATTCTTTCTGACACGCAATCAGATGGACCTCGCTCTGATAGCCCTGTCGGGCGGCTTCAGGTGGAAAATCAGCGAAATGAGGGCTGTCGAGCGCGGTCTCCATGATGATGTTGTATTTGTTTTCCATCGCATACGTGCAAATCAATGCCCCCAGCCGCCAGATGAACGACTCGGTATGCTCGTAGACATACAGCACGCCTTTGTCTTCCATGGCCCGATAGTGAGGGTGCAGTTCACGAAAATGGGTTTCGTAAAGGCGAACGTAATTGTCGTACCGCCCGCTCTTCAGCAGCGCGTTTTCCAGCAAGTACGTCTTACCCGAGCCTTGTGCACCGGCAATGATGAGCATTTTGGGCTTGAGCACGCCGTCGACATAGTCGCGCTTCTTGTCGAACAATGTGTCGACGACCTTTCTGAATGCGAGATGGAGATCGGTATCGGTAAAAGGATAGAGAGAGGACATGACGGGTCGTTTCCTTGGTTTGCCAATGTGACCGTCACGAAGGTAAGCGTTGCGGCAGGTGAAAAAGGAGTAGATGGTTACCGCTGCAAGCCTCATCGAAGGTCGTAGAACCGCGGGTTGCCACTGGGGTGGCACTGTGCTGTATGCTTGGGCGGTCTTCAGGGCGGGGTGCAAGTCCCCACCGGCGGTAAATCGAAAGATGAGCCCGCGAGCGCTCCGACCATGTCGGGGGTCAGCAGATCTGGTGCAACTCCAGAGCCGACGGTCATAGTCCGGATGAAAGAAGGCGTCATGCAGGGGCCATCCGGGCGCCCTTGCGCGCGCATTTTGTTCGCCCCGAGACGTTCATCGATCATTCACGAGGAGCGTTTCATGTTCACCCAGCACCACGCGCAATTCCCCAATGTTTCCGCCGCCATCACCGCCTTCAAGGCCGGGCGCCCTGTACTGTTGCTCGACGATGACGACCGCGAGGACGAAGCGGACATCATTGCTGCCGCCGAGAACATTTCGCTGCAGACCATGGCCATGATGATTCGCGATTGCAGCGGCATCGTCTGTCTGTGCCTGGACGAAGCCACCGTCGACGAACTGCAATTGGCGCCCATGGTGCAGAATAATCAGGCCCGGCACGGCACCGGTTTCACCGTGACCATCGAAGCGGCCGAAGGTATCACCACCGGGGTTAGCGCCCAGGATCGCATCACCACCATTGACGCAGCATTGCGCTCCAGCGCCGAACAGCGCCATATCGTCAGCCCGGGGCATGTTTTTCCGCTGCGCGCCCGCAATGGCGGGGTGCTGACCCGCCGTGGGCATACCGAAGGTTCGGTGGACCTGGCGCGCCTGGCCGGCCTGCGCCCGGCTGCGGTCTTGTGCGAACTGATGAACCCCGATGGCAGCATGGCCCGTGGTGAGCAGGTGGCGGTATATGCACGGCAGTACAATTTGCCGGTGCTGACCATCGAGGAACTGGCGCAGTACCGTGAGGCGATGCTGGAACGGGAAGCAGAGCCAGCCTGATCCACCGAACAGGGACGCTTTGCGGTCCTCGTGCGAGCGGCCCTTTCGCGACATAGGGCCGCTCCTCCATCGGTCGGCATCAGCCGAGCAGTTGCCGGAAGTTTGCTCCCCCCGCCCCGCTCTGCTAGTGTCGCGCCGTTCTGAATGCCACCGAGACAGTCGCCATGGCCCGCAAAAAAGCCTCCCTCGATTTCGAGCAATCCCTCGCAGACCTGCAAGCACTGGTCGAGCGCCTGGAGAACGGCGAGTTGTCGCTGGAAGAGTCGCTGGCCGCCTTTGAACAAGGCATCGCCCTGACCCGTGACTGCCAGGGAGCCCTGGCCCAGGCCGAACAGAAGGTGCAAATTTTGCTGGAGCGCGACGGCGAACTGGCTGCCCAGCCCTTCGACGCGGAGCCCGAAGCATGATTGGCACCTACCAGGCCAGTTGCCAGGCGCGCGTCGACGCAGCCCTCGAACCGCTGTTCATCGCCCCAAGCAAAGAGCTGGAACGCCTTTACGCCGCCATGCGCTACAGCGTGATGAACGGCGGCAAACGCGTGCGCCCGTTGCTGGCCTACGCGGCCTGCGAAGCCTTGGGCGCCCCGGCCGAGCAGGCCAACGGTGCAGCCTGCGCGGTCGAACTGATCCATGCGTACTCGCTGGTGCATGACGACCTCCCGGCCATGGACGACGACGATTTGCGTCGCGGCCAGCCAACCACCCACAAGGCTTTTGACGAAGCGTGCGCCATCCTTGCTGGCGACGGTTTGCAGAGCCTGGCTTTCAGTGCCCTGCTCGACCCATGCCTGAGCCCGCAGATCGACAGCATTCGCCTGGCCATGGTTCAGGTACTGTCCAAAGCTGCCGGCCCGGCCGGCATGGTTGGCGGCCAGGCCATCGATCTCGGTTCGGTGGGCCAGAAGCTGGATCAACAGGCGCTGGCATTCATGCACCGACACAAGACCGGCGCGCTGATCGAAGCCAGCGTACGCCTCGGCGCCCTGGCCAGCGCCCGCGCCGAACCGGTACAGCTGGATGCCCTGCAGACATATGCACAGGCCATTGGCCTGGCATTCCAGGTGCAGGACGACATCCTCGACGTGGAAAGCGACACTGCTACCTTGGGCAAACGCCAAGGTGCAGACATAGCGCGTGACAAACCGACCTACCCGGCCCTGCTGGGCCTGGAAGCCGCCAAAGCCTATGCAATCGAACTGCGCGACCAGGCGCTGGCCGCACTGCAAGGGTTCGGCGAAACGGCCGAACCGCTGCGGGCTTTGGCGCGTTACATCGTCGAACGCCGTAACTAAACAGCTTCACCTATCCCCGTAGGATCGGGTTTACCCGCGAATGCGATCTTGAATTTGCCGACGCATTCGCGGGTAAACCCGCTCCTACAGGGGGCCGCGTAACCTGTGGTCGAATGGGCACTTTTCCCACAATGGGGTAAACTGCCGCGTCTTCACACACCAATAACGACTCGCCTGATGCCCACGACGTTTCAAGAGATCCCCCGCGAACGCCCGGTCACGCCGTTGCTCGACCGCGCTGACACGCCTGCCGGCCTGCGCCGGTTGGCCGAAGCCGACCTGGAAACGCTGGCCGACGAACTGCGCCAGGAACTGCTCTACACCGTCGGGCAGACCGGTGGGCATTTTGGTGCCGGCCTGGGCGTGATCGAGCTGACCATCGCCCTGCACTACGTGTTCGACACCCCGGACGACCGGCTGGTGTGGGACGTGGGGCACCAGGCCTACCCGCACAAGATCCTCACCGGGCGCCGTAACCGCATGCTCAGCCTGCGCCAGAAGGACGGCATCGCGGCCTTCCCACGCCGCAGCGAAAGCGAGTACGACACCTTTGGCGTTGGCCACTCCAGCACCTCGATCAGCGCCGCGCTGGGCATGGCCATTGCTGCCCGCCTGCAGAACAGCGCACGCAAGTCGATCGCAGTGATTGGTGATGGCGCGCTGACCGCCGGCATGGCCTTCGAGGCGTTGAACCACGCCCAGGAAGTCAATGCCGACATGCTGGTGATCCTCAACGATAACGACATGTCGATTTCGCGCAACGTCGGCGGCCTGTCCAACTACCTGGCCAAGATCCTCTCCAGCCGCACCTACGCGAGCATGCGCGAAGGCAGCAAGAAAGTGCTGTCGCGACTGCCAGGCGCCTGGGAAATCGCCCGTCGCACCGAGGAATACGCCAAGGGCATGCTGGTGCCAGGCACGCTGTTCGAAGAGCTGGGCTGGAACTACATCGGCCCGATCGACGGCCACGACCTGCCCACCATGATCGCCACCCTGCGCAACATGCGTGATCTGAAAGGCCCGCAGTTCCTGCATGTGGTGACCAAGAAGGGCAAAGGCTTCGCCCCTGCCGAGATTGACCCGATCGGCTACCACGCCATCACCAAGCTGGAGCCGGCCGACAAGCCCGCCGCGCCGAAGAAAGCCAGCGGCCCGAAATATTCCGCGGTGTTCGGCCAGTGGCTGTGCGACATGGCTGCTGCCGACAACCGCCTGGTGGGCATTACCCCAGCGATGAAGGAAGGCTCGGACCTGGTCGACTTCAGCGAACGCTACCCTGAGCGCTACTTCGACGTTGCGATCGCAGAGCAGCATGCCGTGACCTTGGCGGCCGGCATGGCCTGTGAGGGCAGCAAGCCGGTGGTGGCGATTTATTCCACCTTCCTGCAGCGTGCCTACGACCAGCTGATCCACGACGTGGCGGTGCAGAACCTCGACGTGCTGTTCGCCATCGACCGTGCCGGCCTGGTCGGCGAGGATGGCCCGACCCACGCCGGCAGCTACGATCTGTCGTACCTGCGCTGCATCCCGGGCATGCTGGTGATGACCCCCAGCGACGAGAACGAACTGCGCAAGATGCTCAGCACCGGCCACCTGTACAACGGCCCGGCCGCTGTACGGTACCCGCGTGGTACCGGCCCGAATGCGCCGATCAGCGGTGACCTGCAACCACTGGAGATCGGCAAGGGCGTGGTCCGCCGCCAGGGCGAGAAAGTGGCCCTGCTGGTGTTTGGCGTACAACTGGCCCAGGCCATGCAAGTGGCCGAACAGATCAACGCCACGGTGGTCGACATGCGCTTCGTCAAGCCGCTGGACGAGGCGCTGGTGCTGGAGCTGGCAGGCAGCCATGAGCTGCTGGTAACCATCGAAGAGAACGCCATCATGGGTGGCGCGGGCGCTGCGGTGGGTGAGTTCCTTGCCAGCCAGGCAGTGCTCAAGCCGCTTCTGCACCTGGGGCTGCCGGATATCTATGTCGAGCATGCCAAGCCTGCGCAAATGCTGGCTGAGTGCGGGCTGGATGCGGCCGGGATCGAGGCTTCGGTGAAGGCCCGCATGGCCAGGCTCGGGCTCTAGGGCCCTTTCGCGGGTAAACCCGCTCCTACGACGGCCTGCGCCCGATTACCGATGTGTGCCCACTGTAGGAGCGGGTTTACCC
>NZ_JBICMK010000008.1:0-31590 GCF_043106315.1 Pseudomonas sp. FYR_5 | reverse complement strand
ACCGGCAAAGCCGGTGCCATACACCGAGTTGCATTCTTCGCGGGCATGCCCGCTCCCACAAAGCCCCCCTGAACGCTATATATTCACAGCCATGAAAAGCCATAAGGATAAGAAGGCGTGTTGGCAACATCTCTGGTGCTGGTTGCCGCCCTGCTGCATGCAACCTGGAATACCTTGATCAAATTCAGTGGCGAGCGCTTGCTGGTAATTGCCAGCATGGACACGGTAGCGCTGGCCTTCGCGGTGCTGGCGGTGCCCTTTGTCGATGTTCCGCCTGCTGAAATCTGGCCCTGGTTGGTAGCCTCGGCACTGGCTGAGCAGTTGTACCGCTATCTGCTGATCCAGGCCTACCGCGTGGGCGACCTGGGGCTGGTCTATCCTCTGATGCGCGGGCTGTCACCGCTGGTGGTGCTGGGGCTGACCCTGGCCTTTGCCGGGGAATCGCTGAGCCAGCAGCAGATCATCGGTATCCTGTTGATCCCCTGTGGCATGGCCTGCCTGTTGTGGCAGGGCGGCGGCGGTGACCGGCTGCCATGGTCGATGCTGCCGGTGGTTGCCTTGATTGGCCTGTGCATTGGTTGCTACACCTGGTTCGACGGCCAGGCCGTGCGCCTGTGGGGCAAACCGTGGGATTACCTGGTCTGGTTGACCCTGCTCAGCGCCTGGCAATTCCCGTTGTTGGCGAGCGTCGCGCGGCGGGCGCCATTCGTACTGTTCTGGCGAACCCAATGGCGCCTTGGGTTGGCGGTAGGGTTCTGCGTATTGTTCAGCTATGCCCTGGTGCTGTGGGCCATGCACCTGGGGTCAGTGGCCGAGGCGGCGGCTCTGCGGGAGTTGAGCGTGATCCTGGTGGTGGTGCTGGGTATGCGCTACCTCAAAGAACCTTTTGGCGGGCCGAGACTCCTAGCTTGCGGGCTGGTGTTGGCCGGCATGCTGGTAATGAAGCTTTGACCTGAAGACTGAACAAGGAGTCCTGTCCATGACTGTTGCCCTGTGGTGCATCCTGATTGCGCTGCTGTTGAACCCGCTTTGTGCCTTGATCGCCAAGGCGAGCAGTGGCCGCTTCGGCCTCAAGGACAATCACGATCCGCGAGCCTTCCTCGATACCTTGTCGGGCCTGCCACGGCGTGCCCATGCTGCGCAGCAGAATGGCTACGAAGCGTTTCCGGCATTTGCTGCGGCGGTGCTTGTGGCGGATATCGTGGGCAATGCAGAGCAGGTGACCCAGGATGTGCTGGGGGTGATGTATATCACCAGCCGCTTGCTTTACATCATCTGCTACCTGGCCGACTGGGCTGCCTTGCGGTCGCTGGTGTGGTTTGCCGGCTTGGCGTTGATCGTGTCGTTCTTCGTGGTTTCCATCTGAAACCGAGTGGCCTTCTTCGCGGGCTTGCCCGCTCCCACAGGTACACCACAGTATTCAAGGGCTGTGGTGTACCTGTGGGAGCGGGCAAGCCCGCGAAGAATCCACCGCCGATCAAGGTACCTTAGGTACCTCAGGTAGCGGCTGGCCTTTAGGCCAGAGCATCCAGATCTGCCCCTGCTGCTTCATGTTCCCCGCCAGCTCGCCGGCTTCCGGCCCAGTGCCCCAGAACAGGTCGGCACGCACTTCACCCGCAATCGCCCCACCAGTGTCCTGCGCACCCACCGGGCGCACCACTGGCGAGCCGTCCGGGCGCGTAGTGGAAAGCCACAACAGGCTGCCCAGCGGAATTACCTTGCGGTCGATGGCCACGCTGTAGCCGGCGGTAAGCGGTACGTTCAGCGAGCCGCGCGGGCCTTCGTTGCTGTCCGGGCGGGTGCTGAAGAATACGTAGCTGGGGTTGCTCGCCAGCAGTTCTGGTACGCGCTGCGGGTTGGCCTGGGCCCAGGCATGAATGGCACCCATGCTCACGTCTTCTTTTTTCAGCTGGCCCTGTTCCACCAGCCAGCGGCCGATCGGCCGGTAAGGGTGGCCGTTCTGGTCGGCATAGCCCAGGCGCAGTTGACGGCCATCTTCCAGTTGCACCCGGCCAGAACCCTGGATCTGCAGGAATTGCAGGTCCATCGGGTCGGTCAGCCAGGCCAGCACCGGTGCCTTGACGCCGTTACGGTTGATGACTTCGGCCGTGTCGTATGGCTTGAGCACCCGCCCCTCCAGACGGCCGCGCAGGCGTTTGCCCTTGAGTTCGGGGTACACGCTGGCCAGGTCGACCACGATCATGTCATCAGGGATGCCGTAGACTGCCACATGGTTGGTTGCCGATTGGCTCAGGCTGCCTGGGTAGACTGGTTCGTAGTAGCCGGTAATCAGGCCATTGGCGTTGTTCTCTGCAGAGCGCAGGCCGTACACCTGCAGGTTCTGCTCAAGGAAGGTACGCACTTGGGCGGCGCTGGCTGTGGCACTGCCGGCCGCTTCGCAGGTGGCGGCCCACACCGGATCGCGCTTGAGTTTTTCGCAGCCATTGCGCCATGCATAAAAGCCTGCCAGCAGGTCTTCATCGCTGACGGCCGGCAAGTCTTTCCAAGTGGCCGGGGCATAGGTGGCGACAGCGTGGGGCTCGGGCTTGGCGCTCTCGCCGCCGTTGCAGCCGGCCAGCAAAGCCAGCACCGGCAGTGTCCAGGCCAGGTGACGCAGGGCAGATTTCATGTGTGCATTCCTGTCAGAAGCGAACATGAAGGTTCGCCCCTGCCTTTTATGTGGCTATTGGTGTTTGGCCTGGGGGCAGCGATACTGGCCGCCCATTTGCGTAGGCCGAAGTGAGCGTGATGTTTAAGCGATTGACCGTTGTTCTGCTGGCAGTACTTACCCTGGGAGGGGCTCTGACGGGGTGTGACCGGGTAGACCCGAACTCGCCGCTGGGGAAACGCAAGGTGATCTTCAAGGACATGCTCAAGACCAGCGAAGACCTGGGCGGCATGCTGCGTGGCCGGTTGCCGTTCGACGGGGTGAAGTTTGCCGACGGTGCATTGAAGCTGGACAGCCTGTCGCATCAGCCGTGGCAGCATTTTCCACAGGTGCGCGATGGTGGTGACAGCGCCGCCCGCGCCGAGGTGTGGGAGCGCCAGGCGCGGTTTCATGACCTGGCCCGGCAACTGGAAGGTGTCACTGGTGAACTGGTCGATGTCAGTCGCAGCCAGCCGCTGGATGCTGCGCAACTGAAAGCACCGATGGACAAGGTCGAGGCTGCGTGCAAGGCCTGTCATAGCGAATTTCGTAATCATTGAATGGCTGTGCTGTTTGCGCAAACCGTCGAGGCGTGTACAAATTCCTGTGGGAGCGGCCTTGTGTCGCGATAGGGCCGCGCAGCGGCCCCAGGATTTCAGCAGAAATGCATGCATAGCCGGGGCCGCTGTGCGGCCCTATCGTGACACAAGGCCGCTCCCACAAAGACCAGGCTTGCCGGCCAGATGCCTTAGCGGTCGAGATCGTCGACCGCTTCCTGCAGCTCTTTGCGCGACTCGGCCAGCTTGTCCTTGCGCTTGTTGATTTTCTCGGCGTCGCCTTTCTTCTCGGCCTTCTTCAAGTCCTTTTCCCGCTGCGCCACTTCATGGCGTGCGTCGAGCACCTTCTGCTCACGCTCTTTGCGCAGGCTGGCGTCGGTGCAGTTGTCCACACCGCGCAGGGCTTCTTCCAGCCCTGCAACCTGATCGCTGTTGCCGTGGTCACGGGCAATTTTCAGCTGGTTTTCGATGGCGCTACGCTTGGCGGCGCAACCGGTCAGGCCCGGGTCCGGCTGCGCAGCTTGCACGCTGCCCGCAGCCAGGCCCAGTGTCGCGAGTAGGAAAAGGGTCGAAATACGTTTCATGAAAAGCCTCTTGAAGGGGCGGGGCAGCAAAAGTTGGTGGAAATCCTGCCTTGGTTTTGCCCATTTAGAAACCCTTGGTGGGGTTTTCTGCTCGAGTCTCGGGTTTTTCCTACGCACTATTTGGTAAAAAATCATTGCTCAATGCGCTGGGACGGGGTCAAGAACCCTTCTATACCGGTTTCTGCCAACTGTGCGGCAATGGCTTGCACCTCAGCGGCCGCGAAAAATTCCACAAGTTGGCGCGAGCGTTTTGCGCCGATGCCGGGCACGGTTTGCCATTGCCCGGCACTGCGTGAGGCCAGTTCCTGCCAGTCGCCAGTCAGTGGCAAATGCTTGCCAATGGGCGCGCCAAGGGCGCGCAGCCACTGATCGAAGGGGCGTGAGCGTGCTTCGTCGAAACTGCCCAGCAAGTGTGCCGCAGTGAGCCTGCTGATTCCGGGGGCCTGCTGCAGGCGCTCGGCATCGAGCTGCAGCCAGTCGGTCATGGACGTCACCAGGCCCGCTTCGACCAGCCGACGCCATGTGCCGGGCCCGGTGCGCGGCAAGGCCAGGCCCTGTTTGCCGCTAAGCCAGGTGAGGCGGGCAATGAACTGCTCATCGCAGCCCTCGCCGGCCTGCCAGCAGCTGTGGGCATGATGCTGCTCGGGTGCTGGCGCGGTAATCGGTTGGCGCTCTACAGCGCGGTGCACGACGTGATCGAGCCGCGGAATGGTCAGCCCGGCAAGGCTGATGGCCACCTGATCGCCGGGGCGAATATCCAAGGTTTGCCAGCGCGCCAGCGACCCAAGGCTGACCTGGGTAATACGACGGTCATCGAGGGTAACGGGTTGCACATGCAGAACGGGCGTGACCCTGCCAGTGCGGCCGACCCGAAAGCGCACGTCCCGTACTTCAGCCAAGGCTTGTGCATAAGGGTACTTCCAGGCTGCGATCCAGTAAGGTGCCTTGGCCTGCCAGCGCTCGGCAGGCGGCCGGCTGCCCTGGCGCAGGATCACACCGTCGGTGGCGAAGGGCAGAGCAGAGCGATACCAGTGCTCGCGCCAGTGTGCCGCATCCTCCAGCGTGTCGATGGCGATGCTGTAACGCTGGCTGTCCGGAAACCCCAGCCGTGCCAGCTGGGCGAGGCGATCGGCCTGTTGCTCGGGGCCGTGCGGCCAGCCCCACACGAACAGGCCGATAGCGTTGCCTTGTGCGCCAGTCAGTTGCTTGCGTGCAAGCAGCCCTGCCACGGTACCCCGGGCGTTGGCGCTGCCTGCCTTGGCTTGCACATGGTCGTCCAGGCGCAGATACAGCTCACCTTGCAAGTGCAGGTCGACCGCCTCAGGCAACTGCCGAGTGACAGCGCCGAGTTGTGGGATGTGTCGGCTCCAGTCATGGCCGTGTACACCGTCCCCCCGGCTGGTCAGTTGTACCAATCGGCCCTGCTGGTAAGTGAGGGAAACTGCAACACCGTCGACCTTGGGCTGTACCCACACGCCGGTCTTGCCGGCCATCCATCGCGCCACGGCCTGGCGGTCTGCCAGCTTTTCGACGCCGGTATGCGGTACGGGGTGGGGGACCGGGCCGCGAGCGCTGGCGAGGGGAGAGGTGCTGGTGCCAACCGCGAAGCACTGCTGCAGGTGATTCAGGCGCTCGCGGCTCTGATCGTACAGTTCGTCGGCTACCAGGGCTATGCCCTGGCGATGGTAGTGCTCGTCCCATCGGGCAAGCGTGGCGCGCAGTTGTGCAACTTCGGCCTTGGCCTGTTGCAGGTCCCAGTGTGGGCAGGAGGCAGCCCTGGCCAATGGGACGTTCAGCGCAAATAGCAGGGCGAACAACAGCAGGTACGGCATGGCCTGGCATCCTTGCATGGCGGTGAAGCGCTTAGCGTAGGCGGGTAGCGGGGCGGCTGGCGTGTGCAGTTGTCAGGTGATATTTCGCAGGTGCTCGTCTCCAATCCCGAGGTGGGACAAGAAACGAGCGCGGCGCTCTATCTCACAGGCGATGAAAATGCCGTGACAGGCACAAAAAAGCCCCTGCCGATCGCTCGGCAGGGGCTTTCATCTGGTGCTGCAGGAAGCTTACAGGCCGGCAGCGTCGCGCAGCGACTGGGCGCGGTCGGTGCGCTCCCAGGTGAAGGTGGTGAAGGTGTCGTCGCCGACAGTCTTCTGCTGCGGGGTACGGCCGAAGTGGCCGTAGGCAGCGGTTTCCTGATACATCGGGTGCAGCAGGTCGAGCATGGTGGTGATGGCGTACGGACGCAGGTCGAAGCATTCGCGCACCAGCTGGATGATCTTGTCGTCGGAGACCTTGCCGGTACCGAAGGTGTTGATCGAGATGGACGTCGGCTGGGCCACGCCAATGGCGTACGACACCTGGATCTCGCAACGCTCGGCCAGGCCGGCGGCGACGATGTTCTTGGCCACGTAGCGGCCGGCGTAGGCGGCGGAACGGTCAACCTTGGACGGGTCCTTGCCGGAGAACGCGCCACCACCGTGGCGGGCCATGCCGCCGTAGGAGTCGACGATGATCTTGCGGCCCGTCAGGCCGCAGTCACCCACCGGGCCACCGATGATGAAGTTGCCGGTCGGGTTGATGTGGTACTGGGTGCCTTTGTGCAGCAGTTCGGCCGGCAGGGTGTGCTTGACGATCAGCTCCATCACGGCTTCCTGCAGGTCTTTCTGCGAAACCTCCGGGTTGTGCTGGGTCGACAGCACCACGGCGTCGATACCGACCACTTTGCCGTTCTCGTAGCGGCAGGTGACCTGCGACTTGGCATCCGGGCGCAGCCACGGCAGCAGGCCGGACTTGCGCGCCTCGGCCTGGCGTTCTACCAGGCGGTGCGAGAAGCAGATTGGTGCAGGCATCAGGACTTCGGTTTCGTTGCTGGCATAGCCGAACATCAGGCCCTGGTCACCGGCGCCCTGGTCTTCCGGCTTGGAGCGGTCCACGCCTTGGGCGATGTCTACCGACTGTTTGCCAATGATGTTCATCACGGCGCAGGTGGCACCATCGAAGCCGACGTCAGAGCTGTTGTAGCCGATGTCGATGATGACTTTGCGCACCAGGTCTTCCAGGTCGACCCAGGCCGAAGTGGTGACTTCGCCAGCGATGATGGCGACACCGGTCTTGACCAGGGTTTCGCAGGCTACGCGGGCGTATTTGTCCTGAGCGATGATGGCATCAAGGACTGCGTCCGAAATCTGGTCGGCGATCTTGTCCGGATGCCCTTCGGACACGGACTCGGAGGTGAAAAGGGAGTATTCGCTCATCTCGAAGGTTCCTGAAATTTACCGATGGTGTATGTCGCCAGCCGTCCGCTGAAAATGGCGGACCTGGATCTGGAAACCGTTACGCAAGCCCACGTACAGGCTGTCCGCATGGACCAGCCCGGCAGCGTTGGCCCAGCGCGCCAGGTCGTCCTGTTCGAAGCCCAGCCAGAGGTCGCCGCAGGCTTCGCGCGCCCACCCCTGGTCATGGCTGCACAGTTCGGTGACCAGCAGGCTGCCGCCTGCCTTTACCCGTTTGGCCAGCTGGCGCAAGGCCAGGGCCGGGTCGCTGAAATGGTGCAGCACCATGTTCAGCACAACGCAGTCGGCGGCCACATCCGTTGCACCCAGTGCATCGGCCAACTGCAGGTTCACGTTGTCGAGCCCTTCGCGCTGGCACACCTGACGTGCAAGTTCGAGCATGGTAGGGCTGTTGTCCAGGGCGGTGACCTGGGCAAAGCGCCGGGCCAGGTCGGGCAGGAAGCCACCGTCGCCGGGCCCGACTTCCAGCGCGCTGGCAGCCGGGTCGAAATGCAGTTTGTCGAGCAGCGCCAGCAGGCTTTCGCGGTACTGCGGAAGGCCGGCGATCAGGTCTTGCTGGGCACGGAACTTCTCTTCAACGCGCAGGAAGAAGTCCTGGCTGGTAGCCGCCCGGCGCTGCTGCACCTGGGCGATGCGCGCCTGCACATCGGGCGGCAGGGCCAACTCGTCGACTTCTTCGAGCAGCGCTGCATGCAGCCGGCCACCCAGGCGCAGGCCATCGGGCAGGGCACGGCGGTAGAAGATGGCGTTGCCTTCGCGGCGGGTTGCCACAAGGTCGGCCTGGGCCAGCACCTTAAGGTGGTGGCTCATGCCCGACTGGCCGATGTCGAAGATCTGCGCCAGTTCCAGCACGCCGAACGAGTCGTTGGCCAGGGCGCGCAATACGTTCAGGCGCAACGCATCGCCACTGGCTTTGCACAGGGCAGCCAATGTTTCGCGTTGCTCGGGGATCGATTGCGCACGCAGATTCATGGGGCGGCAGTCTAGACAGGCATCGATGCCCTAGCAAGGCCAATATCAAAAAGTTTTGATATTGGCGATGAGCTGCAAGCCGAAAGCTTCAAGCTACACGCTTTGGAGCGCTCCGAGTCGCGCTCTGTTTCTTCACTTGCAGCTTAAAGCTTGCGCTTGGCGCTTAAATGTTTGCCCCAAGCGCCCCCAGTGGGCGAAAATGGCCGCCTTTTTCGTGACACCACCTATTCAAGCCCCCTAGGAGATCAGCGATGCCCAGCCGTCGTGAACGTGCCAACGCCATTCGTGCCCTCAGCATGGATGCCGTGCAAAAGGCCAACAGCGGCCACCCAGGTGCCCCCATGGGCATGGCGGATATCGCCGAAGTGCTTTGGCGCGACTACCTGAAGCACAACCCGAGCAACCCGAGTTTCGCCGACCGTGACCGCTTCGTACTGTCCAACGGCCACGGTTCGATGCTGATCTACTCGCTGCTGCACCTGACCGGCTACGACGTCACCATCGATGACATCAAAGGTTTCCGCCAACTGCACAGCCGCACCCCGGGCCATCCGGAATACGGCTACACCCCAGGCGTCGAGACCACCACCGGTCCGCTCGGCCAAGGTATCGCCAACGCCGTGGGCTTCGCCCTGGCCGAAAAAGTGCTGGCTGCCCAGTTCAACCGTGACGGCCACAATATCGTCGACCACAACACCTATGTGTTCCTCGGCGACGGCTGCATGATGGAAGGCATCTCCCATGAAGTCGCCTCGCTGGCCGGCACCCTGGGCCTGAACAAGCTGATCGCCTTCTACGATGACAATGGCATCTCCATCGACGGCGAAGTGCACGGCTGGTTCACCGACAACACCCCGGCGCGCTTCGAAGCCTACAACTGGCAGGTGATCCGCAACGTCGACGGCCATGACGCCGAAGAAATCAAGATGGCCATCGAGACCGCCCGCAAGAGCGATCGCCCGACCCTGATCTGCTGCAAGACCATCATTGGTTTTGGCTCGCCGAACAAGCAGGGCAAGGAAGATTGCCACGGTGCACCGCTGGGCAACGACGAAATCGCCTTGGCCCGTAAAGAACTGAACTGGAACCACGGCCCGTTCGAAATCCCTGCCGACATTTATGCCGAGTGGGATGCCAAGGCCGCTGGCGCCAAGGCCGAAGCCGAGTGGAACCAGCGCTTCGAGGCCTACGCCAAGGCCTACCCGGAGCTGGCTGCCGAGTTCAAGCGCCGTGACAGCGGCGAGCTGCCGGCCGACTTCAGCGAAAAGGCCCAAGCCTACATCAACGAAGTGGCTGCCAAAGGCGAAACCATCGCCAGCCGCAAGGCCAGCCAGAACGCCCTGAACGCCTTTGGCCCGCTGCTGCCGGAGTTCCTCGGTGGTTCGGCGGACCTGGCCGGCTCCAACCTGACCCTGTGGAAAGGTTGCAAGGGCGTCGAAGCCAATGACGCCAGCGGCAACTACGTGTTCTACGGCGTGCGCGAGTTCGGCATGACCGCCATCATGAACGGCGTTGCCCTGCACGGTGGCCTGGTGCCTTACGGCGCGACCTTCCTGATGTTCATGGAATACGCCCGCAACGCCGTGCGCATGTCGGCCCTGATGAAGCAGCGCGTGATCCACGTGTACACCCATGACTCCATCGGTCTGGGCGAAGACGGCCCGACGCACCAGCCGATCGAGCAGCTGACCAGCCTGCGCAGCACGCCAAACCTGGATACTTGGCGCCCAGCCGACGCGGTGGAATCCGCCGTGTCCTGGAAAAACGCCCTGGAGCGCAAGGACGGCCCATCGGCGCTGATCTTCTCGCGCCAGAACCTGCAGCACCAGGACCGCGATGCCCAGCAGATCGCTGACATCAGCCGCGGTGGCTATGTGCTCAAGGACTGCGCCGGTGAGCCCGAACTGATCCTGATCGCCACCGGTTCCGAAGTGGGCCTGGCTGTTCAGGCCTTCGACAAGCTGACCGAGCAAGGCCGCAAGGTGCGCGTGGTTTCCATGCCGTGCACCAGCGTGTTCGATGCCCAGGACGCTGCCTACAAGCAGTCCGTGCTGCCGCTGGAAGTCGGTGCGCGCATCGCCATCGAAGCTGCCCACGCCGACTTCTGGTACAAGTACGTTGGCCTGGAAGGTCGTATCATCGGCATGACCACTTACGGTGAGTCGGCGCCGGCTTCGGCACTGTTCGAAGAGTTTGGCTTCACCCTGGAGAACATCCTCGGTACTGCCGAAGAGCTGCTGGAAGACTGATTTAAAGATCTGCGGGCGGTGTCGCCTTCTATTCGCGGGCAAGCCCGCTCCCACAGAGGTTGCATGAAACCCTGTGGGAGCGGGCTTGCCCGCAAATGCCACACCGCAAACTCCGCAGGCTGACGACAATTGAACTGTCTCGTGAGCCCCGAATGCCCCACCTGCGTCCCTACAAAGTTGCACTCAACGGTTATGGCCGTATCGGCCGCTGTGTCCTGCGCGCGCTGTTCGAGCGGGGGGCAAAGGCCGGCTTCGAGATCGTAGCGCTGAACGATCTGGCCGATCAGGCCAGCCTGGAATACCTGACACGCTTCGACTCCACCCACGGGCGTTTCCCCGGCGAGGTCAAGGTCGACGGCGACTGTCTGCACATCAATGGCGACTGCGTGAAGGTAATGCGCAGTGCCACCCCCGAAGGCATCGACTGGGCTGCGCTGGGCATCGACCTGGTGCTGGAGTGTTCCGGTGCCTATAACACCCGTGCCGATGGCCAGCGTTTCCTCGACGCCGGTGCGCCAAGGGTGCTGTTCTCGCAGCCCATGGCCAGCGAGGCCGACGTTGACGCGACGGTGGTCTACGGCATCAACCAGGCCTGCCTTACCGGCAGCGAGCGCCTGGTGTCCAACGCCTCGTGCACCACCAACTGCGGCGTGCCGCTGCTGCGTGTGCTGGACCAGGCGTTCGGCATCGAATACGTGCAGATCACCACCATCCACTCGGCGATGAACGACCAGCCGGTGATCGATGCCTACCACCACGAAGACCTGCGCCGCACGCGTTCGGCCTTCCAGTCGGTGATCCCCGTGTCCACCGGCCTGGCGCGTGGTATCGAGCGCCTGCTTCCGGAACTTGCCGGGCGAATCCAGGCCAAAGCGGTACGTGTACCGACCGTCAACGTCTCGTGCCTGGACATCACCCTGCAGACCGCCCGCGACACCAGTGCGGCCGAAGTCAACCGAGTGCTGCGCGAGGCCGCGCTGGAAGGCCCGCTCAAAGGCTTGCTGGCCTACACCGAGCTGCCGCACGCCAGCTGTGATTTCAACCATGACCCGCATTCGGCGATCGTCGATGCCAGCCAGACGCGTGTTTCCGGCCCCCGCCTGGTAAACCTGCTGGCCTGGTTCGACAACGAATGGGGTTTTGCCAACCGTATGCTCGACGTTGCCGAACACTTTCTGCACGTCGTTCACCCAACCCGCAACAAACAGCCCTGAAGGACTGCATTCATGACCGTGTTGAAGATGACCGACCTCGACCTGCAAGGTAAGCGCGTACTGATCCGCGAAGACCTCAACGTGCCTGTGAAGGACGGTGTGGTAGCCAGCGACGCACGTATCCTGGCAGCGCTGCCGACCATCAAGCTGGCCCTGGAGAAGGGTGCAGCGGTAATGGTCTGCTCGCACCTGGGCCGCCCGACCGAAGGCGAATTCTCTGCCGAGAACAGCCTCAAGCCGGTCGCCGATTACCTGAGCAAGGCCTTGGGCCGTGACGTGCCGCTGGTTGCCGACTATCTGGACGGTGTCGCGGTACAGGCCGGTGAACTGGTGCTGTTCGAGAATGTGCGCTTCAACAAGGGCGAGAAGAAAAACGCCGACGAGCTGGCGCAGAAGTACGCTGCCCTGTGTGACGTATTCGTCATGGACGCTTTCGGCACTGCACACCGCGCCGAAGGCTCGACCCATGGCGTCGCCAAGTTCGCCAAGGTTGCCGCTGCCGGCCCGCTGCTGGCAGCCGAGCTGGATGCCTTGGGCAAGGCTCTCAAGGCTCCGGCCAAGCCAATGGCGGCCATCGTTGCCGGCTCCAAGGTTTCCACCAAGCTGGACGTGCTGAACAGCCTGAGCAGTGTTTGCGACCAGTTGATCGTTGGTGGCGGTATTGCCAACACCTTCCTGGCCGCTGCTGGCCACCCGGTGGGCAAGTCGCTGTACGAGCCTGACCTGGTCGACACCGCCAAGGCCATTGCCGCCAAGGTCAGCGTGCCGCTGCCAGTCGACGTGGTGGTTGCCAAAGAGTTCGCCGAGAGCGCTGAAGCTACGGTCAAAGCCATTGCCGACGTAGCTGCCGACGACATGATCCTGGACATCGGCCCGCAAACCGCAGCCAACTTCGCCGAGTTGCTGAAGTCGTCGAAAACCATTCTGTGGAACGGTCCGGTGGGCGTGTTCGAATTCGATCAGTTCGGCAACGGCACCAAGGTACTGGCCAAGGCGATCGCCGAGAGCGCTGCGTTCTCCATTGCCGGTGGCGGTGACACCCTGGCAGCCATCGACAAATATGGCGTCAGCAAGGAAATCTCCTACATTTCTACCGGTGGTGGCGCCTTCCTCGAGTTCGTCGAGGGCAAGGTCCTGCCAGCTGTGGCAATCCTGGAAGAGCGGGCCAAGGCCTGATGACGTCGGCGCTTGGCAAAGGGAGTGGCCTGGTGGTCAAGCAATTGTCTGTGATGATGCTGGCCGGTCTGCTGAGCGCTTGCGCGGGCAGCCCGGCCTCGGATGCCGACCCGGCGCGATCGCACAAGGGCGGTTGCTACCAGTCCGAATGGCAGGCCGAGACCGTGCCGGTCATCGGCAAGCGCGTGGGCCCGGAAGGCCTGGAAAAGTACGACGAAGACCACCAGCGCAAGGCGCCGGGTTGCCCTTGATCGGGTAATAGGCAACCTGAACGTTGATTTGTGGTCTTGAAGAAGGGGCCGCTGTGCGGCCCTTCGCGGGCTCGCCCGCTCCCACAGAGACCGAACTGTACCTGTGGGAGCGGGCGAGCCCGCGAAGGGCTGCACAGCAGCCCCAAATCGAGGAAACTGAATGAAAGCGCTTTTGGCCGTGACGGCCCTGGCGACACTGGCAGGATGCTCACTGCTGCAGCCGGCGCAACCCGCCCCGGCAGACAACTGGACCCGTTGGGTCTGCGACACCCAGGCTGAGGTGCTTTGGCGCTTTGCCGATGTGCAACGCGAACAGGTTGACGTGCGCCTTGGCGGCGGCGACCAGGTCTACCGGCTCAAGGCTGAACCGGGTGCCTCAGGCGCGCTGTACAGCGATGGCATGCTGGCCTTCCACACCAAGGGCGAAGAAGGCCTGGTGTACTGGGTGGCAACCAACGATCTGATTGGGCGGGGCTGCAAGGCACCGTGACTGGCCGGGCCGCAAGGGTGGCCCACACTACTTGAACAGCAACCGCCCCTGCGGCAGGCTTGCACGAAACAAACGACGCTTGTCGGGAGAGAGATACACAATGGCACTCATTAGCATGCGCCAGATGCTGGACCACGCCGCCGAGTTCGGCTATGGCGTTCCAGCTTTCAACGTCAACAACCTCGAGCAGATGCGCGCCATCATGGAAGCGGCCGACAAGACCGACTCCCCCGTGATCGTCCAGGCTTCGGCCGGTGCCCGCAAATACGCTGGTGCGCCATTCCTGCGCCACCTGATCCTGGCTGCCATCGAAGAGTTCCCGCACATCCCGGTGTGCATGCACCAGGACCACGGTACCAGCCCTGACGTCTGCCAGCGCTCGATCCAGCTGGGCTTCAGCTCGGTCATGATGGACGGTTCGCTGGGTGAAGACGGCAAGACCCCGACCGACTACGAGTACAACGTCCGCGTTACCCAGCAGACCGTTGCCATGGCTCACGCTTGCGGCGTTTCGGTTGAAGGCGAGCTGGGCTGCCTGGGTTCGCTGGAAACCGGCATGGCCGGTGAAGAAGACGGGATCGGCGCCGAAGGCGTGCTGGATCACAGCCAGATGCTGACCGACCCGGAAGAAGCCGCCGACTTCGTCAAGAAGACCCAGGTCGACGCCCTGGCGATCGCCATCGGTACCAGCCACGGTGCCTACAAGTTCACCAAGCCACCAACCGGTGACGTGCTGGCCATCGATCGCATCAAGGAAATCCACAAGCGCATTCCCAACACCCACCTGGTGATGCACGGTTCGTCCTCGGTACCGCAAGAGTGGCTGGCGATCATCAACCAGTACGGCGGCGACATCAAAGAAACCTACGGTGTACCGGTCGAAGAAATCGTTGAAGGCATCAAGCACGGCGTGCGCAAGGTCAACATCGATACCGACCTGCGTCTGGCGTCCACCGGTGCCATGCGTCGCCTGATGGCGCAGAACCCGAGCGAGTTCGACCCGCGCAAGTTCTTCGGTGAAACCATCAAGGCCATGCGTGACGTGTGCATCGCCCGTTACGAAGCCTTCGGCACCGCTGGCAATGCCTCGAAGATCAAGCCGATCTCCCTGGACGGTATGTTCCAGCGCTACCTGAAAGGTGAGCTGGCCGCCAAGGTCAACTGATCGACTGGTAACCCTGAAAAACCCGCAGCGATGCGGGTTTTTTTATGGGCGATGGATACGTGGACATAAATCAGGCAGACCGACCGTTAGTCGGCTACCGTACAGTTTGGCCATTGATAGCGTTCTGATTGCATTGCGTGTTGCTGCCTCAGGTCTAGAGTACTAATGGATCCAACCGTATTTTGAAGTCGGTCACATAACAGAGAAGCAGCATGGATGGCGCTCACCCTAAACAGCAGCCACTGGATGGCAGCTCAGTTCTTCTGGTGGTAGACGACTACCCCGAGAACCTCATCAGCATGCGGGCCTTGCTGGCCCGGCAGGATTGGCAAGTATTGACGGCAAGCTCTGGGATAGAAGCCTTGAGCGCATTGCTGGAGTACGAAGTCGACCTGGTGTTGATGGATGTACAGATGCCGGAAATGGACGGCTTTGAAGTCGCACGGCTGATGCGCGGCAATCAGCGTACCCGACTGACCCCGATCATTTTCCTCACCGCCAACGAACAGTCCGAAGCGGCCGTGCTCAAAGGCTACGCCAGCGGCGCCGTGGACTACATGTTCAAACCGTTCGACCCGCAAATCCTCAAGCCCAAGGTTCAGGCTCTTCTCGAACAGCAGCGCAACCGGCGCATGCTGCAGCAGCTGAGTCGCGAGCTGGAGGCGGCCAGGGCATTCAATGCGTCCATCCTGGAAAATTCCGCTGAAGGCATTCTGGTGGTTGATGCCAATGGCATTATCAGTTTTGCCAATCCGGCCATTTCCCGTTTGCTGGGGGCGCCGGTGCAACAACTGCAGGGCACCCAATTGCTTGACGTTGTGCATCTGGCCAGTGCCAGCCTATGGCGCGAGTCGGACTTCTACAAGGCCTATCAGGGGCGGCAGATCTTCCGCGTACACGATGCCCAACTGCGTACCCAAGGGGGTGAATCTGTACCGGTGGCGCTGTCCTGTGCGCCGTTGCCGGCCGACCAGCAGGCGATGGTGGTGACCGTGCTGGACATGTCGGTGGTGCGTAACTTGCACCAGCAGCTGGAATACCAGGCCATTACTGACCCGCTCACCGGTCTGCTCAACCGCCGGGGTTTCTACCAGGCTGCTGAAGGTGCTCTGTTACGCAACGAGCGCTCGGCCAAGGCGCAGGCGCTGATGTACATGGACCTGGATGGCTTCAAGCGCATCAACGACTCGCTCGGCCACGACGCGGGCGACCGGGTGTTACGCTGGGTCGCCGAGCAACTCAAGGACTGCCTGGGCAGTGAGGCCTTGCTGGCGCGTATGGGCGGCGATGAGTTCACCGCACTGTTCGACAGCTTGCCCTACCCGGAGCAGGCCGGGCGTTATGCCGAACGGTTGCTCGAGCGTGTTTCCATCAGCCATGAGGTAGATGGGCTCGATGTCTGCCTTGGGGTCAGCATCGGCATTGCCACCTACCCGGACTGCGGCGCCAATGTCGAAGGCCTGCTGCGTTCGGCCGATACAGCGATGTACGCAGCCAAGCAAGCTGGGCGTCAGCAATACCGCTTCTACGACCAGGAGCTCAATGGGCGGGCACGCTCGCGGTTGATGCTCGAAGACAGCGTGCGCGCGGCCATCGAGCAGCAGGACTTTACCTTGGTGTACCAGCCACAGGTAGCTTTCCACGATGGTCGCCTGCGTGGTTTCGAGGCCTTGCTGCGCTGGCAGCACCCCAGCGTTGGCGATGTACCGCCGGGGCTGTTCATCCCGTTGCTGGAAGAAGCGCGGCTGATCAACCGCCTGGCCAGCTGGATCTACCGCCAAGGGGCCGCGCAGCGGCAGGCCTGGTACGACCGGTTTCCGCCGGACCTCGTGCTTGGCATCAGCCTGAGCCGCGCGCAGTTCGTCATGCCTGGCCTGGTCGAAGAACTGCAACGGGTCATCCAGCTCTACCAGCTTGTCCCGACGCAGTTGGAAGTGGAAGTGGCGGAAACCTCGCTGATGTACAACATCGATGCGGCCGTCAAACAGATACACCGCTTGCGTGAGCTGGGCGTGAGGGTGGCCCTGGATGACTTCGGAGCGGGTGACTGTTCGTTGCGCATGCTGCGCGACCTGCCTATCGATACCCTCAAGCTCGATCGTCATCTGGTTGCACGCCTGCCCGATTCGGCGGTAGATGCTGCGTTGGCTCGCAGCGTGATCGGCCTGTGCGCCGACTACCGTATAACGGTGATCGCCGAGGGCGTGGAGACCCCGGCGCAGGCAGCCTGGCTCAAGGCCAATGGTTGCGAATACGTTCAGGGTTTCCTGGTGGCTTATCCGATGACTGCTGCTGACGCCAGCGGCTTCCCGGCAATTTTCTCCTGGCCAGGGCCGTGATTGGCTAGAATCGGTATTCGTTACGCCGAATACAGCGCCATGACCGTACTACGTTACTTGCAAGCCTACCCCCCGCACCTGCAGCAGCAGGTGCGGCAGATGATCGACAGCGACCGCCTGGGTGAATACCTGCAGCGCCGTTACCCTGACCGCCATGACGTGCAAAACGACAAGGCGCTGTATGGCTATGCCCAGGATCTGCGCCAACAGTACCTGCGAAGTGCGCCAAACCTGGACAAGGTGCTGTTCGACAGTCGCCTCGACCTGACGCATCGGGCCCTGGGCTTGAACACGGCGGTATCGCGGGTGCAGGGCGGCAAGCTCAAGGCGAAGAAGGAAATCCGTATTGCCTCACTGTTCAAGGAAGCCGCGCCACAGTTCTTGCGCATGATCGTTGTGCACGAGTTGGCGCACCTGCGCGAGCGAGATCACAACAAGGCGTTCTACCAGCTCTGCCAGCACATGGAGCCGGACTATCACCAACTGGAATTTGACCTGCGCGTCTACCTGACCTACCGGGAGCTGCCGGGCAACCTCTAAGGAACAAGCAGCATGGAAGTAAGCAAGACCAAGAGCAGCTTCTACCGCCGGCTGTACGTGGCCTGGCTGATCGACAGCCAGACGGCGACCAGCGTGCCCGCCCTGATGGAGGCCACTGGCATGCCCCGCCGGACAGCCCAGGACACTATCGCCGCGCTGGCCGACCTGGACATCGTCTGCGAGTTCGAACAGCAGGAAGGCGCACGCAACCACGCCGGGCATTACCGCATTCATGACTGGGGGGCGATCGACAAGCAGTGGATCATCCGTCACCTGCGGCAGATCCGCGAAGTACTGGGCTACCCCTGATCTGAAAAGCCTGCGCGGTGTCAGCTTCGCGGGCAAACCCGCTCCCACGCGGTTGACTCAACCCTTGCGCATTCCGATAGACACGATGCCGTCCACCAGAGACTCCCCGCTCACCACCGCAAACCCATGGCGGGCATAAAAATCCTGCAAATGCGCCTGAGCCGACAGATAAACCGGCACCCCAGGCCAACAATGGTCCGCTGCCTCCAACCCCTTGAGCAGCAAGCTTTCTTCAAGCTTCAAAGTTCGCGCCTGCGGTGATGTCACCAATCGCCCCATCACCACATCCCCACCTTGTGACTGCGGATCCAGCAGGCGCAGGTAGGCTACCAGCTTGTCTTTGTGCCAGGCCATGAGATGCAAGGTATCGCCAGTCAGGTCCTGACCATCGACTTCCTGGTAGGCATGGCGCTGCTCCACCACGAATACTTCAGTGCGTAACTGCAGAATGGCGTAGAGCTGCTCTTTGCCGAGGTCAGTGTGGTGCTTGCACAGCCAGGCGATTGACATTGGCGCGAACTCCTTGGATGGGTCTCGATCATCGCATGCTGCATGTGCTTCGGCCAAAATAGAGGCTAAATGACACTATTGGCCGCTGCCCTCGGCAACAGCTTTGTGTAATCTCACTGCCAGTGTTGCCCTCCATTGCGAAAGGACGTGAGCATGCGGCCACTGCTTTGTGTTCTGGGATTACTGGCAACGATGCTGGCAACACCCGCCCTGAGTCGCGACAAGCTACGCCTGGTGGCTGACAACTGGCCACCGTTCACCGATGCCAGGATGCCGGGCGGCGGCCTTGCGACCAGCATCGTTACCACGGCACTGGCCCGTGCCGGCTACGCCAGCGGTTATGAAGAGGTGCCGTGGGCGCGGGCGTTACTGGGGGTAGGTGAAGGGCGCTATGACGTGCTGATCAATGCCTGGTACAACGACTCGCGCACCAATATAGGGCAATTCTCCAGCGCCTACCTGAGTAATCGTATTCGCCTGCTGCAACGTAAGGGCGAGGCGTTTAGCTACAAGCGTCTGTCTGACCTTTATGCCTACAGCATTGCGGTAGTGCGTGATTACGCCTATTCACCGGAATTCGACGGGGATCCCGGTTTGCACAAAGTGCCGGTGCGCAACTTTTCTTCTGCGGTACGCATGTTGGCGGCTGGGCGGGTAAGCCTGGCGGTGGAAGACGAGTACGTGGCCCGCTACAACCTGCAGCGTGAGCCGCAGGAAGTGCGTGATGGGGTGGTGCTGGTGGACCCGCCGCTGGGGGAGAACACCCTGCATATACTGGTCAGCCTGAAGCACCCGGAGCATAAGCGGATCGTCGAGCGCTTCGAGCAGGCGATAGCGGCGATGAAGGCGGATGGCAGCTATGCCCGGCTGCTGCGTCAGTATGGTTTTTGAGCGCTGCGGCCAGCACAGGCGATAAAACTATCAGGCCGGGGCACCTTCCTTGATCAGGTGTGCCGCCAGGGTCCGCAATGGCCCCAACTGCCGGCATATCAACGCCAATTGCGTCTGCACCAACCGCTGATGCTCATCCAGATCTTCCGGCATCTGCTCCAGGGCATTGGCCAGCGCCTCTTCGGTATCACTGTGAATCGCCACCGGCAGCCGTGCGGCCAGGCCGTTGGCAATCTCGTCCAGGCTGCTGGCCAGGCTTTGCCCGGCGCCTTCGATCAATTGCTCCTGCACCTCCGCCGGCAGAGCCGTGTCGCGGTGCGCGCCTAACCCCGAGAGGTAGCTGAGCAAGGTGTGCGACAGCACCAGGAAGCGAAAGCCAACGTCGGCCTCCTTACGGAAATGCCCCGGCTCCATCAGCATGTTGGCCAAGGTGGTGGACAGCGCCGCATCAGCGTTGTGGGCATTGCGCCGGGCCAGGCGGTAGGCCAGGTCGTCGCGCTTGCCGTGGGCATACTGCTGCATGATCTGGCGCAGGTACACGCTGGCGCAGGCCAGGGTATTGGCCAGCGCCTTGTTCAGCCGTCGGCCCTGCCAGTCAGGCAGGAACAGGAACACCGCGAGGATGGCAATCAGGCTGCCCACCAAGGTATCGAACAGGCGTGGCAGGAACAGGCCGTAGCCATCGCCGATCTGGTTGAAGCAGAACAGCACCATCAGGGTGATCGCGGCAGTGGCCAGGGTGTAGCGGGTGGTGCGGTTGACGAAGAACACCACCCCGGCAACCACGGCGAACAACGACTGGATGACCGGGTTGGGGAAGAGGTCGAACAAGGCCCAGCCCACTGTCAGGCCAACGGCAGTGCCGAAGATCCGCTGCACCAGCTTGCGCCTGGTGGCGCCGTAGTTGGGCTGGCACACGAACAGCGTGGTGAGGATGATCCAGTAGCCCTGGGTCGGGTGAATCAGGTGCACCATGCCATAGCCGATCGACAGTGCCAGCGGCAGGCGCAAGGCATGGCGGAACAACAGCGAGGTCGGTGTGAGCTGAGTGCGCAGGCGCGTCCACACGTCCTTCAGCGAGCGTGGCGAGCGGTCGAGCAGGCTGCTGTCGCTGGCATCGGCCAGGCTGTCCGGGTTGCTGGCGGCACTGAGCAGGCGGTCCAGCGTTGCCAGGTTGGCAGCCAGCGCCCGCAGCGACCGCAGCAGGCCGCGCCAGGCCGGGTTGCTCTGGATGCGCAGGTGCTCCAGCGAGGCGTTGAGGTCCTCGAGGGCTTCTGGATAACCGCTGGCCAGCACGAACGGTTGGCGCAGGCGGATCGAGCGGGCCAGTTCCTGGCAAGATGAACCCTGCTTACGCAACAGGCGCTGGCAGCGGAACATGACGTCGCTGTGGAAAAACGCCTCGGTCAGTGCGTTGTAGGGGTAGTGCGAGGCACTGACACGCTCGTGGATGTCCTGGGCCAGGAAGTACAGCTTGAGGTAGCGGCTCACCTTCGAGTTTGGCTGGCTGTTGCCCACCCGGTGCAGGATGATCTCCTTGGCGGCGTTCAGCGCTGCCACCACCTTGCCGTTCTGCTGGGCCAGTTCCAGGCGCCGGGCCTCGACGTCGAGCGTGCGGATCGGTTCGAACAGGCTGGCCTTGAGCTTGAGGTAGCTGCCCAGCTCGAAGAACAGTTTGGCCAGGCTCTGTTGTACCGGCTGGTTGGAAAACAGCGCCTGCCATAGTACCGACAACAGCCCGTACCAGGCCGCACCTGCCACCAGCAGCAGCGGTTCGTGCCAGAAGTCGGTGACCTGGCCGCCGCGCTGGTCCACGCCGATCATGGTGTAGACCGCAGTGATCAAGGTGGCCGAAGCGATAGCGCCGTAGCGCTCGCCCAGCGCCCCGAGCATGGTCAGGCCAAAGGCGGCCAGGGCCAGGGCAATGACGAAGATCCATGGGTAGGGGAACAGCAATTCGACCGCCAGTGCAGCGATGGCGAAACACACCAGGGTAACGGCCAGGGCGCTGAGGCGGCCCTGCCAGCTGTCGTCGGTTTCGGCCAGGGCGCTGGCGATGATGCCGAGGAACAGGGGAATCAGCAGGGCCATCTCGTTCTGGTACCAGCACAGGGCCAGGCTGCCGGTGAGGGCAATGGTGACCCGGATGCTGTAGCTGAACTTGTCTTGGCCCCACAGGCGACGCAGTGACTGACGGAACGAGCTCGATGACATGATGGCCTGCCAGGCGGTGATCAGAAGAATACCTTTCAGGGCCGGTTATTGGGGCCGCTTCGCGTCCCTTCGCGGGCACGCCCGCTCCCACACGTTCTACAAAGAACCCTGTGGGAGCGGGCGTGCCCGCGAAGGGGCGCGAAGCGGCCCCAATAACGGCTCCAGGCACGGGCCAGCAAGAAGCGTTCCGTGCTGCTGAAAGGATTCTACCCTACACGAACTGCGCTGCGGCGTTCGCCGATGCCCAGGCCCACTGGAAGTTGAAACCGCCCAGGTGGCCGGTGACATCCAGCACTTCACCGATGAAGTACAAACCGGGGCTTTTCAGCGATTCCATGGTCTTGGACGACACCTCGCGGGTATCCACGCCGCCCAGGGTCACTTCGGCGGTGCGGTAGCCTTCGGTGCCGGCCGGCACAACTTGCCAGTTCGCCAGCGTTTCGGCGATTTGCGCCAGTTCTGCCGGAGTGTACTGCTTCATCGGTTTCGACTCGAACCACTGCTCGGCCAGCAGGTTGGCCAGCTTGCGGGTGAACACTTCGCCCAGCACGGTCTTCAGTTCTGCGTTGGCGCGTTCGGCCTGCATCTGTTGCAGCCAGGAAAGCGCATCGCGGTCGGGCAACAGGTTGATCTCGACTGTGTCACCGGCTTCCCAGAACGACGAGATCTGCAGGATCGCCGGGCCGCTCAGGCCGCGGTGCGTGAACAGCAGGTTTTCGCGGAAGCTGGTGCCATTGCAACTGGCGGTGCAGTCCAGCGAGGTGCCGGATAATTCGGTGCACATCGCCTTGAGTTGGGGCTCGGTGATGGTGAATGGCACGAGCCCGGCGCGGGTTGGCAGCAAGGTGTGGCCGAACTGGCGGGCCACCTGGTAGCCGAAACCGGTGGCGCCCAGGGTAGGGATCGAAAGGCCGCCGGTGGCGATGACCAGCGACTGGCAGGCGAACTGGCCGCCGCTGGTCTGCAACAGGTAGCCGCTTTCGGTCTTTTCGATCTGTTCGATACGGGTGTGCATGCGGATCTCGGCACCGGCCTCGTCGCACTCGGCCAGCAGCATGTCGAGGATGTCGCTGGCCTTGTTGTCGCAGAACAGTTGCCCGAGCTTCTTCTCGTGGTAGGCCACGCCATGCTTGCAGACCAGCTCGATGAAATCCCATTGGGTGTAGCGAGCCAGCGCCGACTTGCAGAAGTGCGCATTGTGCGAGAGGAAGTTGGCCGGCTCAGTGTACAGGTTGGTGAAGTTGCAGCGCCCGCCGCCGGACATGAGGATCTTCTTGCCTGGCTTGTTGGCGTGGTCGAGCAGCAGCACCCGGCGGCCACGACGGGCGCTGAGCTGGGCGCACATCAGGCCGGCGGCGCCGGCGCCAAGGATGATCACGTCGGTGGAGTGCACGGTATGAACCTTCAGATTTGAAATGCTGAGCCCTGTGGGAGCGGGTTCACCCGCGAATGCGATGGTGCATTCACTGCCGCATTCGCGGGTAAACCCGCTCCTACAAGGGATTTGCCTGGCTTTAGATAATGCGGACTTTCAGGGCGCGGCCCTTGATCTTGCCGCTGTTCAGCCGCTGCATGGCCTGCTTGGCCAACGCCCGCTCCACGGCCACAAACGCCTGGAAGTCGAAGATGGCAATCTTGCCCACCTGCTTGCCCGGAATGCCGGCATCACCGGTCAAGGCCCCCAGGATGTCGCCAGGGCGCAGCTTGTCCTTGCGGCCAGCGGCAATGCACAGTGTGGTCATCACCGGTAGCAGGGGCTCGCCGCCCTTGTTTTTCAGGCTGTCCAGCTGGTCCCAGCGCAGCGGGCTCTTTTGCAGCGCTTCGATGGCCTGGGCGCGGTGGCCTTCGGCTGGTGCCACCAGGCTGACCGCGACGCCTTTCTCGCCGGCGCGGCCGGTACGGCCCACGCGGTGCACGTGGATTTCCGCATCACGCGCCAGCTCCACGTTGATGACCATGTCCAGGCCATCGATGTCCAGGCCGCGGGCGGCCACGTCGGTAGCCACCAGCACCGAGCTGCTGCGGTTGGCGAACATGGTCAGCACCTGGTCACGGTCGCGCTGCTCCAGGTCGCCGTGCAGGGCCTGGGCGACGATGCCCTTGGCGGTCAGGTGGGCAACCACGTCCTCGCATTGCTGCTTGGTGAAACAGAACGCTACGCACGACTGCGGGCGGTAGTGGCCGAGCACTCGGGTGACGGCTTCCAGGCGTTGCTGCGGGTCAATCTCGATGAAACGCTGCTCGATCTGGTTGTCAGTGTGCAGGCTCTCGACCTTGACCTGCTGCGGGTTGCGCATGAAATCGGCGGCCAGTTGCTTGATGCCGGCCGGGTAGGTGGCCGAGAACAGCAGGGTCTGGCGGCGCGACGGAGTCTTGCCGATGATGCTGGCGATGGCGTCGAAGAAGCCCATGTCGAGCATGCGGTCGGCTTCGTCCAGTACCAGGGTGTTCAACCCGTCCAGTACAAGGGTGCCTTTGTCCAGGTGCTGCTGGATGCGCCCTGGGGTGCCGACGATGATGTGCGCGCCGTGCTCCAGCGAAGCGATCTGTGGGCCCAGCGAAACGCCGCCGCACAGGGTCAGGATCTTGATGTTGTCCTCGGCACGGGCCAGGCGGCGCAGCTCCTTGGCCACCTGGTCGGCGAGCTCGCGGGTAGGGCAGAGCACCAACGCCTGGCAGCCGAAGTAGCGCGGGTTGATCGGGTTGAGCAGGCCGATGCCGAAGGCGGCGGTCTTGCCGCTACCGGTCTTGGCCTGGGCGATCAGGTCCTGGCCTTTGAGGATGACAGGCAGGCTCTGGGCCTGGATAGGCGTCATCGACGCATAGCCGAGGGCGTCCAGGTTGGCCAGCATGGCAGTGGACAGCGGCAAGGTGGCAAAGGCGGTGGATTCGGTGGTCACGAGGCGGGCCTGCGTTGCGAAGCGAAAAATGCCGCACAGTCTACCAGCCTCGTGGCCATTCGCCCTACGATTCCATGTGTTGTTCCGGACGACGGGCACGCCTTCCGTCCGTCGGCGCCAGTTGCAGGAAGATCGCCGCCGCCAGCATGGCCATTACACCGATGGTGACGAAGGTCAGCTGGAACGCGCCCAGGGTGGTTTCCACGCCCTCGGCGCTGCCTGCCGCAGTAAAGCCGCCCAACAGTGCGCCGGCGCAAGCCACGCCCAGGCTCAGCGACAGTTGCGCGACCACCGACAGCAGGCTGTTACCGCTGCTGGCGCTGGCATCGTCGAGATCGATGAGCGTCACTGTGTTCATCGCAGTGAACTGCATGGAATTCACTGCGCCCAGTAGGCCGAGTTGCACCAACAGCAGCCAATAAGGGGTCTGCTCGTCCACCAGGCCCAGGCTTGCCAGCAGGATGCCCAGCAGCAAGGTATTACCGGTGAGAATGATGCGATATCCGAACCGTTCGATCAGCGGCCGGGCAATGGACTTGGCCAGCATGGCCGCCACCGCCAGCGGGATCATGCTCATGCCTGCCTGAGCGGGTGAGTAGCCCAGTGCGACCTGCAGCAGCAACGGCACCAGAAAGGGCAGAGCGCCGCTGCCCAGGCGGGCGAACAGGTTGCCGAGGATGCCGATGGCGAAGGTGCGCACGCGGAACAGGCTGGGCGAGAACAGTGGCTCCGGGTCGCGCCCGGCTCGCAGCCAGTACGCGGCCAGGCAGGCCATGCCGGCGAACAGCAGCAACATTACCCGCAAGTGCGGCAGGTGCAGCTCGCCCAGGCCTTCCATGGCAATGGTGATCAGTACCATCGCTGCGCCGAACAGCAGGAAACCAGGGCCGTCGAAGGTGGTGCGCTCGGCACCGCGCAAGTCCGGGATGAACTTCCACACGGCAATGCAGCCAAGCAGGCCGACTGGCAGGTTGAGCAGGAAGATCCAGTGCCAGCTGAGGATTTCCACCAGCCAGCCACCGACCGTTGGGCCCAGCAATGGCCCGAGCAGACCGGGGATGGTGATGAAACTCATGATCCGCACCAGCTCGCTGCGTGGGTAGGCGCGCAGCACCACCAGCCGCCCGACCGGCAGCATCAGCGCACCACCCAGGCCCTGCACTACGCGGGCGAAGATCAGGAAGCCAAGGCTGTTGGCTGCGGCGCACAGCAGCGAGCCAAAGCTGAACAGCAAGATGGCGCTGAAGAAGATGCGCTTGGTGCCGAAACGGTCGGCGATCCAGCCTGAGGCAGGGATCAGCAGGGCCACGGTGAGCATGTAGGCAATGATCACACCCTGCATGCGCAAAGGGTCTTCGGCCAACGAGCGGGCCATGGCCGGCAGCGCAGTGTTGAGGATGGTGCCGTCCAGGGACTGCATGAAGAAAGCGATGGCCACCACCCAAGGGATCCAGCGGGCAGTGACGGGGTCCAGCGGGGTGCGTTCGGGCATGACGTCCTCGTTTGTCAGTGCCGGCCCTTTCGCGGCTAAAGCCGCTACAAGGTTTACGAGCGGCTTTAGCCGCGAAAGGGCCGGCAAGTCCAGTCACAATGTCAGGGTCAGGCCTTTGACCAGTGCCCCGGGCAAATGACTCGACCCGGTACTGCGCTGTCCATAAGTACTGGTCGACAGAATCATCTCGCGCTCCTGGGTCAGGTCCTCCAACTGGCTACCCAGCAAGCTGTACAGGCTGTCATCGAAGCGCATGGTGCTCACCGGCCCCTGGATCTGCCCGTCTTCTACCCAGAAAGTGGCGAAGCGGGTCAGCCCGGTCATGCGCGCCGCTGGCAGGTCCGAGTAGTTCAGGTACCACAGGTTGCTGATGTACAGCCCGGTGCCTAGACGCTCAAGGATCTGCGCACTGGCCAGATTGCCCGGCGCCAGGCTGAGCGCACAGGGCGATTCGTAGCCGTCGGCGCCATTGGCCTGCAGCTCGAACTCGGCCGCGCTGCGCGCACTGATCAACCGCTGCCGGGCTTCACCTTGCTGGATCAGCGGCACATCCAGGCGCGGTGCACCTTCATCGGAAAATGCCGGGCTAAGCGAGCCGCTGACCTGCTCGGTAAAACTCACCAGCGGGCTAAGCCGAGCATCGCCATTGTACAGGCGCTGCAGGGCACTGTTTCCAGTGGCCAGGGCTTGCGCGGAAAAGCCGCCCCAGCACAGCATGCCGGCGATTTCGTCCATGGCCGCGGGTGCCAGGTAGGCACGGTAGGTGCCGGGCTTGAGGGTAACTGCCGGGCGATCGAGGAAGCCCAACTGCTCTCGTGCTTGGCGCAGGCGTGCGGTGAAGTCGTCGGCACTCCAGACCTGGCCGGCATAGTTGGCCTTCACCGCCTGGCCATTATCGTGGAACAGGCTCCAGTCGACGTTGAAACTGTTGGCCTGGTGCCAGCCGAAGGCGCCGAACGAGCTGGCGAAGCCACGGCAGACCGGGCCTGCGGCATAAATGCCGACCAGGTCCAGGTCGCCTGCTTCACGCTCGAGCAGGGGCAGTACTTCGTTCAGTGCGGGCAGGGGGTGTTCCTGCAGGCTATGGCTGTGCCAGGCATTTTCGTCCAGGCGCAGGTAAGGGTCGAGGGCAAGCAGCGGCAAGGTCTGGCGCAACTGCTCGAGCGCAACGTTCAGACGCTGGCGATCCAGTTGTGCGTCGCCACTCAAGGTCACCTGTTGTTCCGCCTGGCGCCCATCGCGCACCAGTCGCAGTTGCGCACAGGCCTGGCTGACTTCGCCGGCCTGGCGCACCTTGGCATGGTTGAAACGCACGAACTGCGATTGCTCGGCACTGTAGCCGAGGGTGAACTGCTCGCCAGCCTGAAGGGCGGCGTGCACGTCCCCTACCAGGTTTTCGAAAGCGTGCTTCATCAGGCGTCTCCTCCGAATACATCGATCTGGCGGAACACGCAGGCCGGTGAGGCGTGGCCCACGCGCACCACCTGGTTGGGTTCGCCCTTGCCGCAGTTGGGCGTGCCCAGCACCTGGAAGGTACTGCGGTCGCCGACCGCCGACAGGTTGCGCCAGAACTGCGCGGAGATACCACGGTAGTTGGGGTTCTTGACGATGCCCTTGAGCTGGCCGTTCTCGATCAACTGGCCCCATTCGCAGCCGAACTGGAACTTGTTGCGCGCATCGTCGATGGACCAGGAACGATTGGTACGCATCAGGATGCCATGCTCGATGCCTCCGATCAGCTGCTCGAAAGACTGGTCGCCCGGCTCGATGTTGAGGTTGGCCATGCGGTCGATCGGTGCCCGGTTCCAGCCGCAGGCGCGGCTGTTGGCCACGCCGTCCAGGCCAGAACGGAACTGAGACAGCGCGCCACCCAGCGGGCGCAGCAGCAGGCCGTCGCGTATCAGGAACGCTTTGCTGGCCGGGGTGCCGTCGTCGTCATGACTGTAGCTGGCCAGCTCTTCGCCAATGGTCGGGTCGAAGGTCACGTTCAGCAAGCTGGAGCCGTACTGCAGATGGCCGAAGTCGCTGGCTTTGACAAAACTGGTGCCGGCGTAGTTGCGCTCGTCGCCGAGAATGCGGTCCATCTCCAGCGGGTGGCCGATGGATTCGTGAATCTGCAGCATCATCTGGTCCGGCATCAATAGCAGGTCGCGTGGGCCGCTGGGGGTGTTCGGTGCCAGCAGCAGTTGCAGCGCTTCATCGGCCACCCTGCTGGCCGCGCCGATCAGCCCACAGCGCTCGATGATCTCGAAACCACCCTGCTGGCCGAAGTTGTCGCGGCCCAGGGTGCGGCTCTGGCTGTCCTGGCCATCGCTGGCCGTTACGCCAAGGCCCGGGAACAGGAAGCGCTGGGCATGGCGCAGCTCGGCGCCGGCCGAGTTGAGGTAGGTTTGCTCGACCAGGCTCAGCCCCAGGCTGGCCTGCCAGTCCACCAGGCGGCTGTCCCTGGGCACGCTGGCCGATTCGGCGGCGAGCAGGCCAAGGCAGTCGGCGAGGCTGGGCAAGGGTTGGTCGAAGTTGGGCGAAACATGGTCGTGGCGTGCGCTGGTCACCGGTTGTTCGCGCAGGTCCAGCAGGCTGTGCCGGCCGATCTGCTGCGCCAGCGCCTCGGCTTGCTCAAGGGCGCGCTGCAGGCCAGCCTGGGACAGGTCGGCGGTGGCAGCATAGGCCTCCACGCCATTGACCCGCACGGTGAGCATGGCGCCCTCATCCTGGCTGAAGAAGGGTGGTTCGGCGACGTTGCGGCGAACCGAAAGCGCCTGGTGTGACTGTTTTACATGGCGCAGGGAAAACAACTCGGCCGTACTGCGCAGCGCGGCAAAGCGCTGGCGCAGCAGGGCGCTGGAATCGAACATGCGGATGCCTCCGTGTACACGGTGGCTCCCCCTAGAACCACCCGTCTTGCATGCCGAGGCAGGTATCGTCGTGTGCCTCGAGCAATGCCAGGTCATTATGGCAGCCCGGTACTTCCCAGGTCAGGAAATAACGTGCGGCTTGCAGCTTGCCAAGGTAGAAGTCGCGATCAGCAGCGGTTCCCTTGAGCAGGCCAAGCTCGGCGTGAACCGCCTGCTCCAGCCAGCGCCAGCCGATCACGCAGTGGCCGAAGGCCTTGAGGTACAAGGCAGAGTTGGCCAGGGCGCCAGCGACTTTGCCTTGGGCCAGGTCGCCGAGCAGGGCCAGGGTGACGCCTTGCAGGCGGTTGACCAACTGCTCCAGCGGCTGGCGCAGCAGGTCCAGGTTGGGGTGATGGCTGGCGCGCTCGCCGGTGGCGGCGATCAGGCGGATCAGTTGCTTGAGGCCGGCACCATTGTGCTGTGCCAGCTTGCGGCCGAGCAAATCGAGCGACTGGATACCCTCGGTACCTTCGTGGATCGGGTTCAGGCGGTTGTCGCGGTAGTACTGCTCAACCGGGTATTCGCGGGTGTAGCCATGGCCGCCAAGAATCTGGATCGCCAGTTCGTTGGCCTTGAGGCAGAACGCCGAGGGCCAGGATTTGACGATCGGGGTCAGTAGGTCGAGCAGGTCTTGCGCCAGTTTGCGGGCGTTTTCGTCCGCGGCCGTATGGGTGTCGTCGAACAGGCGCGCGGCGTACAGGCCAAGGTCAAAGGCGCCTTCGACGTAAGCTTTCTGGGCCAGCAGCATACGTTTTACATCCGTGTGCTCGATGATCGGTACCGCCGGGCTGTGTGGGTCCTTGTTGTCCGGCAGCCGGCCCTGCGGCCGCTGGCGAGCGTATTCCAGGGAGTAGAGGTAGCCGGCGTAACCCAGCATCACCGCGCCCATGCCTACGCCTATCCGCGCCTCGTTCATCATCTGGAACATGCAGGCCAGGCCTTGGTGTGGCTGGCCGACCAGATAGCCGACGCACTGGCCATTGTCGCCGAAGTTCAGCGCGGTCGAGGTGGTGCCGCGCCAGCCCATCTTGTGGAACAGTCCGGCCAGCAGCACATCGTTGCGCGGGCCGCGGCTGCCGTCCGGGTTGACGTGGTACTTGGGCACGATGAACAGCGAGATGCCCTTAACGCCGGGCGGGGCGTCCGGAAGCTTGGCCAGCACCATGTGCACGATGTTTTCCGACAGTTCGTGGTCGCCGCCGGAAATGAATATCTTGTTGCCTTTGAGCCGGTAGCTGCCGTCGCCGGCTGGTTCGGCGCGGGTGCGGATGTCGGCCAGCGAAGAGCCGGCGTGGGGTTCGGTCAGCGCCATGGTGCCGAAATAGCGGCCTTCGATCATCGGTTGCAGGAACAGACGTTTCTGTTCATCGGAGCCGAAGCTCTCGATCAGGTTGGCCGCGCCCATGGTCAGGAATGGGTAGGCCGTGGTGCCCGCGTTGGCGGCCTGGAAGTGTGCGAAGCAGGCTTGCGAGATCAGGCTGGGCAGCTGCATGCCACCCACTTCGAAATCACGGTTGGCATTGAGGAAGCCGGCTTCGAGGAAGGCATCGACGGCGGGCTTCACCTCGGGAATCAGCTCGGCGCGGCCGTCCACATAGCGTGGTTCGTTTTCGTCGGCCTTGCGGTTGTGCGGGGCGAAATACTTTTCGGCGATGGTACGCGCGGTGGTCAGCGCCGCATCGAAGGTTTCACGGCTGTGCTCGGCGAAGCGCGGGCGCTGAGTGAGGGCTTCGGCGTCGAGGACTTCGTAGAGCGCGAAGGCGAGGTTGCGGGGGCTGAGCAAGGTCTCGGGCATGGTGGCGGTCCTGAGGCGGGATGCTGCGAGTGTAGGAGTGTGTTAGGACTGGGGACAGGTTAATAGGTTTGCGTGATATGGGTTGAGAACGCCGGGAAACCTGCCGTTTTTTGGTGAAACCAACGCCAGATCAGGTCGTGTAATGCCTGTCCGGGACAATACAGAGACGTTTCCCACGAGCCAGATCGTAATTGGACTGCTGCGGATCGTATGTCAGTTGGCCTTGAATGTGCGTTTTGGTGTTCACAAGGAAACGTTTCAGATGAGTGATGCCCACAACGCTGACTTGGCTGAGGCCAACGGCAATCAGGTTCCCTTCTTCGTAGTCTCACCCATGAAATTTGGCGTAATGACTTTCTTTACCTTGGGCTTCTACTGGGTTTATTGCTTCTATCAAAGTTGGAGTCTGCATAGAGAGAAAACGGGAGAGCGCGTAAGTCCGTTCTGGCGAAGTGCTTTTGCAGTGTTCTTCATCTATCCATTATTGAGAAGGGCAAATAACCATATTCGCGACTCAGGTAAAACCTATCCGTGGTCCATCCTGGGGCTCACTCTGGGCTATTACGTTTTTTGCGTTATCTGGGTGGTTGCTAGCGTCGTGTTGGAAGGCCAGTTGTGGCCAGCCTATTTTGCGGGCTTAGTCATTCAGGCCGCTTGGCTGATCATTCTGGTGTCCATGCAGAAGGGCATCAATTTCTGTGCGGGTGACAAAGAAGGGAAGGCCAACAGCCGGTTCACGCTGGCCAATTGGCTTTGGATGCTGCTGGGTATTGCGCTCATGGCAGCGCAGCTGTTTGCTTTGATTGTGCTTTCACGAATGGTTTGAGCAATTTTGGCCGGAGCTCTGTATGAGTGGAGCTCCGGACAGTCCCCGATCCGCCCCGCGCTTCCACTTTCCGTGAAGACAATTCGATGCTGGGGTAGAAGCCTGCTGCAAAGTTTTTTGATATGTCTGGACTGGCCCTTTCGCGGGTAAACCCGCTCCTACAGCGGCCTGTGTCCAACCCCCGGTGTGTGTCCACCACCGTGGTAGGAGCGGGTTTACCCGCGAATACGGTAGCGGCGGCAACGGTGAACGGCGGGTGGAGATTGGCCAGCAGGGCCGGCCCTT
>NZ_JBICMK010000089.1:0-2832 GCF_043106315.1 Pseudomonas sp. FYR_5 | reverse complement strand
GTGCCGACGTTAACGTGGGGAAGGGAACGATCAAACTTTTCCTTAGCCATCGATACAATCCTCCGCAGAAGAAATAGTCTTGCGCTGATAAAACAAAGGCAGATATTTTCATATCTGCCTTGTTTATATGGAGCTCTTGAGCGGACTTGAACCGCTGACCTCACCCTTACCAAGGGTGTGCTCTACCAACTGAGCTACAAGAGCGAAACACTTTGTGCAAAATCCGGCAAACTTGGAGCGGGTAGCGGGAATCGAACCCGCATCATCAGCTTGGAAGGCTGAGGTTCTACCACTAAACTATACCCGCGGAGCTTGCGGCTCTCGCTAAAACTGGTGGAGGGAGAAGGATTCGAACCTTCGAAGCTCTCGCAACGGATTTACAGTCCGTCCCCTTTGACCGCTCGGGAATCCCTCCAGATGTGGCCGGCATTCTATTTGTCTGCCGCCCTAGTGTCAAGCGTTTTTTCAAATTTTTTCAATCAAATCTGAAACTTAGCTGCTTTGACACCGCTTCCAGCTCTACCACCTAAGTGGTGTTCCCTGTGAAGCGGGCGCCATTCTATCAAGCTATTCGCCAGTTGCAATACCCTGGCAGAAAATAATTTTATGTTTTAAGTCTTTGAAATCATTGGAAAGAGCCTGAAGCACCGTTTGGTCCAGCAAACGCTCGCTTTCCGGAGCAACCTTGAGCCAGCGACCATCCACCCCAGGCAACTGCCCTACGACCGGCAAGGTGGCAATATCCAGACTCAGCAGGCGTTGACGCAGCGCATCCAACTGCACCCGCCCCATCACACCCCCGACTACCAGGCACTCATCACGACGCTTGGGCGGTGCGGACACGCCAGTTTCACGCAACAGACGGATTTCTTGCTGATTCCCCTTGTACAGCGACAACGGGGCGACTTCCTTGACCTTCAGCGGGGCTTCCTGCTGATGCCATACGTAATAAAAGACGTTAAGCACCAGTAACAGCAGAAACAACCAGCGCATAGGCACCTCAATCCAATGGGCAGGCCATTGCCAGGCCAACGAAAACCAGGTCAGGCACGACACGCGCCTGCGGCAAGGCTTCCCTCACCAACGGTGCATCACCGCCAGTGAGGAACACAGTGAAATCCTCACCCCAGAGCACACGAGCCTGCTCGAGCTGGGTGTAGGCAAAGCCCCGGAGCATCAATACGCAACCGCGCTCTACCGCTTCGACAGTCGAGCGACCTGGCGACAAACTGGTCAATGCGCGCTCCGCGGAGGCATCGTCGTAGCGGATACGACGGGTGTGAGTACGCAGCTGGCTACGCATCAACGGCATACCCGGGCAGATGTAACCTCCCAGATGCTCGCCGTCCGCGGACACGAAGTCCGCTTTTGCTGCGGTCCCCAGGTCAATCACCAGGCACGCGCCTTTGGCCAGGTGAAACGCACCCAGCGCCGCCAGCCAACGATCCATACCCAGGCGCTGATAGTCGTCATAACCATTTCGCACACCAGCCATTTCACGGACCGGGTGGGCCACTCGCGCCTGCACGGCAAATGCCTGAGCAATCACCGCGCAAAGCGCATCGGTTTCATCTTCGCTACGCACACTCACAATACGGCAACCCGTAAGGTGCACTGACGCGAGCGCAGCCACTTCGGCCACCAGCGCCTGGTCGGAATCGACGATCCCGCCACCTTCAATCACAGCATCGGCGACATGGATCACCCGCCACTTGATGAAGCTGTTACCGCAATCGAGCTCAAGAATCATCACGCAACCTCAAACTGAGCTCACCACCACTGAAGCTCTTTTCCATCCCGTCCACCTCAAGGCGCAAACCACCCTGCCCGTCGACGCCAAGAACCACACCATCAATACGTGTACTACCAGCAATGAGCGAAACATTGCGACCCTGCCACAAGTGTGCCTGCTCCCACTCCTCCTGGAATGCGGCAAAGCCGTATCGGCGATGGCGCGCCAATTCGTGCTGCAACTGCTGGCTGAGCAGCGCTACCAAGTGATTACGATCTATGGCTGCCCCTACCTCACGCCGCATAGAGGTCCACTGCTGATCGACCTGGTCGTTTACCTGCATGTTTACATTGATACCAATGCCTAGCACTACATGACAGACATCTGCAGGATCGCCCACCAATTCCAGGAGAATCCCAGTGATCTTCTGCCCACGAACCAACACATCGTTAGGCCATTTAAGCCCGACATCCTTTACCCCGAACGCCTGCAAGGTGCGCATTACCGCCAACCCCACCACCAAGCTCAACCCCTCAAGCTGACGCATGCCCCCATCGACACGCAGCACCAGACTGTAATAGAGATTTTCAGCAAATGGGCTGACCCACTGCCGGCCGCGCCGACCGCGCCCAGCACTCTGACGCTCGGCGAGAACCAGGAATGGAGCCGCCTGCCCTTCAGCGGCAAGGCGCAAGCCTTCGGCATTGGTCGAATCGATGGTTTCGTGGATGAATACCGGCCACTGTTCACCCACGGCAAACCCGGCGATTGCCTTCGCCTCGAGCAAAGCCAGTGGCGCGGCCAACTGGTAACCGCGGCCACGAACCTTGTGAATGGTGAGGTTCAGCTCACTTTCCAGATGCTGCAGCTGCTTCCAAACTGCGCTGCGACTCACCCCCAGGGCTGCCCCCAGAGCTTCTCCGGAATGGAACCGACCATCCTTGAGGAGATTCAACAACTTCAGCATGCCAGTCTCGACTTGGAATAAGGCAGGCATGATAGCCATGGGCTGTTGGCTTGCATAGGAAAAGGGCCTGCAGGAGGGGCTGCGCATCGCAATCACAGAGTGAAACACTGCCAGGCCTGGAATTTTCAGCCCC